>DAHWPS010000216.1:0-9514 GCA_027342785.1 Acidimicrobiaceae bacterium
GGTGTTCGACGGGTCGATGGGTGGTGCGCGCCTCGACGCGCCGGTCGTGGGGATGATGAGGGCCTGAGGGCCGCCGAGCCTCGATCCACCGAAGAGCGCCGGTCGGCTGGCGTCTCGGAGAGCGCTCGTCATCCGGTCGGCTTGGGGAGGGAGACCTTTCGCGCCGGGACGACGGCATCGAGCACCCCGAGCGCCACGACTCGGTAGGGGACTGCACGGCTACGGAGGAACGCTTCGAACTGTGCCTGGGTGTAGCCGCCCGGACCGGTCTCAGGGTTGGAAAAGGCAGCCGAGGCCTGGGGGATCTTCGTGGGCGCGAAGAACAGCCAGGCTGGGTCCGGTGCTCGTGCGACCTTCGCGGCCATCGCCGGCCATCGGACGACGTCGAGCGGCGATGGGCTCACTGTCACCTGGCCGGGGTCCAAGAAGTCCAGCGTGTAGGCGATCCAGTAGTCGCCGTACGCATAGCGGATGTGGTGGCTCGCCATGGCATGTGCCGATTGGCGCCCGGCAGCATTCGGGTCCGTCCAGTGCGACAAGAACGACCGCGGCGTCGCGGGTATTCCTGCAGTCGAAGCGCCGGCCATGGTGAGGACCAGTGCGCCGGCCAATGCGACCGCTGCCACGGGGACGACTATGCGCTCTTGGAGCGCACGTCGCACAGGCGCCCCCGAGGCGCGGTGGATCCGTCCGGCGGCAGCCAATGCGTCGGCCCAGCCGCTCTCGTGGAGCGATCGGGAATCGAAGACCGGCCCCGCCAGGCTCAAGGCCAAGAACGCGGCCAACAGCGGCGGGAGGTACACGCCGTAGCGCCCGTCGATCCAGTACCCCGAAGACGGGATGGCGCTGTAGATGAAAGGAAAGGCCACGATGCCCGCCGCCAATCCTGCCATTGGAATTGCTCGGTAGCCGGTGCGGGCAGCCCACACGCACCGCACGATCGCGACAGCGATCAATGCTGCGAGGACCCCGAAGAGCACCTCGCCCACCGTGTCGCCACCCACCCACGCGCCGCCGGGCACCACGCGGGTGCCAAGCTGGATGGGAAGCATTTCGTGGAAGAACACCATGAGGCGGTAGCCGTACCCTTGGCCGGGGGTCGAGGGGAGCGAGCTGGTGCGCAGCGATGCGAAGCCCGTGTGGATGTTGGTGTACAGCCACGGCAGCGCGCCGACCACCACTCCCGAGAGCGTCAATAGGGCGGGCCGCCAGCCGATGCGCCGGCTCCACCGGGTACCCTTGTCGGAGAGCCGGCTCCACGAGGTCACCACGATGATGCCGACCGGCGCGGCAAAATATGCGATCTCGGGCGACGCCCACCATCCGAGCCCCGCAGAAAGGCCGAGCACCGCGTACGTGGCCGCTGTCGGTCTCGGCCGGTGGAGCCGAAGCGCGCAGAGCACCAAGACCAGGCCGCAGCACACTGCGAGCTGGCGGAAACCGTTCTCCCGGACCGAGTTCCAAATCCCGGCGTACGACCATACCCAGGCGACGGCACCGCTCACGGCGGCAAGGCGGGGGTTGCGCGTCGCTTCGTGGACGATGGCCGCTACGACCACTGCCGATATCGTCGAGATGAGCGCGGCCGTGCCATTGAGGCCCATCGGGCCGCCGTTCACCGTGCGGAGAACGGCGGCGACCACGTAGGACTCGGCACCCCCGTACTGCTGACCCCAGTAGAACGTTCCGAGGTGCCCGCTCAAGTACCCGCGCGCCATCAAACCGACGACCGCCTCGTCGCTGTTGAGCGGGAGGTGGGCCAGGAGCCACGCACGCAGCATGAGGCCATAGACAAGCGCGGCTGCGACAACGACGAACGTGATGACCCGTCCCAGTGGCGAGGAGGTGGCGGACCCCCGTCGTGCGTGTCGAGGTGCCCCCGATCGCGGTCCCCAGCTCCGGAGCGGACCCCCGCCCCGCAGCGGACCCCCACCCGGTGTGACGGCCTTTCTTGTCGCTGCTGGCACCCGTGCTCCTTGCCGTCGCCACCGGTCCTGCCCCCGTCCCCCGCCCGCAAGCGAGCCCCGAGCCCACTCCCGCACCCGAGCCCACTCCCGCACCCGAGCCAACTCCCGCACCCCGCTCCGGCATGAAAGAGTAGGGGCATACCGACGAATGCGGACAGTCGCCGTACCGGGGAGAGCCAGCCGGCGCCGCGCCGACGGCGCGTCGCCAACGCACCGGTGAGCTTCGGAGTGTTTGAGCTCACCGCCAGCCAACCTCCCCTCGTCTTGCCCGACCGCCTCTTGGACCTCGTCGTCGAGGCGGGGTACGAGGGGATCGACCTCGGCCCCGTGGGCTACCTGGGCGATGCCGCCGCGCTCGGGCAACGCCTCGAGAGCCGCGGCATCGGCTTGGCCGGCGGGTGGATGGCGATGACCATGAGCGACGAGGGCCTCTTCGACGAGGAGATGGCGGCACTCGACCAAGTGCTCGATCTGTTCGACGCGGCACCCGCCTCCGAGCCGGCCTTCCGTCCCAAACCGACGCTCGCCGACGCCGGATCCCCGCAGAGTCGAGACCACCTCGGGGGACGCACGTCCAACTGCGCATTGGACGCGCCGGCATGGTCAGCGTTGGTGTCCCGGCTTGAAAGGGCGGCCGAACGGGTCCGCCGGCGCGGCTTCGAACCGACGTTCCACCACCACTTGGGGACCTACGTGGAGACCCCCGACGAGATCGAGCGCCTCCTCGAGGATACCGACATCGGCCTGTGTCTCGACACCGGACATCTGCTCGCTGCCGGTGGTGATCCGGTGGAGCTCTTCGGGCGATGGGAAGGGCGGATCAACCACCTGCACCTGAAGGACTGCCACCGAGCGGTGGTCGCGCGGGTCGTGGCAAGCGACGGACCGGTCCGGGCCATCTGGTCTGACCGAGCGTTTTGCGCACTCGGCTCCGGTGACCTCGACGTCGAGGGTCTCCTCGGTGCCATCCGGTCATCGTCCTACTCAGGGTGGCTCGTGATAGAACAGGACGTGATCCCCGGTCCGACCGATCGGCCCGAGACGATCGCCGACGAGCAACGGGCCAACTTGGAGTGCCTGCGGCGGCACGGTCTGCCGTGAGCCGCCCATCGCTGCCGGCGGCTCTCCTCGGGGCCGGGCACATAGGGATGCTCCACGCCCGGCACCTTGCCGGCGGTGCCGGAGGGTTTCGCTTGGAGCTGGTCGCCGATCCCGATGCTGCTGCCCGCCAACGGGTGGCGACCGAACTGGCGGTGCCGACCGTCGAAGACTGGCGCGCCGTCGTCGAGGACCCTCGCATCGCGGCCGTCGTCGTCAGCTCGGGCACCCCATTCCACTTCGAGCAGGTGATGGCAGCGCTGGAAGCAGGCAAGCACGTCTTGTGCGAGAAGCCCCTTGCCCCGACCCTGGGCGAGATCGACCAGATCTCCTACGCCGCGGCGCAGAGCGGCACGGTGCTCCAAGTGGGGATGCACCGCCGCTTCGACCGCCACTTCCGGGCGCTCCATGACACCGTGAGGTCCGGCAAGATCGGGCGGCCTCTGCTGGTGCGCATCAGCTCCCGGGATCCGGAGCCGGCGCCGCCTGGCTACCCGCGGAGCCCCGGCGGGATCTTCATCGATTCGGCGATCCACGATTTCGACGTCGTGCGGTTCCTCCTGGACGAGGAGGTGGTCGAGGTGTCGAGCATGGGGGCGTTCCTGGTGGACCCGATCGCCGAAGAGGCCGGCGATCACGACACCGCGGTGACGCTGCTGCGCTTCGCGTCCGGAGCGCTCGGCGCGCTCGACAATTGCCGGCTCTCCGTCCAAGGGTACGACCAGCGAGCCGAAGTGCACGGGAGTGCCGGGATGGCCGCCGTCGAGAACCCCACAACGCTCGCGCTGCGGGTCGCCGATGCCGATGGCATCTGCCGCCCTCCGCCCCCTGCGTACTTCATCGAGCGGTACACGCCCGCGTACCACGACGAGGTGGTGGCCTTTCGCGAGGCCATCGACGGCGCGCCGGTGCCGGTGACGGTTGCCGACGGCCGGGCAGCGCTGCAGCTCGCACTGGCGGCTTTTCGGAGCATCGAGGAGCACCGACCGGTGCGGTCGGACGAAGTGCAGGCCGACTGAGGCCGGCATGGCCTTTCGGGGAGCGGAGCGCAGCGGGAACAATGGTGCGATGACAAAAGGACCGAGTGGGAACCCAGCACACGTCAGCGCGGCGGCTCGCGTCGACCTCCACCGCCCCGCCGGCACGCTCGCATCGCCGCCATGGGCGCTGGAGCTGACCCAGGGAACGGCCCAATGGTCATGGGTGTCGCTGCGCGTGCTCGAGCTCGAACCCGGTGGCGAGCACGAGCTGGAGAGCGGGGGCGAGGAGCTCTTGGTCCTCCCGCTCACCGGTTCCTGTGAGGTGTCCTGCGACGGCGAGACCGTGGTCCTCGCCGGCCGGACGGACGTGTTCGCAGGCCCCTCCGATTTCACTTATGTCCCGAGGGATGCGCACCTGACGATCTCCAGCGAGCGAGGCGGCCGTTTCGCGTTGCCCGGAGCGCTCGCCGATGAGCGCCTGGAGTTCCGGCGGCAGCCGAGTGAGCGCACCCCGGTCGAGCTCCGAGGTGCCGGACGGGCGTCCCGTCGGGTGGTCAACTACTGCATGGCCGAGACGTTCGATGCCGACCACCTCTTGGTGTGCGAAGTCGTGACCCCTTCGGGCAACTGGTCGTCGTACCCTCCGCACAAGCACGACGTGACAGGCCCAGGGGAAGTGCCACTCGAAGAGCTCTACTACTTCGAAGTCGCCGGAGGACCGGGCGGGCCGGGGTTCGCGTACCAGCAGGTCTACGGCACCGAGGACCGGCCGATCGAGCTCCTGGCGAGAGTGGGCACCGGCGACGTCGTGCTCATCCCCCACGGCTACCACGGGCCCTCGATGGCCCCTCCCGGTTACGACCTCTACTACCTCAACGTGATGGCCGGCCCCTGCGGTCGCCAGTGGCTGGCGTGCGACGACCCCCGGCACGCCTGGGTGCGGGGCACGTGGGAGGGCCAGGAAGTGGACGAACGCCTGGTGACACGCGCCGGCGACGAGACGGGAGATCCCCGTTGATCCGCCTCACCGTCGGTCAAGCGGTCGTCAAGTTCCTCGTGAGCCAATGGAGCGAACGCGACGGGGTCGAGCATCGCCTGATCGAGGGCTGCTCCGGGATCCTCGGTCATGGCAACGTCGCCGGATTGGGCCAGGCGCTGCTCGAGAGCGAGCTGGCGGACCCCGGCGCGTTCCCGTACTTCCAGGGCCGCAACGAGCAGGCGATGGTCCACACTGCCGTCGGCTTCGCTCGGACCAGGGTCCGCATGTCGACGCTCGCCTGCACTTCGTCGGTCGGGCCAGGGGCGACGAACATGGTCACCGGGGCAGCGCTGGCGACCATCGACCACATCCCGGTGCTCCTGCTGCCGAGCGACGTGTTCGCCACTCGGATGTCCGACCCGGTGCTCCAGCAGTTGGAGCTCCCCGGATCCAGGGACGTGACGGTGAACGACGCGTTCCGGCCCGTCTCGCGCTTTTTCGACCGGGTCCAGCGAGCCGAGCAGCTCCCCGAAGCGCTCCTCGGCGCCATGCGCGTGCTCACCGACCCGGCAGATACGGGTGCGGTCACGGTGTGCCTGCCCGAGGACGTGCAAGCCGAGGCGTGTGCATGGCCCGAGGAGCTCTTCGAGCACCGCACGTGGCACGTCGACCGACCCCCGCCCGACCCCAGAGCACTCGAGCGCGCGGTGAGCCTCTTGCGCTCGGCCCGCCGTCCGCTGGTGGTGGCCGGAGGAGGGGTCGTCTACTCGGAGGCCGAGGACGCGCTGGCGGCACTGGCCGAGTCCACCGGGATCCCGGTCGCCGAGACGCAGGCCGGCAAAGGCGCGCTGCCCACCTCCCACCCCCAGGCCGTCGGCGGGCTGGGGTCGACCGGGACGGCGGCGGCGAACGCCCTCGCCGCTTCCGCAGACGTCGTCGTCGGGATCGGGACTCGCTGGACCGACTTCACGACGGCCTCGCGCTCGGCGTTCCGCACACCCTGGGTCCGGTTCGTGAACTGCAACGTCGCCCGGATCGACGCCGCCAAGCTGGCCGGCGTGGCGCTCGTGGGAGATGCCCGCACCACGCTCGAGCTGCTCGTCGAGCGGCTCGGAGGCTGGCAGGTGGCCGAGGAGTACCGCCGGGAGTGCGAGACCTTGGCACGGAGCTGGCACGCGGTCGTCGATCGCGCCTACCACCTCGGGCACGGACCGCTCCCGGCCCAGTCCGAAGTGATCGGCGCGCTGAACGAGATCACCCGTCCCGGCGACGTCATGGTCTGCGCCTCGGGCTCGATGCCCGGTGATCTGCACAAGCTCTGGCGCACCCGTGGACCCCGGGAGTACCACGTCGAGTACGGCTACTCGTGCATGGGCTACGAGATCGCCGCCGGTCTCGGGGTGAAGATGGCGGCCCCCGAGCGAGACGTGTACGTCCTGGTCGGAGACGGCTCGTACCTCATGCTGGCCCAAGAGCTCGTGACCGCGGTGCAAGAGCACGTGAAGATCACGGTGGTGCTCGTCGACAACCACGGGTTCGCCTCCATCGGTTCGCTCTCGGAGTCCGTTGGGTCCCAACGGTTCGGCACCGCCTACCGGTTCCGGCGTCCGGGGTCAGGCCGCCTGGACGGCGAGGTGCTGCCGGTCGACCTGGCAGCCAATGCCGCGAGCCTCGGCGCCGAGGTCCATCGCGTGACCGGCATCGACGAGCTGCGTCACGCGCTCGAGGCAGCCAAGTCGTCGACCGGCCCGGTGGTGGTGTGCGTCGAGACCGATCCGCTCGTCCCTGCGCCATCGAGCGGCTCGTGGTGGGAGGTCCCCGTTGCACAAGTCGCGGACTTGGAGTCGACGAGGCAGGCCCGGGCCACCTATGAGCTCGAGCGGGCCAACCAGCGACCGTACCTTTGAAGAGGGGAGGGCCGATGCAGACGGTCGGTCATCAGGTCCTCACCGCGGCGACCTCGAGAGCAGAGGATGGCCCTGGGGCACCACCGGCCGGCTTGCCCTGACCTGCTCGCACAGGCCGCTCTCGTCCTCGAGCCGGCCGCCGCGCAATCCCCGACCTTCGATCCCCGGTCATGGTGTGGCGTCGTGACAACGATCAGTGCTGGTTGCCAGCGGCGCGACGTGGAGGCCGCCACGCGAAGAGCACTGGGTAGAGTGCGGCATTCACACATTGCACGACCGCCGCGAGCTCGAAGGGCGCGGCAAGGCTCACCTCGTCGAACAGGTAGCCGGCCAGCACCTGGCTGCCGGCCATGGTGCCCTGTGCCGGCAGGTTCGAGAGCGCGGCCAGGCTCGCCCGCTCCTCGGGGTCGGCCATGTCCTGGGTGAAGGACTGGCGCAACGGGAGGCCGACGCGCTGGATGAGCATCCGGACGAAGAACACCGCGCCGGCCAGCCAGAAGCTCGGTGCCAAGACCATGGGCACGAGCAGGATCCCGGTCAGGGCTCGCACCGCCGCGATCACCCGCACGGTCCCCAGGCGGCGGGCGATCCCTGCCGCGGCCAAGGTCGACGCGAGCGACCCGGCGTTGACCAATGCGAACAGCAGACCGATGGTGCCCGGCGTGGCGCCGTAACGCCGGAAGAGCCAGTAGCTGACGAACGGTCCGATCATCCCGATGGCCAACCCGTTGGTCCCGTTGGTGAGCCAGAACCGCCACAGGGCCGGCCAGGAATTGCTCGGCCAGCGGAAGTGGCCCTTGGCGTCCGAGCGCCCGGCATCGGGCTCGGGCTTGTGCTCGGTGATCCCGAGGGCGAGGAGCCCCGCGGCGGCGGCGAACAGGGCGATCGCCAGGAAGGCCGGCCGGTAGGCCGCCGTGGCCGCCGCCCGGGACAGGTGGGGGCCGGCCGAGGCCAGACCGGCCAGGAGACCGCCGATCAGCGCGCCGAGCGAGGAGACGAAGGCCAGGCGACCGAAAGCGGCTGCGCGCGACGCGGTGGGCACCACTTCGGCCACGAGGGCCGACTCCGCCGGCTGGTAGGGGCCGACGTTGTTCGCACCCGCACCTTGCCCGCGCCCGAGGCTCCCGAGCGAGGAGAAGACGAACAGGATCGGCGCCGCGCCCGAGAACGCGAACGCCACGGCGGCGGCTGCGGTCAAGAAGGGAATCGCGACCAAGAACCGCTTGCGACCGACGCGGTCGGACACCATCCCGATAGTCGTCGAGAGCACAGCAGACAGCACCGTGATGCACAGGAACAGCAGTCCGATCTCGAGCCCGGAGAACCCTTCTGCCGCCAGGTACAACGCAGTCACCACCCCGGCCACCGAGCGCGCCACGCTCATCGAGAAACGCGCTTCGAGGATGATTCGCATGTTCGGCGTGATCCATTCGGGCCACAGCGTCCGCCAGCGGGGAGTGCGGGTGTCGGGAACGGGCGGGGGGCCGGCTGCGGCCGAGGCGGGCTCGGGAGCCGCAGTGGGATCGACGCCGGTCACGGGCGCTGCACCTTCATCAGCTCCGCCAGTGCTTCGAGCGCCGGGACGGCAGCGGTGATGGCGGCTTGGTCCTCGAGCGGCAACTGACCGACGAGCTCCTCGAGCGCTTGGGCACGTTCCGCGCGTAAGCGCTCGTGGATGCGGCGCCCGCGCGCCGTCGCCGCGACCAGTGCTGCCCGGCGGTCGCCCGGGCTCGGCGTGCGGATCAGCACACCTTCGCTGGTGAGGTGGGCGACGATGCGCGAGGTCATCGTGGGATTGCACCCTTCGACCCGAGCCAGCTCGCTCGGTCGCAGTGGTCCGGTCCGCACGACAGTCCCGAGCATCGAAAGCTCGGAGGGCGTGAACCCGGTCCCCGCGTCGATGGAGCGGAGTCGTTGGCCGATCTTCATGAGCGCAGCCCGGAGGCGCACTGGTTCGGGACGTGGTGTCGGACCCGGCATCCTCCCATTATTGCTTGCCGAGAAGCAACTGTGTCACGGACGTGGTTCGTCGGGTGGCGATGGTTCGGCAGCGACAGCCTCTGATCGCCGAGAGGTAGAGTCAGGACCGCGAGCGCCTGGGTAGCTCAGTCGGCAGAGCAGCGCATTCGTAATGCGCAGGTCGTGGGTTCAAGTCCCACCTCAGGCTCCAGGTCAGAATGGGTTCTTGGTCCGAACCCCCGATATTTCGCCCAAGTTTTGCCCAACTCAGATGGGGGTCGGATTGGGCAGGAAGGGGCATTCAAGAGAATCGGAAGTCCGATTCGGTGCCGTCCGCATAGAGATGGCATGGGACCACACCAAGACAATGACCAAGACACCACGGCCGCTCCGGCACTGCCTGATCTGTGGGACGAGCAACGCCTGGCCGACTACCTCGGCGTCGGGCATCGGTTCGTCAGGCGACTCTGCGAGGAAGGGCGGATCCGCTTCATCCTCGTCACCCGGCACCTTCGAGACCTTCTCCGACGCCGCAGCCTGACGAAGCGAGCAGGTTGCCCGCCGTATCCGGTCTCGCACCGTCAACGCACACAAGCAGACCTTCGACGAGGTGTGGGACCAGGT
>DAHWPS010000218.1:0-16277 GCA_027342785.1 Acidimicrobiaceae bacterium
TCCTGGTAAGCACGACCGCGCCTAACTCCGCGGCGACTGAGGCAAGCATCAGGTCGATCCTTCGTGGCCGAGGGTTCCTCCCCGACTTGCGCACTGAGGCGGCGATCGCGCCGTAGAGATGCGCAGCGCGAGCAGAGTAGGGAACTGGGCTGAACTCACCCAGCACCTCTCGGTAGCGTGCCTCGCGAGCAGCGGCCACCATCGGGTCGTCATGGTGGATGCCGTAGGCAAGCTCGGCGATGGTCAGCGTGCTGACAGCGGCCGCATCGGCCAAGTCCTCCAGTTGGTCTGGGAACTCGATGACGCAGGAGGTGTCGAGCAGAGCCAACGCGTGCTTAGGCACGGCTGTTGAGTGGGTCGTCGTCGACGACACCGCCATCGCGGATGTCTCGCAGCCACGCTTCCATATCCGGCGCGGCCTCGTTGATCCTCTGCCGCCGGGCGGCGAGGTCCGTGGTCTTCGGGAACATCGGCGGGCCATTGTGGCCAACGTGCGGGGTCACGTCGGCCACGGCAACTCCGTTTCGGGTGACCACGAAGCGCTCTCCGGCCTCGACTCGGTTGAGGATGTCAGCGTTGTTGTTGCGAAGCTCTCGCTGAGGTATCTGCGTGATCATTTCAGCAGTGTAGCGCGTGCGTCGCCCAACCGTAGCGCTAGGCGGCCGTAGTGCTGGCTCGCCATCGTGTATACGCGGACCGAGCGGGCGCTCCGGCGACCGGGGCAGAGTCCGCCGGCATTAGCGATCATGCAATCCAGGCCGGCACCCCACGTGGTTCGGGCTCCCCGGGCACCCGGGCGATTGCGTTTCCGTGACCGCATACAAGCAGGCGAACGTCGGTCCGGGCGAAGAGCTGACGCTCAAGGTCCGCGGGGATCACGACGGTGTCCCCGGAACGGATGTCTTCGCACTGACCAGCGATGGCCACTGACAGCTCGCCATCGAGCAACGTCCAGGTCTGCTCGGAGTCGAAGACATGGAGCGGGCCGGACGCGCCCGCCGTCATTTCCACTTGCCACATGGAGAGACCGGCGGCAGCGCCGACGGTCGGCGACGCGAGGGTCGTCATCACGCCGGCCGGAGTCTCGGAGCGGCGACGTTCGGCCGTATGAACTACAGGAGACATAGCGAGGTCCTTCAATAGACAATAGGGTTGTCTAGATGGTACACCTGGTTGTCTGTTGTTTGCGAACATGTGCGCATGTCTTCGAGCGAGCGCGCGGGCTTTGAGTTTCCACTCCCGCTGCTCGGGGCATTCAGGTCGCTGATCGATGAGCTGCATGACACCCTGGCTGAGAGCGGCCACGCCGAAGCTCGCCCGCTTCATGGGTTCGCGCTTCAGGCGATCGGCCCCGACGACACCACGGCATCGGAGCTGGGGCGCCGGCTCGGAGTCAGCAAACAGGCGGCTGCGAAGACGGTCGCTTCGCTGGAGCGAGTCGGCTACGTGTCCCGTGAGCCCGATCCCCAGGACGGTCGCGCTGTTCGTCTGCGACGCACCCGGCGCGGCGAGGAGATGCTGTCATTGAGTGCTGCGTTCTTCGAGTCCTACCACAGGCGTCTCGCCCAAGATCTTGGGGCCCGCCGATTGGCTGAGCTTGAGGACGATCTCGAGCAGGTGGCCGGCCCTTTCGGGGCTTCGTTGGCGGGCCTCCCCGGCTGGATGACATGAGCTGGGCTCGCGGTGCGTGAATCACGCCGGGACGGTGTGTCGTGGAGTCTGCGGGCCGTTTCGCGGCAAATCGACGTACATTCCCGCCCTACCCGGCACGGCGAAGTAGCCGCCTTCACGGCGAGCAAATTCATCCCACGATCCGCTCATCCACGATCTACTTCACCGATCCGCGCATCGTCGTCATACCGTTCAGCGGACCTACGGCCTTGTGAAGCGGTGCTCGTCTGGCGCGCCCACGACAACCGCCCGCTGGTGAAGGCGTTCACACAGACAGCCGCGGACGTGCTCGCTGACAATCAACCGCAGCCCCCACGCCCCGGCGGCGGACTGCTCGGCGCCCCGGCGAAAACAACCGAATATCTCGCCGAAACCCTGGCGCTAAAACTCGCGCCCGTACGCGCAAACGTCATAGCCCCCGGATTTGTGACAACCCCACTGGCAGAACGCTCACTCGGCGATCGACTTCCGTCGCGCATCCTTGAACTCCAGGATTGCGCCAGCTACCGCCAGCATGCCTGTCCTGAACGACGCGGGCGGCGTTCAGGACACAGTTGTGGGTTTTGCGACAGCGCGCGGTAAACGTCACTTTTGCTGTGACCGAGCTGGTGCGACCGAGTTGGAGGGCGCGACGGCCATTAACGTCTCCTCGAAGGTGCGTCGCGACACCCGGCGCAACGTCTTGCCGGACGGGGTCGCGGGCGGGATGAACGACTCCATCATCTCGCGGTTGAACGCGGGCACGTCGGTCACCAGATAGCCGGCCAGGTCCTCGAGCGTCACCGATGCGAGCTCGGCGAGCGGGTGTCCGCGGGCGACCATTAGCACGCGGTCGTCGCGAAACACGATCGGGCCGACTGCGAACTCCGGCGGGCTGACCGGTAACCAGCAGACGACGATGTCAACGTCGCCCGCGCGGAGCCAGTCGAGGTAATCGCGCTCGAGGCCGGTATCAACAAACTGGGCGTGGCAGCCAGGGTGACGCGCCTCGAACGTGTTGATGATCTCGGGCATCCGCGGCCGAGCAGCCGTAGCATGTAGCTCCCGATCCGAACCACCCCGGTAATGCCGGCAGCGATCGTGCGAGTGTGTTCAAGCGCGTCTACCAACTGCCGGTGGGCGGGCCCGAGCGTGACGAGTAGCCGCTCCCCGAGCGGGGTGAGGCGCACGCGCCGGCTGGTGCGATCAAACAGCCGGCCGCCGAGTCGGGTCTCGAGTCTGCGGATCAGCTGGCTGGCATAGGACGGAGTGATGTGCAGCCGCTCGGCGGTCCGACCGAAGTGAAGCTCCTCAGCCAGGCCGAGGAATACGCGTATCTCACTCAGCTCGACCTCGGACCACATTGTGAACGGACGGTACACGATCCGTTTAGTAATTGGGCCTTGTTCTGCGCCGCCGCCGAGCGCACTCTCTTCGACCAAGCACGACGACTGTAAGGAGCTGAATCGATGATCTTGGTGATCGGTGGTCGTAGCAAGATCGGCTCGGCGTTGATCGCTGAGCTGGTCTTGAAGGGGGAGGCGGTTCGGGTACTGGCGCGCTCGGGGGAGAGCGTCAGCTCGCTGCCCAACGGTGTCAAGACGGTGATCGGAGACCTCGCGGATCGTGATTCGCTCAGAGCAGCGATCACCGGGGTTGAACCGGATGTTTCTTTTGTGCGGTCCGGTTGAGGAGGAGGTGCAACTGAACCGCAACGCCATCGACGTCGCGAAGGAAGCGGGAGTCGAGCTACTGGTGCGCAGTTCGATCCTCGGTTCGGACCCGAGCTCGCAAGCGACGTTCGTGCGCGATCACGGGAGCTGCGACGTGTACCTGCGGGCCTCGGGCGTCCCGCACGCAATCGTGCGGCCGAACCTGTTCTCTCAGAACGTGCCCGAGTCGACGATCCCTTCGATCGACGAGCATGGAAACTTCTACGCGAACGCTGGCGAGGCGCGGATCAGCATGGTGGACACTCGCGATGTCGCGGCGGTGGCGGCAACACTACTGACCGAGCCAGGACACGTCGACACGGAGCTCGACGTAACCGGGCCTGAAGCGCTCTCCTACCACGACATCGCAGCCGAACTCACGGCTGTGATGGGTCGCGAGGTGAGCTACGTCGACGTACCCGACGATGCTGTCCGCGGCGCGCTGGAGGCCTTCGGGCTGGGGCCGTGGCTCGTAGGTGGGCTGGTTGATCTCTACATGGACTACCGGCGTCCGGCACGGACGGTTACGCCGCGCGGGTCACCGACACCGTGCGGCGACTGACCGGCCGGTCCCCGCGAGCCCTGAACGAGCTTCTACGCGAGCAACCCCGGCGGTAGCCGAGCATGGTCGCGGGTGAGCGGCGATGGCCGGCGACGTCGAGCAGAACGGATTCCATGAATCCTCCCGTGGTGGGACCGGTTGACGATGCGCCGCTATTCGAACCGAGCCACCGCGACGGCGGCGAGTGACTGCCGTCACGCGGCGGAACGCTCCCGATGTCCGCGCGTTGCAGGTCTGAAGCGACACCCCGCGCGGGAACGGCTCCGTCATCGAAAGCAAGGCCTTGCGTCGGATCGGCCGCCGGTCGGCCCTGCAAGGATGTCTGATCTGTGGTCGATGCGGACGTCGAGGTTATCGGCCTGGTTGTCGTCGGAGCCCGGCGGTGATTGCTCGCAGGGCTGTGTCGGCTTCACGTTGCGCTGCGCTGGTGTGCGGGTCGGCGCCGGCTGTCATAGCGGCTTCGCAGAGTGCGCTGAAGAGCACACGGGCGAGCATCTCGGTCGGTTGGACAGCGAGTTCTCCCGTCTCCCGCAGGGCGTTGAGCGCCGCGAGTAGGAGGGGCATGCCGAGTTGCTCGTCGATCTCTCGGCATCGTTCGGCGCCGAGAGCGGCAGGCGCTTGTTGCAGGAGGGCACGGTGCGTCGAGTCGGCGACGGTGCCCTGTAGGTAGGCGCGAAGAGCGGCATCCAACTGCTTCCAGGGGTTGGTGTGACGCGCGGATGTGACGCCGACCTTCGCGAGCAATTGCTGCTGGCGGTCGCGGAAGACGGCTTCGAACAGTTCTGCCTTGTCGGCGAAGTGGTAGTAGACAGCCCCCTTGCTGACCCGAGCGGACGTCGCTATGTCATCCATCGTCGTGGCGGCGAACCCGCGCTTGGCGAATTGCTCGGTGGCGGCGTTGAGCAACGCGGCCCGCGTCAGGTCCCTGTATTCGTCGCGGCGGCTCTTGACAGGCATACCGACTGCGATCATACTCACCGACTATGAGTCAGTCAGCGACTGAAGGTCTGTCCGAGCTCGAGACGAGCTTCGGGTCGCTGAAGTGTTGGGATCATGGCCCCATCGCTAGCGGTCCCCCGCTGATCTTCCTGCAAGGGTTGATCGCCGGTCCGGATGCGTGGTCCGGCGTTCTCAGGGCACTGACGGACCGTCACCGGTGCATTACCGTCGATTGGCCCTTCGGAGCGCACCAGCGGCCAATGCGCACCGAAGCCGACCTCTCGCCGCCGGCTCTGGCAGGCCTCGTGATCGAGGTGCTTGACCAGCTTGGGCTCGAGCGCGCGGTGCTGGTAGGCAATGACAGCGGCGGCGTGATCTCACAGCTGGTGCTCAGCGACCATCCGGACAGGATCTCGGCGCTCGTGCTGGTGGCGTGTGACGCCTTTGAATGCTTCCCGCCTGCGCAATACCGCCCCCTGTTTCGCCTCGTGCGCGTGCCGGGCGTCGTCCGTCTGCTAGCCGCCGCCATGAACCAGCCGGCGTTCGCCACGTCTCGACTCGGATATGGCGCGGTGGCGCGCGATCCAGCAGATCTACTGCACTGGGCGCGGCCGCTGGCCAGTGACGCTCTGATCCGCCGGGACCTGCGCAAGCTGATCAGCGGATCGTCCAACCGTCGAACGCTCAACGCCGCGGCGCATTTCGCTGATTTCGATCGTCCCGTCCTGGTCGTGTGGGCCGGCGAGGATCGCCTCTTCCCCCGCGCTCTGGGCAAACGGCTGGCGGGGGCGTTCCCCAACGGACACCTGGCGATCGTCCCAGAATCCCGCACGCTGATCCCGCACGACCAGCCGCTCGCGCTCGCCGCGCTGATCACCGAATTCCTCGAGACGGTGCCCGCCTCGTGACGCCGGAGGAGTTCCCAAACCTGTTCGCGGAAGGATGGGCGCTCCCCAAGTCGGACCAGTTCCTCGACTACCTCCTGCCGCTGATCGATCCGGAGGCGACCTTCACCCAACCGATGTTCCCAACGGCTCGCGGTCACGATCAGATCGCGACCCTATTCCGCCAACTGTTCGCGCTCCTTCCCGACATGACCGCCACCCCGACGCGCACTGCTGCCCAGCACGACATCGTCTTCATCGAATCGGATTGCTCAGCCACACTCGGCCGCAAACCGGTTCGCTTCTCAGTCTGCGATCGCTTCCAGATCCAGGACGGCAAGGTGATCGACCGCCGCTCCTATTCGGACTCGCTACCGCTAGCGCTCAGGACCCTTCGCCGCCCCTCCGCCTGGCCACGCGCGCTAATGGCCAGACGATGAGAACCGTGCGCTAGCCACAGCCACAGTCGCGCGCCGACACGTAAGCGAGTCTTCATCCGAGGCCAGGCTTGAGACCCGGATCTCGCCAAACTCGCGCCCCACGCCGGCGTCAGGCCCGACGATCTACGCTACAGCGCTCCTGTCCGCGCGAAGGAGGGCGCGGGACCCTCTGCCCTGCCACGGGCGAAGCAGGGACGAGGCACGTCTGCCCCGCTGTCGGAGGAAACCGGGTGTGTCGCGTCGGCCGACATGTGATGCGCGCACCGAAGCCGCGCTGGGGCGCGAGATTGGCGAGAAGCGTGTCTGTTGCTTTGTGGCCGCAGGGACCTGCATTCACTCGCGCTGGTACCGCGATTCAGTCTGGCGGTGCCATCCTCACCTGGACGATAATGCGGGAGATGTTTGATGCTCAGGCCTTATTCTTGGCACTCGATGCCCAGCGCGAAGAGCGCTCGCTTACCTGGCCCGGGGTGGCGCGAGAGTTGTGGGAGATGTCGTCGGAGCTTGCCAAGCTCCGGGGCGAGGATCACCCGATCGCTGCGAACACGCTGACGAATCTCACCAAGCGCGGCGACACGTCCTGCCAGCACGCGCTTTTCATGCTCCGTTGGCTCGGCCGCGACCCTGAAGACTTCGTTCCGGGGGCGCCGGCGAGCACGCGAGCGACGCTCCCGAGTGCTGGCCCCGACCGACGATTGCGGTGGCACCTGCACGCCACTCCCCGCCATGATGTTCCAGGCTTATATGAGGCGCTTGACGAGCGCCGCCGCGACCGCGGCCTCGCTTGGCCGGCACTCGCGCGTGAGCTTCGATGCGGTCCGAGCCAGCTCACGGGCCTGCGCACAGCGCGCTTCGCGGTGAGGATGACGCTCGCCATGGCGATGACGCAATGGCTAGAGCAGCCGGCCGCGGACTTTATTTATGCGGCGCAGTGGTAAATGCGATCGGCGCGTGCCGACCCCACTTTGCCGGTGGGACGACGCCGGCCCGAAAACCACGATGGGTCTGCATCGCGCGGCAGGCGCGTCTCAGCCGCCGACCTGACCGTCCTTGACGTCGTGAAGCCGCGTCGGACCCCGCCTGCCGCGCGAACCAGGGAAGAGGGCTGTGCGCTCTGGTAAGTCGGCAATGGGGGCACGCGCCGATCGCGCCGTCGCGCTGCTGCTGGGCGCGCCGAGCACCTGGAGTGGGCCGCTCGGGGCGCGCAGTATCTCCTGGCGAGGCAGTTGTCAGCCGCCGGCGCTCGTGACGACTCTTACCGCACCGCGGAAACGTTCGCCATGTGTTGTGGGTGGCCGCAGTGCTCGCCGACCCTGGCGCCCGCGCAGTGTCGGAAGTGATGGTCCCCGGTGTGTGAGCACGCCGGTGGCTACCGGTCAGGGACCTGAAGTCCGGTTCGCCGGCCAACGGGATTGTCTCGCACGCTGGCCACGGGCACCTCTTGACAGCGTCTCTTCGCGGGCACTACATTTAACGAGATGGTTAAGCAAGTGGTCGACTGATGCCCGCGACGGCTGCCGATCAACTCAGCACGGTGTTCTCCGCCCTGGCCGATCCGACGCGACGGGCGATCCTCGCCGAGCTGGCCGATCACAACGCCACCGTGTCGGACCTGACTGCCACGTTCCCGATCTCGATGCCCGCAGTGTCGCGGCATCTGAAGGTGCTGGAGCACGCGTCGCTGATCTCGCGATCTCAGCAGGGCAGATGGCGCACGAGCCAGCTCGAGGCCGCGCCGCTGCGGGATGCCGCCGCGTGGATTGAGCGCTACCGGCGGTACTGGGACGCCTCGCTGGACCGTCTTGACGCTCACCTCGCGGCGATCCAGGCCGCAGATCGGCGCTGATGGACATCGCGCGCTCGCAGCTCTCGATGTCACGCGTGGTCGACGCGCCGCGGGAGCTCGTGTATCGGGCCTTCACCGACCCAGCGCAGTTCGCTGCATGGTGGGGCCCGATCGGCAATTCGGTGCTGCGCGACGAGACCGACTTCGACATACGCCCCGGCGGGCATCAGCGCTGGACAGAAGTTCGGGACGCCGACCCTGACTTTCGCGTGTACATCCGCATCGAGCTCACCGACGTCGCGGACGGACGGCTGCTGGAGGGTGTTCTGCACGCACGCGGAGACTTCCCAGACGACATCGAACCGTTCAACTCTGCCCTGCGCATCGAGTTCCACGACGAGCCCGGCCGCCGCACCCGGCTCGAGATTCGGCAGTCACTCCCGGAGCAGGCATGCGGCCCGAGCGAGCAGGGCTGGCGTGAGGTGTTCACCAAGCTCGACGCGGCGTTGACGAGCAATGCTGCCGACCAGCGAGATTCACAGACATGAGCAAGCTGATCTACGTCACCAACATCACGCTCGACGGCTACATCGAGGACGAGCACGGCACCTTCGACCTGTTCCCGCCCAGCGACGAGGTGTTCGCGTCCACCACGGAGATACTGACGTCCACCGGCACCTTCCTCTACGGGCGCCGCCTGTACGAGACGATGGCCGTGTGGGAGACCGAGCCTGCTCTCGCCGCCCAATCCGAACTGACCGCCGAGTTCGCGACCGCTTGGCAGACCGCTGACAAGGTCGTCTACTCCACCAGCCTGACGACGGCCCCGACCCCCAGGACGAGGATCGAACACCACTTCGATCCCACCGCCGTCCGGCAGCTCAAGGCTGCTGCCCAGCGGGACCTCATGATCGGCGGAGCACATCTCGCGAGCCAAGCGCTTGCCGCCGGCCTGGTCGACGAATGCCGGCTGTATGTATGGCCCGGGACTGTCGGCAAGGGCAAGCCGGGGCTGCCGACCGACATCCGCCTTACGCTCGAACTGGTCGACGAGCGCCGCTTCAGTAACGGAGTGCTCCTGCTCACCTACAGCCCTGCCGGCGCGCTGTGAGCCGGACTGACATCGCATCGCGCGTGGTCGCCGCACCGCCGGAGCGCGTCTACGTAGCGCCCCCGGATCCGGACGCGCTCGTGCAGTGGCTGCCACCAGAGGGTATGCGTGGCCGGTTCGAACGCTTCGATGCGCGGCCTGGCGGGTCCTATCGGCTCGTCCTGACCGATACGGACCGCGCGACCTTGCTCGGGAAGAGCACCGCAGGCTCTGACATCATCGAGGCGCGCTTCGTCGAACTAGTCCCAAATGGACGGGTGGTGACGGCGGTCGACTTCGTCTCCGATGACCCAGCCAACGGCGGCACGATGACATGACCTGGTCTCTCGCAGCGGCCGGCACGGGGACGAACGTCACGATCTGTGCCGATGACGTTCCAGCCGCCGTTTCCGCGGAAGACCACGCCGCCGGCATGGCATCCTCGCTGGCTAACCTCGCCACCTTCGTCAAGCGCTGAGCCTCCGACGCACGCCGAGGTGGCGCCGCCCGTGCGGTTCAGCTAGACCCCTGCAGGGCTGGATCACATGAATGGGCAAGAGCATGAGCGAGCGCTACGCGTTCCCATGGCCAACTCTTGTCCTCGATGGACGACCGGCAGCAGCGCGCGACGGCGCCGTCGGCGCGTACCCGCATCGCCGCGAAAGCAGGGCAGACGGGACTCTTTCCTCCTACGCCCTGCGAGCAGGGGCGCAGCCGGCTGCGATTGGCGGCCGTGACGAACCTGGTCTTCGCCACGAGCGGGTTTCCTGCTCGAGTCCGGCTCGAGCCGGACGAGGGACGCGGCGGCGGGATTGGATCGCGAAGCGTCGATATCGTCCGCCGTCCTCGCCCGCACCGACAGCGAGCACGACGAGCCGTAGGCTGTAGTCGGTGGAGTCGCTGCCGATGATCTCGAGCTGCGCCCTCGATCAGAGCGGCCTGAGCCAACAGCGTGAGCGCTACCAGCAAGTTGGGCAGGGCGCTCGCATCATCGACCGCACTAACCGAACGCTGATCGTCGAACTCGACCAATGCACCGACGCCGAGTTGGTCAGTGAGACGATCGCGACCGAGCGCGAGTGCTGCCCGTTCTTCAAGCTGGCCTGGAACGCCGACCAGCTCCAATTGATCATCGCCGTCACCCAGACCGAGCGTCAGACCGCGCTCGACGCGATCGCGTTCGCACTCCGCATCGAGCCGCCAGCTCGCCTCGGCTCCGGCTCGTAGGCAACGGATCGTCCCGGCGAGGATCAGCACCGCAGACGAACGGGCGGCTTGGTGATCGGCCCACGGTCGCCTACAGTCGGATCTCGATTCGCGGGGTGACAATCGCGGGTTCGAGCCCCCGTCTATCCCGCTTCGTCAAGCGACATCCGCCCGCCAGGAAGCCGCGCCGAGCGGTTCGCGTTGACTTCGGCTGGCTCCATTGACAACCGACCCCCAACGCGTCTCAGTCGAACATTGCGGACGGGACTCAACTTCCTGTCTGGCGGCCGCGAGAGGTCTGGAGGCCGCACGTCAGGCCAGCGGTGGTGGTGGCTGTCGGCGGCGGAACTCGGCGGGCGACAGGCCATACGCGGCGTGAAAGGTCCGGCTGGCGTAGAACGCGTTGGCCCAACCGACTGCCCGTGGGCAGTCGCCAATCGATAGGTCGGTGGAGACCAGCAGCCGCGCCATTCGCTCGACGCGCATCTGGCGTAGGTGCGCCATCGGGCTCATCCCGACCGTCGCGTGGCGTTCTGTGCTCTAAAGAGCTTCGAGCTGGTGGAGGCCCCGTTCTCCTGCTTCGGTCAGCTCGACGGCTCTGCTGGTCACCCGTGACGTGATCCATCTGTTGGCCTGCAGCGCAGTCAATATCTGGGCACCGACCTGGCCCGCGACATGAGGACGCCGTCCCGTCCAGTCCGGGCAACCGCGGGCCCAGGGCCTCCGTCCGCGAGGAGGCCGGATACCGAGCATCGTCGCGACCGGCCCATTCGGGAACGGCTGCGGTGGGTGGGTGACGCAGCCGACTGCCAGCTCAGTGATGATCTTCTGCCGGACGAGGAGATCGGTCAGCCGCAGCCCCAGGTCGCCGGCGACGTGGTCATAGCAGGTTCTCGCCTGACGAAGCTCTTCTGAGACGCGATGCTGGCGCAGCGATCGGGCTTCGATCTGGGGTGCGATGGCCTGGAGGGCCTCGATGGCGTGTGAGACGTCGCTGCCTGTGAGCCGGTAGTAGCGGTTGCGGCCTCGCTGATCCGCGATGATGATCTCCGCGTCGGCGAGGACGCGGAGATGCTCGCTGGTGGTAGAAGCCGACAGCCCGGCGATCCGCGCCAGCTCTCCGGCCGGGATGGCCCGGTTGCCGAGAAGCGCCGACACGATCCGGCCCCGAGCTGGATCGCCCAGCGCCCGGGCGGGAACGGCGATGTCAGGCTCACCGCTCACAACTCGCCTCTACGCTCCAGTACCGCTCGGGTCGCGTCGGTGTCCTCGACGATCAGG
The DNA here is from genome assembly GCA_027342785.1 of Acidimicrobiaceae bacterium. GTDB lineage: Bacteria > Actinomycetota > Acidimicrobiia > Acidimicrobiales > RAAP-2 > JAJYWF01. Next base: position 11,551 of record DAHWPS010000218.1, read on the forward strand.
ACCTTGCGGTTGTGGTGGTCGCTGTACTGGCCATGCAGTCGCACGCCGGCCGTGGTCAGCCGTTGCATCATCCGCCCCAGAGCGCCGGGCACGTCGGCGTCAAGCTCCGCTATCACGACCTCATGGGTGACCACGCGGCTGATCCCCGCGGCGGTGAGCGCGTTCTCGGCCGCGGAGGCATCTTCTACGAGGTAGTGCGCGACGCCTGACCACATGCCGCCGCCTTCAAGACCGACGCCTGCGGCTCCGAGCACCCGGCCGATCAGGGCCAGCGAGTCAGCGCCGTCCGGTGCCGGAACCTCGATGTCGAACATCAGATCACCTCGATCCTCGGCTCGAGCACGACATCGCTGTTCAGGCTATTGGCGATGTAGCACTGCTGGTGCGCCTTATGCACGAGACGCTCGACCCGCTGCACCGTTCCGCCGCGGACCACGATCTTTGGACGCAGCACGATGGCCGTGATCCGCCTCGGTTCTTCGGACTCTGGCATCACTCCTTCGGCGTCGTCGTTGTAGCCGACCACCTCGACCCCAGATCGTGAGGCGAGGGCGAGAAATGAGAGCAACTGACACGAACTCGCGGCTGCGACGAGCATCTGCTCAGGGTTCGTTAGATCCGGGTCGCCGCTGAATGCCGCATCGGCGCTGACCGCCAGCGACCCGGCACCGACCGTCACCTCATGCCGACGGTCGTAGGTGGCGTAGTCGGCCGTGCTACCCGACCACGACAGCGAACTGCGGTAAACATGCCTCGTCATCACGACGACGATAAAGCCAGATCTCTTCGTTCAAGACCGAACCTTACACGCAGTGAGCTTTCTGTGGCCCCCCGGCCGGATCGTCACCGCTCGCTCCACCAGCACCCGCCGGACCGTCTGATCCGCCACACCCAAGCGCTGCCCCAGGTTGTGCAGCGTCCACCCGTCCCGGTACAGACCGACCGCCTCGTCAATCTGCGCCTCGGTCATGACCGGCCGAGTCTTGCCCGCACCGGCAATGTGCCTGGCGACCGTCGTGCGATGAAGATCGTAAATCTTCCCCAGCTCGCAGACACGAGCACCTGCCTCATACTCCGCGATCAGCGCCTCCAGCTCGGCTAGGGAGAGCCGCCGCTGAGCCTGCCGCAACACCCGCACGTTCGGACCCCGCGCATCCTCAAACACCGTCACCGGCGCTTCCCGAGCGACTTCGGCGCCCTTCCCGACCCGGCGAAGTAGCCGTCTGACCAGGGATTTTGCGGACGTGCAAGAGTTTGAGAACTCTCTACGTAGGTCCACATCTTGCACCACGAGGTTCCCGCCGCGCACCTGACCGGCGTGACGGTCTCGGTGCGTGTGATGCCCGCCGGTGACGGCTACCGCTACCTGCTCCAGTCGGTCGCCGCCGGCGACGGGCACCGGAGCCTGACCCAACCCTTGATCGCCTACTACACCGATAAGGGTTGCCCTCCCGGCTATTGGCTGGGTACCGGCGTCCACGGTCTCGGCACCCGCGACCGGCGCATCGAGTCCGGCGGGACGGTCACTGAGGATCATCCACGACGCCTGCTCGGCCAGGGGAGTGATCCTGTCACCAACGAGCCTCTCGGTCTGCCGTACTTCCGTCACAAGACCATCGAGGAACGCCATCAGAACGCAGTAGCTCCGCTCAGCCTGACGCCAGCGAGCCCGGCCATCGACGCGGCCGACCCGTGACCGCTATACGGCCCGCTTACATTGCTGGGCGGCGCACCTTCCTTTCGCCCGGTCAGATGTCCGTGGCACCGAGGCTCTTCGACGATCGCCCCTATCGTCGCCCTCCCCGGGCCGCCTGTCGTCAGGGCGCAAGGATCGAATCGCCGTCCTTCTCGGGATGGACAGCCCGTCATCCGCTCGGATGACCCGGAGATGGACTGCCCGGCGTCAGACCACAGAGGAGCCCTGATGGCCGGCCACTCGAGACGGTTGTTCCGTGGGCGGCGCATGGTCGGGATTGGTGAGTCAGGTCGAGATGGTGCCACCGCCGGCAAGGACGATGACCTCCCAAGAGGGGGGACCTGAGAAAGGAGGACGGCAGGGCCGATGTACCTCGTCAGCGGTGACCGTGATGTCGAAACTCCCCGTGATGCCGGTGTACGCGCCGGTACCCGATCCAGCGACGATGGGGACAGGAGTCTCAAAGCTGGAGTAGTGCGAGCACGCCGAGGGGACGAACCCGTGCTCAACTCGGGAGAAGAACTCCTTCTCCAACGACACGATGCTCAAGCGAAACGTCCCGTCCTTGAGCTGTAGCTCCATCTGGTGGCTGTGCCCTGGATCGACCTTGCCGTTTGGGTAGACGGTGACCGCCGGGCCGTAGTCGGAGATGGCACCGGTCACGACAGCTCGATAGTGAGGTCCGTCGCTGTTGATGTTGTACAGGAGGATGTGCGCGGCGCCGTGAACCTGCTTGGCGGCGCGAGCCGTGCTTGCAGCTGCGCAGCCCGCCGTTCCGACGAGAGTAAAGATCGCGACGAGTATCGAGATGCTCGTTCGCCAGGGGAACCACTTGGTCTGGAGTGTCTTTGGATGCCGACGAGGAATGGTCATGCCGCCATCGTCCTTCGGTCACAGGTGCCGTGTCGTCAGGCGCAGGTATCGAATCCATGTCGTCCACGAGACCGACGCCCCTCGTCCGCACGGACTATGTCTAGCCCATGTCTAGCCCGAACCGGGGCCTCACGTAGTGGTGACGAGTCCCGACTCGTAGGCGATGACGACGAGCTGAGTACGGTCTCGGGCATCGAGCTTCCCTAGGACCCGGCTGACGTGGGTCTTGACCGTTGGAAGGCTCACACACAGGTGGTCGGCGATCTCGCGGTTCGTGGCGCCTTGCGCGACCAGAGAGAGCACCTCCCGCTCGCGTTCGGTGAGCTGGTCGAGGTTTCGGTTCCCCTTCGCTGGGCGGCGTTCACGGTCGGTGAAGTGGGCAATGAGACGCCTGGTCACGCTCGGGGCGAGGAGCGCGTCGCCGCCGGCGACGACCCGGATCGCGGTCAGTAGCTCATCGAGGGGCCGGCTCTTGAGGGCAAAGCCGGTCGCGCCGGCCTTCAGGGCCTCGAACACGTATTCATCCAGTTCAAAGGTGGTCAAGATGAGCACCCGGGGCGCGCTAGTTCGCTCGCGAGCAGTGATCTGGCGCGTCGCTTCTATACCGTCCATGACCGGCATCCGAACGTCCATCAAGACGACGTCGGGGGTGAGCCGGATAGCCAACTCGACTGCTTGCTTACCGTCCGCCGCTTCGCCGACCACCTGAAGATCGTCCTCCGCGTCGATGAGCGAGATGAACGCCGTCCGTAGCAGCTGCTCGTCATCAACGACGAGCACCTTCGTCACCATGAGACCCCATCGACGGGGACCTCGGCGACAACACGAAAACCACCTTCGGGCGGCCGCTCCGCTACGAGGGTGCCGCCGAACGCTCCCATTCGTTCGCGCATCCCGACGATTCCGCGACCGCCAGTCAAGGGTTTGCTGTCGGGCTGGCCAGGGCCTCCTCCATCGACGACCTGGATCAGGACCTTGCTCGCGGAGACTGCCACCTCGACAGTCGCCTGAGCGCCCGGAGCGTGCTTCACCACGTTGGTGAGCGCCTCTTGGACGACGCGGTAGAGCGACAGCTCCAACGCCGGGGAGAGCCGGCGATCCGTGCCCGTCATCGAAAGCGCGGTCTCCGTTCCCGCTTCTCGCACCTCCTCCACCAATTCCTTCACATCGACCAGCCGAGGTGCGGGGGCCAGCGCGGCGCTCCCAACTCGCTCGTCCCGCAACAGGTCGAGCACCACTTGGAGCTCCTCCTGGGCGGTGCGGCCGATCGCCTCGATCGACTCCAGGGCCTCGGAAGCTTCTTCCGGCCGCTGGGCCATGAGGCGTCGCCCCACCCCAGCCTTGACCGTGATGACCGCCAGGGTGTGGGCCACCACGTCGTGAAGCTCCTGAGCGATGTGTACTCGCTCCTCACGAACCTTCTGGCGGGCACGTTCGGCCTCCACTGCCTGCTCGCGTTCGGCCTGTCCGACGAGGCCTGCCTGGTACTGCCGGCGCGCCGCAGCCGCATCTCCGACGAACCACGCGGCCACAAGCGGCAAAAACCCTTCGACCCCGAGCGTCGCCACCGGCTCGTGGTCCCCGGTCTGCGCTGCGGCCACGAGCGCGGCACCGACCACGGCCCCCGCGACAAGGGTGGCGGGCACGGAGAACCTTCTTCCAAGCCTCGACGCCACGAGATAGACAGCCAACCCGAGCAGTAACGCGAACGCCACTGGCGCAGTGCCCGAGGCGGTGGCGAACCCAGCCGCCGCTACTGCCCCGGCCAACAAAAGAACCAGCCAGCGCACGGTAGGCGCTGGGCCTGCCGGCAGACGCCTGGCCACGAGACGGGTACGCATCACGCTTGACGGTACCGAAAGCGTCCGCCTGGCGCATCGGTCCTGAGGATGATGCCGTCAGCCGGGTTCAGTGCCCAGTTGCCAGGCGTTCCACCCGTTCCCGCAGCTCGGGGAAGTTTGAATCGGAGATCGTCTTCTCCACCAGAAACTCCCAGGTAGAGAGCCTGAGCTGCCTGAACCGCCCCCACCGCTCGGAGACGGTCAGCGAAAGCAGGCGAGCGTTGCCCTTGGACAGGTGGCGTTCGGCCCGGCGGGTGTTCTCCTTGGAGCGCAGGGTGCCGATCACCGGCAGGGTGATGCTCCGGCGGTCTGGCCCG
>DAHWPS010000220.1:0-28057 GCA_027342785.1 Acidimicrobiaceae bacterium
GGTGGACCTGTGCTGGTCGATCGAGATGAGCGCACGCGACAACGAGCGCGTGGCGACGGTCCGCCGGCATCTCATCGACCTGCTGGCCGAACCCGGCGGCGCTCTGCCCGGCGGCATCGTCGAACGCATGATGAAGTGCGGCAAGGCGAACTGTCGCTGCAAGGCGGATCCACCCCAACTGCACGGCCCCTACCTCCAGTGGGGCTACAGCAAGGGGCATAAGCGGTTCACCCGCTGGCTCACCCCCGAGCAGGCAAGCCGCTACCGGCCGGAGATCGAGCGGGGACGGAGGCTCATGGAGCTTCTGGTGAAGCTGGACGAGGTCGAGATCCGCCGCGTCGAACGAGCCGAAGGCTGGGGGACGTAAAAGCCCCTCTCCACATGCGGAACGTCAGTTTGAGTCGCTTGGCTAGCGTCATGGCATAGCAGTGGTCGCAGCCGGGCGACGTGCGATCACACCCGGTGGTGGGGTTCCTCGTTGCCTCAGTCCACTCGATCCCGGTTCGTGTGCTCACCTGTCACACCAGCCCCATCAGTCGCGATCGACTGAAAGCCAGCCATGCTCGGCAAGGTGGTCCCAGGCGGCATGGACGTGGGCGGGGGTGAACAGGGTCGCCTTGCGAGGGCTCCAGGCGGCGACTGCGTTGGCGGCAGCGTCGGGATCGGTGGCCGGTTCGGGCTCGTGGGTGGCAACCCAGTGCACCGTGGACAGCAGCTCCATCGCGTATGGGGACTCATAGCCGTCCGCGAGATCCAAGACCCGCTGGCTTCGGGCCAGCGTATCGGGGTGATCCGCAAGAAAGTCGGCTGCCTGGGCCGGCGCGCCCGTGAGGGGGGTGATGGGCTCAGCGGAGGCGACCGGCAGGCCGCCGTCGCCGTAACCAGTCAGGAAGTGCCCTTCAACGGTTTGGAGGACCTTCTGAAGGTTGTCGGCATAAGGGCCATACCGAGCCTTCTGGTAGTCGAGTCGAAGGGGTTCGCCGGCTTCTTGGAGGAAGTACATGAGCTTTTGGACCTCGATGATCGACACGTCCAGGGTCCGCTCCCCGTACCGGGCAATCAGGTCCACGAGCGCCGCCTTGCCCACCGTCCACCTCGGCCGGCGGGTGTGGTTGAGCATGTCGGCAGCCTGGGGTGCGCCGGCAGGCGGGTAGACACGAGCGTCCACGTCAGGGAGGGCGGCAAAGGTGCGCTCGATGAGCGGCCGGACCCGTGACCAGTCCAGCCCGCCGTTGCCGCACCCGAGCGGCGGGACGGCGATGGACGTGATGCCGAGGTGCTGGACGACCTTGGCCAGGTCGTCCAGGCCAGCCTCGATGTCGGCGAGCCGAGAGCGGGCTTTCCAGTGCCCCTTGGTCGGGAAATTGATGATGTAGCGAGGGCCGGTCAGCGCCTCATCGTTGGTCCAGACATGCATCCGGCCCAGGCGGATGTCCCCGGCCTTGGCCGCCTTGGCGTACTCCCGGTACATGGCCGGATAGGCGCGGCGGAACTGGAGAGCAATGCCCTTGCCCATGACGCCGACGGTGTTGACGGTATTGACGAGCGCGTCGACCTGGGCGTCGAGGAGGTTGCCGTTGCCTTGGGTGATCATCGTGGCCGCCAGCCTCCTTCCTCCATGGGCGCCGCCCTAAAAGTAAGCACGGGGGGTGTGACCGTACCGGGACCTGGCGGCCGAGGTCGGCCAGGATCGTCTCGGCTTGCTGGCGGCGCTCCTCGTCGATGGTTCGTACCTCCATGAACGCCTCCCAGGGTACCTGCCGGTGGACGAGACACTCTGCCATGCGCCGCTCCCGCCGGTCGGGGTCCTCGGGCGTGTTGTTCCACATCGTGGCAGCCATGAGTGGCCAGTCCACGAGGTCATCGAGGTCAGCGGGATCAGGCGTGAAGCGGGTGATGGCAAGCACCGCGTTGCGATCCGTGAATACCGGGGTGATCCCCAGTTCGATGAGCCGTTCGACGGTCGTGACCAGGTAGACCAGCGGCTCCTGCCCCTCAGTGTAGCTGGCCACCCGGCCATGAATGATGGCGTACAACATGGGGCTGCGGGGGGCGTAGTAGAAGGGGGCGTAGTCGCTCACCACGCCCCCCGGTCCGCAAGGCACCCGCCGGTATCGTCGCTGGTCCTTGATGCCGGGCTGACCGATCTCGGTGGTGATGTGCCCTTGCTCGACGGCGTGGGTATCGGACAGCAAGCCGTCCGTGGCGATGCTCGCCAGGTGGTCGAGGTGGGTGAAGTGGTAGAGCCAGGTCGGCTTCGGACGGGACATCGGTTGGCTGGAGGTTAGGGCAGCTGACGGCGGGCCGGCCTGTGCCCGGAGGGGTCAGCCGCTCTGTCGCACCGTCCGATCAGGGCCAGGCTGAGATCATCAAAAGTGAAGTCGACCGCCACCCATCCAATTCAACCCTGATTCAACCTCATGACGCCGCGAGCGGCCTCCAGCGGCAAGCAACGGCTACGGGTCGAAGCACCAAAAATGGCCGTCTACCTACATGTTCGCAGAATCTCGCTGCTGTAGCGCCTCGGAGCAGGAGAGCTAGCCGCCCGTTAGCAGTGAGTCCGATTCGGCCGCTCTCGCACCTCTCCTGGAGCTTTGGCCTACCGTCGACCTCGATCCACCAGGGTGACCAGAGGCACGACTGCAGGCCGCACCGCTTCTACGGTAGCGGAAGTACCCGGGATCTCGGGGAGAGACGGTACCGCGTGCGGGTCTTCACCGGCACCCCTGCGCGCACCGGGCACCCACGGCAGGTCTCGCGCCGCATCGAGCACTGCAAGGCTGGGGCAGGCAGCCACCCCAGTGGATGCCTCAGCGGTCGCCGTCGACGAGGGGTGCACCCTCGTCAACCGCCGCGCTGAGGACGACCAGCAGGTCTCTGTCGCGCTGGTAGGTGAGCAACCCGGCGGCAGCGCTGAGATCGAGCCATCGGAGCTCGTCCACCTCTTCGTTCCGTCGGAACGAGCCCCCCCTCACCTCCATCACCCAGTAGGCCACGACCTTCGGACGATCCTTGCGATCCCGGTACTCGGTGTGACCGATGAACCTCCCAAGCCGGCAGCGAAGCCCCGTCTCCTCACGAACCTCCCGTACAGCGCAGTCTTCGAACGACTCGCCTGGCTCGAGCTTTCCTTTCGGGAACGACCAGTCGGATCTGAGCGGCCGGTGGACGACCGCCAGCTCCCAGCAACCGTCGTCGCGGCGGCGAACGGGGATCCCACCTGCCGCCCGCACGATGCTGGTGGACAGACCAGTCGGCGCCACCGTGCCACCCTGCGTGCTGGTCACAGCGCGAGCTTACCGGCGGCCGTCTCCGGTGAGCGGTATCCTCCTCCCAGTGGCCGATGGCGACGTGAGCACCCATGTGGCCGACAACCAGATCGAGGTCGAGTGGCAATTCGACGCCTTGGACCTCCGACCGGTCGAACGGTGGGTGGAATCGCTCACGAGGCGTTTTTCTGAAAGCCCGTCCCTTGGCACGCTGACTGCGGTAGCCCAGCCCGTGCGGAGGCTGGCCGACCAGTACTTGGACACCGATGACCGTCGGATCGGCCGTGCGGGTTTCGTGCTGCGCACGCGCCGCCGTGGCCGGCGGCTCGAAGCCACCCTGAAGGACTCTCGGGCACCGGCGGCCGGTGGGCTGCGCCGGCGCCTGGAGGTGACCGAACCGCTCCCCGCCGAAGGCATCAACGGTCTTGGCTCGTCGGGACCGGTCGGCTGGAGGGTGGGCGCACTTGTGGGCAAGCGGAGCCTGTCCGAAGTCCTCGAAGTACGGACCCGGCGCCGAGCGTTCGCGTTGCGGGTCTCCGGCACCGACGTGGCCGAGCTGGCGCTCGACGAGACCGTGATGAGCGCCGGCGCAGGACAACGCCCGGCGCGGCTTTGCCGGGTGGAGGTCGAGGTCGACCCCCAATGGGTGGAACCGCTCGAGCCCATGGTGAACGACCTCCGGGACACCTGCGGTCTGCGGCCGGCAGCCCTCTCCAAGTTCGAAGCCGGTCTGCTGGCGCTCGGGATGACGGTTCCCGGTCCCCCCGATCTCGGGTCCGTCACCGTCGAGCGCGAGCCTGCATTCGGCGACGTGGCGTTGGCCGTGGTTCGGCGCCATCTCGGAACCATGCTGGCCAAGGAGCCGGGCACCCGTTTGGGAGAAGATCCCGAAGAGCTCCACCAGATGCGCGTCAGCACTCGGCGCCTCCGGGCAGCGCTGGACTTCTTCACGGAGGCGCTTCCGGCGCGGTCACGGTCGCTGTCGGACGAGCTGGCGTGGATCGCCGCTGTCCTCGGTCGCGTCCGCGACCTCGATGTGCAGATCGAGCGGACGACCGAGATGCGCGAGTGGGTCGGGGAATGGGTCCAGGCGTGGGACGGTGATGCCGCTTCGGATGGCTCTCCTCTCGATCGCCTGCTCGACGTCTTGGCGGCTGCGCGCGACCGGGAACGCGCTGCGCTCCTCGACGCGCTCGACTCCACGCGCTGGGAGAGGCTGGTGACCGGTCTCACCTCCCTGACCCGCCCGGTCGCGCGGCCGCTGGCCTTGGCCCGTGTGCCTGCAACCTCGGTGCTTCCCGATCTCGTCCGTGCTCGGCACCGTGCCGCTGCCAGGGCAGCACGGCGTGCCCGACGCAGCCGGGATCCCGCCGACTTCCATCGCCTGCGGATCCGCTGCAAGCGACTCCGCTATTCCCTCGAGTTCGCCTCCTTGGTCTACGGCGAGCGAGCCGATCGTTTCGCCCGGAGACTGGCACGGCTCCAGGACGCGCTCGGGCTCGTGCAGGACGGCGAGGTGGCCACGGCCCGGCTCTGGGCGCTCGCCACCCACCCCACAGGAGCAAGTGACACCGATCCGGGATCCCGCGATGCCCCGTCGGGCCTGAGCCAGCGCGCCAGCGCCCTACCTCCCGCCACGGTGTTCTGCATGGGTGCGGTCGCCGACCGCTACCGCACCGAGTCCGCAGAGCATGTGGCGGCCATGCCCCGGCGCTTGAAGCTTCTGCATGGCTCGCAGTGGCGTGCGCTCGACGCGGTCATGCAGCGCCGGCAAGCTCCGGTAGCGCCGTCCACGCCGAGAGTGCCCGATCTCCCGGCACACCTAGCACCCCCGGCACCTGCACCCCCGGCACCTGCACCGGTAGAGGTCGATCCCATCGACGCGCTATCGCAATGGCCAGTCGCTGCATGGGGGCTCGGACCACCGTCACCGCATTCTCTTGCCACGGGCGGCGACGTGCCGACGGACGGGACCGACGCAGCTCAGCCGTAGGGCGGCGAGTCGCCATCGCCGATCACGACACGAGGGTGCTCGGTCACCACAAACTCGAGGCGGTCGGTGTCCAAAAAGGTCTCGATGTCTTTCCAGACAGAGACGAAGTCCTCTTCGGCCATGTGGGCTCTGTACTCGGCCATGGACTCGAACCACTGGACCGTCACCCCGTCGTAGCCCAGGTCGTCGTCCCCCGAGTAGTCGCTCAGCGGACGCGGATGCTGCTCGTAACGGACCACGTGGCTCCCGCTGCGGCTCGAAGCAATGAGCGGTCCGTGCACATCTCTCCAATGGGCATGGAACTCGGCCGGGCTGAGGCCCGGCTTCCTCCGCAGTAGGCAGGTCAATCGCACCATTAGCAGTCCCTCTCGTTCCCGGCGGCCCCGCTGGGCTCCGTGGCGGCGACCAGCGCTCTTCCGAGTCCGTCACCGACCATAGGCGCGCCACCAGACGCGAGCGACCGGGCACCCCTGTACCAGGATGCCCGGTCGGCTCGACATCGAACGGCGTCAGCGACGCCGTGCACAGTTGGGGCTTGTCAGCTCCCGCAGACGGTGACTCCGCTGTTGCTCCCGCTGACGCTGCCACCGCCGGCACTCGACGACACGCTCACCGAGCCCGAAACCGTGACGGGGACCGAGGAGCTCCCCGGCAGGCCGGGAGTGCTCATGCAGGTCTGGCCGCTTCCGCTTCCGGACCCCGACCCACCGCTCGGTGCTGATGGCGCTGTGGGCAGTGACGGCAGGCCACCGCTCGGTGCTGAGGGCAGTGTGCCGAGCGACGGCAGGCCACCGCTCGGGAGCGACGGTGCTGTGGGCAGTGACGGCAGGCCACCGCTCGGTGCTGAGGGCGCTGTGGGGAGCGACGGGAGACCACCGCTCGGTGCTGATGGCGCTGTGGGGAGCGACGGGAGACCACCGCTCGGTGCTGATGGCGCTGTGGGGAGCGACGGGAGACCACCGCTCGGAGGCGTCACCGAGCCCGAGCCCGAGCCCGTGACCGATACCCCTCCGCCGGCACCGCTCCCATGGACGCTGGCGCCCGTACCGCTCACCGATGCGACGAGCTGGAAACCTCCGCCGGAAGCCGCAGGCAGTGTCGGAAGACCGGTCGGGAGCCCGGGCAAGCTGCCTGCCGGAAGTGTCGGCGTGCTCACCGGCAGCGACGGCACGTCGCTCGTGAGCACGCTCTGGGCGCCGGCGGGAGCCACCGCGGTACCGGTCGCCAGCCCACCCAGCAGTGCGCCCGCGGTGGCGAACGCGGCCCCGCCCAGGACGATCACACTCGCTCCGCCGATCCGGCCGATCTTGCCGTGGGTGAGCCGCCGCAACGACGCTCTCCGACTCGGCGAACCGTTCGAAGCCGGCGCATCCGAAGGATGCCCCGCGCTCTTTCTCGCGTAGAACTCCTCGAAGCTCATTTTCGATGTTCCTTTCTCGTTGTCGTGGTGGTTGGTACTGCGCCTACTGCTTGGTACTGCATCGTTGAGGTCATGTCGGCGTGAGGTTCCATCCCTCGAGGAGGACTGTCGAGCCGGTGATCTGCATCGTCACGGCCTCCTGGTAGGTACCGGGCGCCGTGCCGCCCGTCAGCGTGACGACGGTGGTGAGCACCACCCGCGTCGCCACCCGGTGGCTCGAGTCGATGGTCACGTCGAGTGGTGCGTCGCTCTCTGAGATCCGCGCGCCCAGCAGCTGCGCCGGCGGCGCCAGCCCCGGCACTGCGATCGCGTCCCACCAAGGGAGCTGACTGGCTCCGGCTGCGTCCAGCCCTCCGAAGTACGCCTCCAACGCGGCGGCCTCCAAATTGAGAGGACCGGGTGACTGCTCCCACGAAGGTGTGGGGGTACCGGCAAGGGTCATCGTGCCCATCGGCGTCTCGTTCTGCTGGAGCGTGAGTCCCTTGACCACCAATGCGGCGGGTGCCGGTACGCGGTAGGCGCGCGAGGAGGGTGCCGTGGGCAAGGTGGCCGGAAGACCCTTGCTGCCCGGCGTGCGGCCCGGCGCCGCCCTGACTGTCTCGGTCGCCTGGACGAGGTACCGCTGAGTGGTGAAGAACAATGCGTCGGGTGGGTAGCAGGTGTCGAGCACCAAGCTGGGCGACGTCGAGTTGGGCACCGGAGTTCCTTGGGCGACCACCTGGTGCCCCGAGACGGTGAAGTGCAGCGTCTCGCACGCGTTCTGGTAGACGACGAGGTCCCCGGGCTTGAGCTCGTTGAGGTGCACGAAGTAGCTCACGTCGTGAGCCAGGAGGACAGCGGTGCCGGTCTGCCCGGGCCACACCGACGACGGGTCGTGGCCGACGGCCACGCTCAGCACTGCATCGCCCGTGCCCTCCTCCACCGGGGCCTCGAGGTGGAGCGCCGGGATACTGAGCTCGCCGGCAAGCTGTCCGGCCCCGGGCGCGTCGACAACGCACGGCCGATTCGGGTCGGTGTGCCGAACGTGCTCCACCGCCCGGTGCTCCCCGGCCAGAAGCGCTGCTTGGGCGCTCGACTTGTGCGACTGCCAGCCGAACGCGTAGCCGCCCAGGGCCAGAGCTCCCCAGATCAGCACGACCCCGGTGCCGGTGAGCGCCATCCTGGTAAGCGTTCGCCCGCGACGTCGCAGTGAGGTACCGGCACCGGCGTCGAGCGGGCCGGCGACCGGAGATGCCGGCCTCACCGCTCATCCCTCCCCTTCCACTTCGGGCCGTGCTGGCTGCGCGCCTGCAACGCCGTGGCCCCCGGGGGCCAGGAGGGAACGCCGATTGGGGAGCCGCCGGGCCGGACCAGAGACCAGAGGGGAAACGGAGGAGGTCCCGGTGGTCCGGCCCGGCGGTCGACCGCCCGCTGAGGGGACTGCGGGACGGGCGAATGAGATCATCGAACGGAGGAGCTGCGAGGCCCGCCGGCGAGTGACGAGGCCGATGCCCGCCAGCAGGGAGAGGCCGAAGAGCAGGACGGGCAGTCCGCCGTCCCAGTACTCGCCGGTGTGCACTGTCGTCGCGCCGGTGACGCTGGCCGCCGTTGCGACCGGCGCGACCGTGCTCGTCGTCAACGAGGCGGGCGCCGTGGGCACGCTTGGCACAGCACCGGTCACGCTGGTCGTGGCTGCACCGAGGACGACCCGCAGGCCGCCATCGGTACCTGTCGACCCCGCGCCGATGCTCGCCAGTGCGTCGATGGTGGCGCCGGCGACCGACGCAGAGCCCTTGCCCGATCCCGATGTGGCCGACCCGGAGCCGGCGGCCACCGTCGTCTCGAGCGGCGTGCCAGAGAGAAACGTCTGCGACTGGCCGGGAGCGATGGAGTAGGTCTGCGCGCTGCCGGTCACCTGGCCGGTGGCCCGATCGAGGGTGCTGCTGGCCGACGCAGGCCCAACGGCGACCGTGAGCAAGGGTCCGCCCCCGCTGCCGAGCCCGTCGAGGATGCTGAGCTGAGACCCGCTGTCCTGGGTGGTTGCCGTCGCTGTCGCCGAGGTCGCGATGACCGTCGAGGTGGACGAACCGAGGTTGGCTGTGACGAGCGACGTGAGCTGCGTGCTCGCCGCCTTCGCGACGTCTTGGAGCACTGTGGCCAATGGCGTCCCGCTCGTGGGCAGGTCCGGGAGCGTGCCCAGCACAGAGGAGAGGCTGCTCGCCAACGTGCTCCCCGGGTCCACCGGCAGCGGCAGGTCGCTGGCCGACGGGCTGACTCCGGCGCTGCTCACCTGCCCGGTGGCAGTGGCAGTCGGCAGCCCTGCTGTGTTCTTGGATGCCGAAGCCGAGCTACAGCCCGACCCAAGGCTCAAGGCTGTGGCAAAGGGAGCCGGGAAGGGGTTCGAGAGCTGGCTGCAGGTGCGAGGCAGTTGCTGGGACTGACCGGCCGCGCTCGCCGTCGCGGTCTGGTCGGACTCCTCTGCCGGGGTGACGGCAGCGCTGCCTTTGGCCACCGGGGCCGCATCGGCGCCAGCGGCCGCTTGGGACGACGCCCCGACCAAGGTCGTACCGCCAGCCGCAAGCTCGACCCCGGTACCGGCGGCCTGGAGTGTGAACGCGGTGCCCGCGGATGCTCCAGCCGCGACCGGCCCGTCATGGCCGAGGGTGACGCCAGCGACGACTCCCGCACCCACGAGGCACAGCACGGCTCCAAGCGCAGTGATCCGAGAGCTCCGATGCTTCATGGTTCCTCGCCGCCTCCCACGGTCCGCCGCTCGCGGCGTCCCGCCCTGTGGTCCATCTCGTTCACGTGAAAGAACGGCGCCCAAGCCGAGACCTTTCGGCCCGGTCAGAAATTTCTTTTCGAGTTGGGCTATCGTTGAGAGCGGCGGGGAAGGTGAGGTGCTCGTGGCGCCTGTGCAGGACAAGGTCAGGTCCCGATCGGCGACGGTCACCGTTCTCGACGGAGCGGTGGATCTCGCGCGCGACCGAATCTTGGTCGAGCGGTGCCAGCGAGGTGACAGTGCGGCCTTCGAGGAGCTCTACCATCGCTACCATCGCCGGCTGTTCCACTTCTGCCTGCGGAGGCTTCACGACGCCTACGAGGCCGAGGACGCCGTGCAAGAGGCGTTCGCCCGCGCCTGGCGAGCCCTCCCAGGATTCGGCGGTGATCGCCGCTTCTACCCGTGGCTCACGGTCATCGCCGGGAACATCTGCACCGACGTGCTCCGCCGCCAGTCCCGGCTGACGCCGACCGACGACGTCCCCTCGCCCCATGTCGACGTGGACGGCCACGACGTCGACGAGGCGATCATGACCGAGGTCGACGCCGACATGGTGGCCCAAGCCCTCCAGAACCTCTCGGATCGCCACCAGCGGGTGCTGCGATTGAGGGAGGCGTCAGGGTGGTCCACCCAGCGCATCGCGGAGCACGAAGGGGTCGCCGTCCCGGCAGCCGAGACCCTGCTGTGGCGAGCTCGTCAGGCGCTCAAGCGTGAGTTCGCCGCGCTGGCCGACACTGGTGCCCGCTTGGGCATCGCCTTGGGGATCGGAGTGCTCGCGTTTCGCCGGCTGGTGGGACGAGCCTCCGCTCGGCTGGCCGGGCAGGCAACGCAGCTCTCTGGCAGTGCGATGGGCCGCCCGGCCGCAGTGCTCGCTTCGGCAATGCTCACTGCCGGAGCGGTCAGTGGGGCGATCTTGGTCACCTCGCCTGGGCCTTCCCACGCCCCGGGAGTGGTCATAGCGCCTGTCACCACCGGTGTGGGCAACGCGCCGTCTCGGACGGAGTCCGGCTCCGGCCGGGCAGCTTCGGTGAGCAGTACCGGTGCTTCGACCTCGAGCACGGCGAGAGCCCTCTCATCTCCCCCGAGCTCAGCCACCACAAGCGGTTCGGGTTCATCCGCCTCGTCGGGCTCGAGTCCGTCAAGCCAGTCGGGTACACCAGGGGGTAGCTCCACCCTGCTGCCGGCGCCGGCTGTTCCCGGTCCGGTCTCGACCCTGCCCCAGACCGTCACCACCCTGCCCCAGACCGCGACCACCCTGCCCCAGACGCTGACCAAAGGCGTCACCACAGCGGTGTCGCAGGCCGCCACAGCAGGGGGGGCGGTCGCGGGGACCACCACACTCGTGAAGGGGCTTCTCACAACCCTCACACCCCTCAAGGGCTCGACCCCGGGTTCGGGCTGACCACCGGGAGCCCGCTGGCGCTCACCGCCGCCTGCGGGAAGCCCGGCACGTAATCCCGACTGAAATGGTAATATTTCGCCATGGCGTCATGGCACGAGTCCTTGTTCAGTTTCCCGAACCCGGTCAACGAGAAGGCTGCCCGGACGGTGGCGGCTGGAGTGGTCGTGATGTCGGTGGCGGCACTGGCACTCAATCTCCCGTGGATGCTCGTCCCCCTGGCCTTGGGCTTCTACGCTCGGCTGCTCACCGGTCCCACGTTGAGCCCGCTCGGGCAGCTCGCAACCCGGGTCGTGGCTCCGCGTCTCCTGGGCCGCCCCCGGCTCGTGGCCGGCCCGCCCAAGCGCTTCGCCCAAGGCATCGGCGCGGTCGTCACCACGGCCGCGTTGCTCACCTGGGTGAGCGCCGGCTGGGACCCGGCCCGCTGGCTCCTTGGCCTGCTGGCCGCGGCGGCATTGGCGGAGTCCGCTGCCGGCTACTGCCTCGGCTGCAAGATCTTCGCCTTGCTCATGCGAGCCGGCCTCGTCCCCGAGTCGGTGTGCGAGGACTGCGCTGACGTGCGCCGCCGTCACCCGACACTCGCCAGACCAACGCCCGGCTGAGCGGTCAGCCTCCGCGCACTCGCAGAGGACAAGGGCTCCGCTTCTCGTCCGTTCGAAACGCGGCCATCGGGCGGCACCGACCACGACCCCTCGCGACCTGAGCCGCCAACGCCGGCGCTCAGGTCGGTGGCCTCCGAGGAGGCGCTTCATACCGGCCTCCGTCGCCCACGACGCGACCGTCGAGCACTTCGACCGTCCGGTGGCGCACCGCCGGCACCCGCCCGCCGGGAAGGACCGAACCGGTCACATTCAGAGGATCGGTTGCCGCGAGGACGACAGCAGAGCCCTCGGGTGGCGCCGAGCGTACCTGGGCCAGAGCGGAGATAGCTTCCGGCAGGGCATACTGCTCGCCCGACAAGCCGGCAACGAGATGGCCACCCGTCGCCTGCCCTCGCGCTTCCAGCCGCCGAAGAGCCCGAACGACCTCGCGCCACGGGAGCCGGAACGCTTCGCGGCTCCACAATTCCCAGGCGACCACTCCCCAGCGCTGGAGCATCCGCCACGCCACGAGCTCGGCCAGCTCGTCTCGCCGCGGATCATGCTCGCCGACTGGTTCGGGTACGGGGAGGAGCGACCACCGTCCTTCCCCGCTGGTGCTTCGCCCGGTTGCGGTGCGTGCGCTCGGCGAGAGACCGGCGGGCACGCCCGGACCACCGGCACTCCGAAACAGGCGCCGGCTGCCCGTGCCGGCTGAACGGCGCCCGCGAACGGCCCACCGGTGCCGAGCGGCGAGCACGGTACGCACCGCCGAGAACGTGTCGGCCGTGACCAGACCGCGGGCCACCAGGTCCCACAGGCCCTGGTCGACGTCCTCAGGCAGCCGGCCCGACCACGGGCCGATGTCGGTACGAAAGCTGGCACCGCGCTCTGCGAGCACGGCCAGGACGTCGGCTCCGGGCCCTGCTCTCGGCACGGCTGCCACTTGGTCCCAACGCACCGCCGGCAGCAGCCACCCCAGATCGCGACGCTCCACCAGGGCCAGCGGGGTGGCCGGCGACGGCACCGTCGATCGCCGCCGCTCCGAGGCAATGCCGCTTCGCTCGGCTGTGTCCCTCGTCGCCAGCCGACCCCACACCACGTCACCCGAGAGGCACAGTTCGTCCAGCCAGCGGGGGTCGTACCCCTCGACCCGGAGAGGAAGGACGTGACGCTCCCAGTCGGCAGTCGGCACGTGGATCCCCGCCAGTTGCTCGATCACCGCTTGGACGCCCGAGCGACCCGAGAGCCGCGTGCCCGGCGCTGCATGCTGCCAGCGGGTGAGAAAACGGACGAAGTCGGTGATGCTCACCGGTTCGTGCTGTCGGCGACGGCGTTGGCGACCAGCCGCGAGAAGACGCACGAGGAGGTACCGGGCGCACCACCGTCCGTCGGGGAGCTGGATGGCAGCGCCACCGGCCTCCAGCCGGGCGATCCCGGTGGCCGCTCGCGCCTGGGTGACCGGTGCGCCGCGCACCTGCGCGCCCCGCACCTGCGCGCCGCGCCAGGGGCCGCCATCACCGCGCTCCCTCTCTTGTCGGGGTGCGTCGCCCGTGCGCCCAAGAGGCCGGTCGGAGATGAGCTCGGGGAGGGTCACCGGCCCGGCGATCTCGAGGTGCCCCCGCAGGCATTCAGCCACAGCCAGGTCGTCATCGGGGAGGGAGCTGGCCAGCTCGACGCGTTCGGTCGCGACCCAGCAGCCGGCCACGGTCGCAGCCCGGCCGTCGATCACCAGCGCGTCGAACAGCCCGCGCCAGGCCGGCACAGGCCGGCAGGCGACGAGTGACAAGAGGAGGTCGTGAAACTCGTCGGGCGAGCGAGGATGTGGTTGCACCATGGCCAGCACTTCGGCCGACGCCGGTCCGTCGAGCACCCCGAGCTGGTCGAGCGGGACCTCAAGAGCGCCCGCCCTGCTCCTGCCGTCCACCGCCCCGCTCCCGTCAACGCCCGCCCTGCTCCGGTCACCGCGGAGCGACACGGCGCGTGACCTCCGCTCCTCCAGCGGCGCACCATCCAAGAACGTGGTCGGTCGGCCGGTAAGTATCCCGTGTGCGAGCACAGATGGCTCGAGCGTCTCGACCAGTCGGACGTCGACTCTCCCTGAACCGACGGCATCGAGCAGAGTCACGAGCCCTTCCACGTCGAGCTGCTCGTTGAGGCAGTCGGTGACCGTCTGGCGGGCGAGGACGTGGTCGCTCACGGCAACCGGACCCGGGGGGGCGTTCTCCTGGCAAGCGGCCAAGGCAGGCCACGCGGCGGCCATCACGTCGTCGGCGTCCATCCGCTGGAGATGGATCGGCCGGCGGCGCCCTCCATGGGATCGGGGGACCACCAATGCCCGCGTACAGTTCCAGCGCCATCGGGCCCTCAACATCGGATGGAACAACACCGCTTGGGTGAGGACCGCTTCGGCGTCGCGGGCCTTCAGCATGCCGAAGACGTGCTCGAGCGGGAAGCTGTGCTGGGGGCCGAGCGACAGGACCACGGTGTCGTCGTCGGCTGCTGCCTGCAGCTCGAAATCGAAGTTGACGCACAGCCTCTTGCGCAAGGCCAGGCCGAGCGCTCTGTTGATCCGCCCACCGTAGGGAGAGTGGATCACGAGCTGCGTCCCCTCGGTCTCGTCGAAGAAGCGCTCGACGACCAGGCGGCTCTGCGTCGGCAGCGTTCCCAGGACGGCCCGCCCTTGTGCGAGGTAGTCCACCACCTGACCGGCGGCGTGCTCGCCCAGCCCGCAGACCTCGCGGACAGAGCGTCGGGCGACCGCTGCAGGGGCTGTGTTGGCGGGCGTTGTATTGGCGGACACTGTGTTGGCGGACACGGGCGCCGGGTTGGCGGACACGGGCGCCGTGTTGGCGGACACGGGCGCTGGGTTGGCGGGCACAGGCGCCGTGTTGGTGAGCGCCGTCTTGATAGGTGCAGTCCCGCCGAGCGCGCGGTCCACCAGCTCTCTGAGGTCGGCCACCACTGCCGAGAGCTCTGGGGTCCGGGCGGGAGCCTCCCCCAGCCAAAACGGCACGCTCGGGGCTGCATCGCCCGCGTCGGTCACCCGGACGGTGCCGACGTCCACCTTTCGGACCCGCCACGAGTGAGTGCCCAGGAGGAAGACGTCCCCGATGTTGGCTTCGACGGCAAAGTCTTCGTGCACCGCGCCGAGCGTCACATCTTCGGGGTCCAGCACCACCCGGTAGTCACCGGTGTCGGGGATGGCGCCGCCGTTGGTGAGCGCGGCCAATCGGGCTCCCCGGCGCGGGCGCAGCAGACCGTTCACGCCGTCCCGGTGCAGGTGAGCGCCACGCCGGCCCCGGCCGGTCGGGATGCCCCAGCTCACGAGGTCCACCACCTCGTCGAAGTCGTGACGTGTGAGCAGCGCGTAAGGAGCAGCCTTTCTCACCATGTCGAAGAGGCCGTCCTCGTCCCACTCGCCGGCGGCAACAACTTCAGCCACGATCTGCTGGGCCAGCACGTCGAGAGGTGCGACCACCGGTGTCGTCGCGTCGAGCCGTCCCGATCGCACCGCCGCCAAGATCGCGGCACACTCGACCAGCTCGTCACGGGTCAAGGGGTAGATGCGCCCGACAGGCATGCCGTCGACCTGGTGGTTCGCTCGTCCGACCCGTTGGAGGAACGTGGCGATGGCGCGCGGCGAGCCGATCTGGCACACGAGGTCGACGGGACCGACGTCGATCCCGAGCTCGAGTGATGCCGTCGCCACGAGGGCGCGCAGCTCGCCCGCTCGCAGCCTCGTCTCGACGAGGCGCCGCCGGTCGGCAGACAAGCTCCCGTGATGCGCTGCCACCACCGGACCCTCTGATCCCAGCCCTTCCATGTCCACCGTGAGCCGCTCGGCCAGCTCGTGAGCCACCCGTTCTGCCAGCTTGCGCGTGTTGACGAAGACCAGCGTCGTCCGGTGCTCGGTGACGTGCGCGGCAATCCGGTCGAGCACTTCGGCGAATTGGTGCTGCCCGCCCACCGCCTCCAGATCTGCGGAGGGCAGCTCGACGGCAACGTCGAGGGCGCGCCGGTGCCCGCAGTCCACCACTGCCGGCCGGGGACGGTCCCCGGCCCCCGACAGGAGGTCGGCCATGACCGACAGCGGACGCTGGGTCGCCGACAGCCCGATCCTCTGGAGATGCCCGCCCTGACGGTGCACCACCTCGGCCAGGCGTTCCAAGCTCAGGGAGAGGTGTGCCCCGCGCTTGTCTCGGACGAGGGTATGGATCTCGTCGACGATGACCGTACGGACGTTGCCAAGCGCCGAGCGCGATGCCGCCGCCGTGAGCAGCAGGTAGAGAGATTCCGGCGTCGTCACCAACACGTCGGGGGGATGCCGCCACATTGCCGCACGCTCGGAGGCCGGCGTGTCGCCCGTACGGACTCCGACGGTGACGTCGGGTACCCGTTCTCCGAGCCTCTCGGCTGCCTGACGGATGCCGGCGAGCGGGATCTCCAGGTTCTCACGGACGTCGACGGCCAATGCCCGCAGTGGTGAGACGTACACCACCGTCGGCCCGGCGGACCGCGGGTCTGCGCGCTCGCCGGGGTCCGAAGAAGACACTCTCCCGCGGCACGCGGCGTCGATGGCCACCAAGAACGCGGTCAGGGTCTTGCCGGTGCCGGTCGGCGAAGCGACCAGCACGTCCTGCCCGCCGGCGATCAGCGGCCATGCTCGGGCCTGGGGAAGGGTCGGGCCGCCGGGGAAACGGGTGGTGAACCACTCCCGGACAGCGGGGTGGAACCCAACGGGGATGCCAGAGCTCGCTCCTCGACTCTCTGGACCTGGCGCAGCCTGCCCGCCTTCACTGAGGTTGCCTTCGGCGCCGGCGGTCGTAGTAGTGCCCCCGGCTCCGGTGGTGTGCGGCATCTCTGTATTCCAGCAGGTGGCCGTGACAAGTGCGTCACGACTTCGGAGGCAGTCCACGCCCACCGCCGTTGCTACCGCTCCTGAAGCAGAGAGCGCTCCGCCTTTCAGGGCGGAGGTGAATCGCCGCCCGACCGCCCCGGCAACGGTGCTCAGCCGTGCGCACCCACCGGGTCTGCTGCCGCCGAGGGACCCGTGCGCCCGAGAGCAGACGCGACCGCAGCTCGTCCCGCCTCGATCATCTCGGCGGTAGACGAGAAGTCCCGATAGTCGCCCCCCGGCTCGCCGCCGCCGGTGAGCACGATCACTTCCACGTCGGGCGGGAGGGCGGCCAGCTCCCGGGCAAACCTGGCGTGGATCGCCACGAAGAACGCGGTCAGCACGGCTTCAATGGGCCGGCCGGGGGCCGGGGGGCGGTAGTCGAGAGGACCGCAGAGCAGGACGTAGATCCGCTTGATCCCCGCCGCGAGGGGCCGGCTGATGGGGACGTTGTTGACGACGCCGCCGTCGACCAGCAGCTCGCCTCCGATCTCCACTGGCGGGAAGATGGCCGGGATCGCCGCCGAAGCCAGCACTGCCTCGACGGCCGCTCCCCGGGTGAGCCAGCGCTCCTCGCCGCCGGTGAGCGACGTCGCCACTACTTCAAGGGGGATGGGTGCGTCCTCCAGCCGCTCGAAGACGAGGCCCTCTTCGATGATCCGGCGAAGCCCTGTGTTGGCATGGACCGACGGCCGGCGCTGCAAGTATCGCCAAGGCCCGTGCACCCGGCTCCGCGGGAACACGACCTCCCCCGACAGGCTCCTCCAGACAGCCTCGAGGTGTTCCATTCCGGCTGGCGTCGGGTCCCCGCAGTACGCCGCAGCGTTCACCGCACCGACCGACGCACCGTAGACGCGGTCGGCGCTGATGCCCCGCTTGACGAGCTCGGCCAGCATCCCGACTTGCACCGCGCCGCGAGTGCCGCCACCGGCGAGGACGAACGCGGTCGGGACGCTCCGGGATCGGACTGCGCTCGCCGGCCGCCGGCCGCCAAGCCAACGGCGCCAGAGGGATCGGTGCGACACGTCGGTCGTGGACGGCTCGGACCCGTGCTCGACCTCCTCGTGGCTCCCCCCGAGATGAGCAATCATTCGGGGTCTTCCGCCGTGGTGCCGGAGTGGTCTCGGGGCCCGTGGCCGTTGGTCATCGGCGGGTGGACCGTGCGGTCGTCCGGGACGACGCCCGGGCGATGGCGCCGGACCCACGCAGCGCGTCCCTCGCGGTCGCGTCGGACGGCCCAGGTGATGGTGACGACGGCCAGGACGACCATGGCAACGACGAACGCCCCGAAGACGAGGTAGAAGGCCAGCTCTGCTCCCGGAGGGACCGGAGCCGGGAAGGTCGCGGGGAACGGGTGGGCACGCACCCTCTCCAGGCTACGGGCTGGGCGCCTCCCGAGTGTGTGACAACCCCCGTCCACACTGGTGCCATGGACGATGCACCCTCGCTCCGAACTTCGGCCTTGACGGCTGAGGCGTCGCCCCTCATGCCCGAGCCGGCGCTCGCTGCCCTCCGAGGCGACCCCTACCGCCGCCCTCAGGTCGACCACTGCCTGGTCCGTGGTCTGAGGGAGTGGTTGGAGGACGGCGTGGGTGCGGCTGCCAGGGAGTTGCCGCCTGGCTCACCCCCCGTGAGGATCGACCGGCACAGCGGGCGCGGCCCGTCGTCCTCCCACCCTCAGGCGCGACTCGACGTGCCCCGAGCGCGCGGCGCGTTGCTCGGCGCCCTCTTTCGCCAGCTCGTCGCGACCGGTCGGATCGACGACCCGATCGCCGACGCGGTCGAAGCCCTCGCCGCCGGTGGCGACGAGGGCGAGGCGCTCCTGGACCTCCTGCGCTGCCTCACCCCGGCGCAGCGGGCGTCCGTCCGCCGGGAGGTCACTGCAGCCGCCCGCCGTATGGTGGGGCAGTGGGGACCAGTCCCTTCGTCCTGGCGCCCTCGTACGCGCGACCGCGTCGCCATCCCCCTGTGCGGAGGACGTGTGGTCCTCTCCGACACGCTCGACCTCGTGCTCGGCACAGCCCCGGTCGACCGCAGGTCGGTCTGCATCGTCAATCTCTCGCCCGGTGCCGATCCTGAGAGCGAGCGCCAGGACCGCCACTTCGCCGGCCTCCTCGAGACGCTCCGCAGCGGCGCTCCACCGTTCCGTCTCGCCACCTACCGGCTCATGTCCGGCGAGCTCGAGCGCGAGGACGTGACTGACGAGATGCTCTTTTCCTCCGTCCGGCGGGTGATCCGGGTGGCGGCCGAGCAATGTGGACCGGGGCGCTCTGAGGCGACCGCCGCATGACCCGGCCCGAGCACCCCTGTATGCCGGCCGATCGCCTGTGCCGATCGACCGACGTTCCCCAATCGATCTCGGCCTGGAGCACCACGCCGGTGGCCGAGGAGCTGACCGCGGCGCTGATAGCGCCTCGTGGGTACCCGGTGCTCACCGAAGCCGACCGGGGCGAGCTGCGTACCCGGCTCCTGTGGTGCCTCGAGCGGCGCGCCGATCTCCTTGGCGAGGCTCTGACGCGCATCACGCCCTTTGCGCTCCGCCAAAGATTTTTCGGGCGTGCCGTCACCCCTTTCCGGTGGTCCCCGTGGACGGCACGCCGGACCATCGGGATCGCCGCTGTACGTGTTTGCACCACCGGCGCGTTGTACGCCCCTGCCGATGCAGTCGCCACGGTCGTCGCCGAGATGGCCGGCAGGGGCGGGCCGCCCGGGTCCCTCGGGACATGGCTCTCGCGGGCAGCCGCTCCCGTCGTGGCGCTGGTACGGGCCGAAGCCACCACGTGGGCTTCGAACCTCCTGAGTGCTGTCGACTGGTCGCGTCCGGGGCTGAGGCCGGTGATCGGTGCTCCTGATCGGTGGTGGTGCTCTCCGACCATGCCCCGAGTTGCCATACGCGGACGCGTCGACCTCTCGGTCACTTCCGCCGGGAACGGCAACCCTCGAGGTCCGCGCGCAGTCCTCACGGTGTTCGAGGGGTGTCCCTCGCCCGCCAGCCGCGTCGAGCTCGGCCTGGCGCCTCTGGTCTCCGCGTTGACGGGGCCGCTCGAGGACGTCCCCGTGCGAGCGGCCGGATGGTGGCCGGCGGCGGGGCGGCTGCTCACGTTCCCCGTGGGACCTTCGCTGCTCGCAGACGCCGCGGACGCAGTCGCTCAGGCGCTCGGACCACCCTGCCCACCGGTGCCGGTCCCGCCAGCCCCGGTCATGCGCCCCGTTTGACTTCCTCCCACGCCTGAAGGCGTGGGATTCCAGACGGGCTCATGCTGCTGCCCATCGGGTGGTTCGCGTTTCACCGGGTCCCTGTTGGGATGTCCCTCCACGCGCTGCGACGTCGAAGCGGTCCTGACCTGCCGCCCCACATGGCCCACTCCTGCGACGAGATCCATACCGGAGTCAGCGCCGCCATTGCGCGAGGTGAACACGTTGGGCTCGGGAGCGCTCAGCTCAGCTTGGCTGCGCCAGGAGGGACTGCTGCGTCCCGCATCGTGTGAGGATGCCGCCAACCGGGAGCACGTCACGTCTGGGGGCGTAGATCGCCTAGAGTCACGGCGGCCATGGAAGTCCGCCACGACATTCGCAATGTGGCCATCGTGGCCCACGTCGACCACGGCAAGACCACCCTCGTCGACGCCATGCTCCGGCAAACTGGTGCGTTTCGGACCAACGAGGAGGTGGCTGACCGGGTCCTCGACTCCGGTGAGCTCGAACGGGAAAAAGGGATCACGATCCTCGCCAAGAACACGGCCGTCACCGTCGATGGCATGAAGATCAACATCGTCGACACTCCCGGTCATGCCGACTTCGGGGGAGAGGTCGAGCGTGGGCTCACCATGGTGGACGGCGTCTTGTTGCTGGTCGATGCCTCCGAGGGTCCCCTTCCCCAAACCCGCTTCGTCCTTCGAAAGGCACTGGAGGCCCGCCTCCCCGTCATCCTGGTCGTGAACAAGGTGGATCGAGCTGACGCCCGCGTCGATCACGTCGTCCACGAGGTGGAGGAGCTGTTCTTGGACCTGGGAGCCGACGAGGAGCAGGTTGGCTTTCCCATCCTCTATGCGAATGCCCGCGCGGGTTGGGCCACCGCAGAACGCGGACAGACCGGGACCGATTTGGGTCCCCTTTTCGACGCCATCACGAGTGCGATCCCCGGGCCGGTCTTCGACCCTCACGCGCCCCTCCAAGCTCTGGTCTGCAACCTGGACGCATCCCCCTACGTCGGTCGTCTCGCCCTTTGCCGGGTGTACCACGGCACGCTCCGAAAGGGTGCTCCAGTCGCATGGTGCCGCCTCGACGGGAGCATCGAGCCGGCCAAGGTGACCGAGCTCTACGTGACGAGCGCGCTCGACCGCGTGCCAGTCGACGAGGTCGGGCCCGGCGAGATTGCCGCGGTCGCCGGGATGGCGGCCATCACCATCGGCGAGACCCTTGCCGATCCCGATCACCCCGAAGCCCTCCCGGCGATCGTCGTGGACGAGCCAAGCCTCACGATGACCATCGGCATCAACACCTCTCCTTTGGCGGGGAGCGGGGGTGGCACTGGGCTCAAGCTCACGGCCCGCCAGGTGAAAGGGCGCCTCGATGCCGAGCTGGTGGGCAACGTCTCACTCCGGGTCAGTGCCACCGATCGCCCGGATGCATGGGAAGTTCAAGGGCGCGGTGAGCTCCAGCTCGCGGTGCTGGTGGAGACCATGCGTCGGGAAGGATTCGAGCTGACTGTCGGCAAGCCCCAAGTCGTGACCCGTGTCAACGGCGGTGTGCTCGAGGAGCCGATGGAGCGTGTCTCCATCGACGTGCCGGCCGAGCACCTCGGTGTCGTGACGCAGCTCTTGGCCGTTCGCAAGGCCTCGATGATCGAGATGGTGAACCACGGGACTGGATGGGTCCGCTTGGAGCACCGGGTGCCTGCGCGCGGGATCGTCGGTTTTCGTACCGAATTTCTCACCGAGACCCGGGGCACCGGAGTCCTCCATCACGTCTTCGATGGTTGGGAGCCATGGTGCGGCGAGCTCAAGGTGCGGCGGAACGGCTCGATGGTCGCCGATCGCAGGGGGGTGACGACTGCTCACGCCCTCATGAGCCTCCAGGATCGAGGGACGCTGCTCGTCGGCCCGGGGATCGAAGTCTACGAGGGCATGATCGTCGGCGAGAGCACCCGAAGCGAGGAAATGGACGTGAACCCAACGAGGGAGAAGAAGCTCACCAACGTGCGATCTTCGACGGCCGAGGAGCTGGAGCGCCTCACCCCGCCGATGGTGCTGTCGCTCGAGCAGGCACTCGAGTTCATCGCCGACGACGAGTGCGTCGAAGTGACGCCGGCAGCAATTCGGCTCCGAAAAGTCGTCCTGGACAAAACGGTTCGCGGCCGCCGGCGGGGTCGTGAGAGATCCGCCGCGGCTACCGCCAGGCCTGAAGTCACTCAGGGAAGGTCCGGCGGGCGGTAGCGATAGCCGAACCCTCTCACGCTCTCGATCGGGCACTGCCTCGCCCCACTCCACCCAAGCCGGCCGCGGAGGCTCCTCACCGTCGACTTCACACGATCGGTACTCGATCCGCTGGAGTCGCCCCACACCGTCTCGAGGAGGTGCGAGACGGAGACAACCTGGCCTCGTTGGCGCACCAGCGCGAGCAGCAGGCGGTGCTCCATCGGGGTGAGGGTGACCGGCACGCCCTGGAGGGCCACCGTTGTCCTGTCGAAGTCCACTGACAACACCCCGTCGTCATAGAGAGATGGCCCCTCGGTGGAGGGAGGCTGGCGGCGCAAGAGCGCGCCGATCCTGGCAATCAGCTCGGCATGGCTGAACGGCTTCGTCAGGTAGTCGTCGGCACCGCCGAGCAATCCCCGGACCTTTTCTTCCTCGAGCCCTCGCGCAGTGAGGATCAGCACCGGCACGGGGCTGGCCTTGCGTATTCTCCCGAGCACTTCCCATCCGTCCATCTGGGGCAGTCCAAGGTCCAAGATCACCACGTCTGCCCGGTCCGCCGCGAATCTCTGCAGGCCGCGCTCGCCATCGGGTTCCCACTGGGGGAGATGACCTGCTCGCTGCAGCACCAGTTCGAGTGATCGGCGGATATCAGGATCGTCTTCGATCACAAGGACGCGGGCTGATCTCAACGGGCTCGATCCCCCGAGACCATTCCAGAAAGCGGCGAGAGGATCGCTGGCTGCTCGCAAGCACCCGTCAGCTCCACGGTGAACGTGGTCCCCTCGTGCAAGGTGCTCTTCACCTCGACGGTCCCTCCGTGGAATTCGGCTACTCGCTTGACGACGGCCAAGCCGAGACCCGATCCGCTCGTCACCTCCTGCCTGGCGTTGGAGGCTCGATAGAAGCGCTCGAAGACCCTGTGCTCCTCTCCTTCGGGAATGCCG
This sequence comes from Acidimicrobiaceae bacterium, assembly GCA_027342785.1. Lineage (GTDB taxonomy): Bacteria > Actinomycetota > Acidimicrobiia > Acidimicrobiales > RAAP-2 > JAJYWF01. The sequence goes on from DAHWPS010000220.1 coordinate 22,679, forward strand.
ATGCCGGTGTCGGACACCTCGATCCGCCAGGAGGTGCCGGTCGGCAATGCTCGGACGTCTACCCGCCCCCCCGAAGGGGTGAACCGAACTGCGTTGACCAGCAGGTTGTCGACGAGCTGGCCGATCCGCTGAGCGTCACCTCGAAGCGGCGGGCCGGCCTCCGTGTGCACCTCGAGCCGGACCCCGCGCGCGTCGGCCACCGGGCGGACCGAGGACGCTGCAACGTTCACGACTGACCGGACCTCCACCCAGTCGAGATCCGCCGGGACCGGTTCCAAGCCAAACCGGTCCAAGAACAAGAGGTCGTCCACCATGCGCTGGAGCCGGTCGACGTTTCGTCCGATGACCGACAGCATCTCTCGGTGGTCTTCGGCGCTGCCTCCTTCGAGCCCGTCGCTCAGAAGCTGCGTGAAACTGGCGATCGCGGTGAGCGGCGTACGGATCTCGTGCGACACCGACGCGAGGAGCTCGGACTTGAGGGTATCGAGCTCGACAAGCCGAGCATTCTGCCGGCGCTCCATCTCCAGCAGGTACTCGCGCTCCGCGGCGAGGGCAGCATCCTCGGTCACGTCTCGCATGAGCCACACGTAGCCCAGGCTCGTATCACCATCCTCGATGGGGACGAAATCGATGCCGATGCTGCGGCCGTCAACTAGGAGAAAGCGTGCATCGACTTCGAGGCGCCGGTGCTCGACGATCTCCCCCAACCGAGCTTCGCATTCCACAGGATCTGCCCAGACGCGCTGCAAGCGGTGCCACCACCGGCCTGCACCTTCTTCGAGCATGTCCTCGGGCGTCCCGGGAACCTGCAAGACCTTGAAGAACGCGGGGTTCACCGCTACGGCCATCCCGTGCTCGTCGCAGACGTGCACCCCCAGGTGCATCGCTTCGAGGAGCCCTGACAGACGGGCATTCGCCGAGCGCAGCGCCTGCTCGGACTGCCGGCGCTCGGTCACATCCCGAGAGTGCAGGACGATGCCGCGCACGGACGGCTCGTCCGCCAGGTTCACCCCGACGGTCTCGATCCACCGGCACTCCCCCGAGGGTGCCACCAGCCGAACCTCATGGAGGATCCCTTCGGATCCCCGAGGCTGCTCGACAAGCGCTTGGAGGACCTGCCGAGCGTCTGTCCGGTCGTCGGGGTGCACGCACGACCACCACCCGGCGGTCGCCAATTCCTCGGCGTCGAGCCCGAGGTTCCACGCTGTCGACACACTGCTGGATCGCCACGTCCCGTCGGATTCGAGGATCGTGAGGACCTCGGGCGAGCGGTCGAAGATGACTTGCAGCCTCTCGTCACTCAGATGGAGCGCTTCGAGCACCTGCTGGTGCTCGGTGAGGTCGTCTGCCACGAGCAACCACCCGCGCGGCGGTCCGTCGTCGGGGCAGATCGGTGCGACCCGGGAGCGGATCCAGGTGGTCGTGGCGCCACCGGGAGAAAGCACCCGCGACTCGTAGGAGACCGACGAGGCCGTCCGGACCGCCTCACTCCCGGCCCGCCGGGCGTCAGCAAGATCATCTGGATGCACGTAGACACTCCAGTGCAGCCCCTTGATCTCGGAGGACAACCACCCAGTCAGTTCGGTCCAGCGCTGGGAGGCGTAGACGACCTTGCCGCGATCGTCCATGAACATCAGCGCCACCATGGATCCGAGGACGTCCAGCACCACACGCCACCCCCACGTTCGCTTGGTCACAATCTACCGTGCCTCACCGGACGGCGGCAGGACGCGGTTCCCGGCTGGCACTTGGTTCGGGTTCTCGCAGGGGCCACTCGCATCGGGTTCTCGCAGCGGGCAATCGAGCAGGCGTGATGGAACCATTCCCACCGCCCGCCGGCACGTTGGTGAGACATCCTCTGAGCGTTTGGCATCCGCGACCGGTCCACCTTCTGTACCCTGGCCATGCGGGCTCCGGCGCTCCGGAGCTCTCCGCGTTGGAGGGATGGCAGAGCGGACGAATGCGCGGCTCTTGAAAAGCCGTGGAACTCCGGTTCCCGTGGGTTCGAATCCCACTCCCTCCGCCAGCCGGCGGGCAACAGCTCGACGGCGCTCGCTCGAGGTCATTCCATCTGTGCTCGAAGTTTCGACAGCCACTGCTCGGCCTCGTGCCAGGCTTTGCCGGCACGGCGCCGGCGAGCAGATGCATGTGCGCCCGCCGCAGGGTACGAACCGAGGAACTTCACTCCGGCCAGCTCGGCGTGGAGGGTACGCAGGCAGTCGGCGACGATCTCGTCGGCAAGATGCCCGTCGAGGTCGATGACGAAGCAGTAGTCGCCCAACCCGAGCTTGGTGGGACGCGACTCGAGCTTGGTCAGATTGATGTTGCGCGCCGCAAACTCTCCGAGGATCCCATGCAGGCTTCCCGGACGGTCCGAACGCTGGTAGCACACGATGCTGGTTCGGTCGTGCCCGGTTGGAGCGGGCACGCCGGTGCGGGACACTGCGATGAAACGGGTCTGGTTCCCCGGATAGTCCTCCACGTCCTCGGCGATCACCGCCAGCCCGTAGAGCTCAGCCGAGAGCCGGGGCGCGATCGCTGCATCACCTTGGGCACCTCGCTCCCCGACGCAACGCGCTGCTTCGGCAGTCGAATTCGCAGCGGCCGTCGACGCTTGCGGAAGGTTGGCGGCGAGGTACTTGCGGCACTGGGCCAGGGCCACTGGGAACGAGAGCACACGACGCACCTGATCGATCTCGGTCCCGGGCACCGCCATCAGATGGAGATGGATGTCCAGCACCACCTCGCGCTGGATGAGCAGGTCGAAATCCAGCACCAGCGCGTCCAGGGTGTCCCGCACGGTCCCGTCGATCGCGTTCTCGACCGGCACGAAACCGATCGCTACGTCGCCCGAGTCGACCGCTTCGAGCACTTCGGCAATGGTGGCCCGCGGCTCGAGGCGGGCGTGACGATAGTCGGGAACCGAGAGGAGGGCTTCCTCGGTGAAGGTGCCTTCGGGCCCGAAAAAAGCGATCGAGGTCGCAGAGGTGCTCACACCCGGGCAGGATAGTGACCCTGATGGACGAGCCCGCGATCCGCCAACTTCTCGACGACGTCGTCTCGGGTGCCTGCCCTCCGGACGAGGCCGTCCATCGGCTGCGACGTCTCCCGTTCGCCGATCTGGGGTTCGCTCGTATTGACCACCACCGTCCGCTGCGGCAGGGCATCCCCGAGGCGGTCTACGGTCCCGGCAAGACTCCCGGGCAGTGCGCTGCCATCGTTTCCGAGCTGCTCTCCGAGGCTGGGGGGCCGGTCATCCTGACCCGAGCCGACGAGGAGCAGGCAGCAGCCGCTGCCAGCGCGGCGGCAGTGTCGGGATACCCCGATGGTGCTGTCACCCGGATTGGACCGACGGCCACCGTCTCGTGGCGACCTGCCGAGAAGCGCTCTGGTCGGGTCACGATCGTCACTGCCGGCACCGCGGACCTGGCAGTGGCCGGCGAATGCGAGGCTGTCCTCCACGCGCTGGGCTTCTCACCAGTGCTGCTGGCCGACTGCGGAGTCGCGGGCCTGCATCGCATCGTCGCCGTGGCTGATGACCTCGCGAACGCTGACGCAGTTGTCGTGGTCGCCGGAATGGAGGGCGCGCTGGCCAGCGTGGTCGGAGGCATCACCGCCGCTCCCGTCGTTGCCGTGCCGACGAGCGTCGGGTACGGCGCGTCGTTCGAAGGCATGACGGCGCTCCTGGCCATGCTCGCATCGTGCGCCGCCGGGGTGACGGTGGTCGGGATCGACAACGGGTTTGGCGCCGCGTGCGCCGTGGCGCGGCTGCTACGATGACAATCTCCAAACCTCCGCTCCGCCCGCTCGCCGCATGGTTCCATTGTTTCGCCGGCATCTCGGGGGACATGGCCCTGGGTAGCCTGATCGACGCGGGTGCCGACCTGCAGGAAGTGCTCGCCTTGTTGCGCCGCCTCCCGTTCGACGGGTGGGACCTCCGTGTCGAGTCCACCTCCCGCGGGGGTGTGAGCTGCGCACACGCCATCGTCTCGGCACCGGCGTCGCGTCCGGTGCCCGAGGCAGGGTCAGGGGCAGGGGCAGGGTCGCATGCTCCGAGCGTGAGCGGCGTGACGAGGACCCACGCCGACATCGTCGAGCTCATCCGCGCGGCACGCCTTCCCGATCGCGTCGCGTCTCGGGCGCTGGCCATCTTCGCTTCGCTCGCCGACGCCGAGGGCCGTGTGCACGGTCTCGACCCCCGGAGTGTTCATTTCCACGAGGTCGGAGGCCACGACGCCATCGTCGACATCGTCGGCACGGCAGCAGCTCTCGAAGTCCTGGGGGTGGATGAAGTGGTCGCGTCCCCGGTCGCCATCGGTACCGGCACTTTGCGAAGCGAACATGGCATCCTGCCCAACCCGGCACCGGCAGTCGTCCACCTACTGCGAGGTGCCCCCACGTACGGCCGCTCGACCGAGGTGGAGCTCACCACGCCGACCGGCGCCGCCATCCTGGCTGCGCTGGCCGTAGGTTATGGACCGATGCCGCCGGTGGAGATCTTCGCGAGCGGCTACGGCGCCGGCAGCGCCGTTCTCGACGATCTTCCCAACTGCCTCCAAGTGGTCATCGGCCGAGCGACCGCCGGTGCCCGGGGCGGGTTCGGTTCGCCCCTCGTCGTGCTCGAGACCAACGTCGACGACGTCACCGGTGAGCAATTGGCCTACGCGGTGGCCCAGCTGATGGAAGGCGGTGCTCTGGACGCCTGGATCTCCCCGATCGTCATGAAGAAGGGGAGGCCCGCCCACACGCTTCACGCGCTCTGCTCCCCAGAGCTGGCTGACGCTCTGAGAGAGGTGCTCCATCGGACCACCGGCACGTTCGGAGTGCGCGCGGTGCACACCGAGAGGTGGGCGGTGCCCAGGGCTCACGACGAGGTCGATGTCCTCGGCTCTCGCGTGGCGATGAAGGCCGGAGGGGGTCGAGTGAAGGCCGAGTTCGAAGATGTTGCGGAAGTGGCCGGCCGTACCGGTCTCCCCCTCCAGGAGGTCAGCTCCCGAGCCGAAGAGGCGTGGCGCAGGCAGCGCGAACGAGACGATGGGCCGGCAACGGGCCAAACGGGTGCACACGCTGACGAGCGGGCGGGTCCCGACGATCCGGGGACTGGGTCATGACGCGGACCTGGAACCGTCGAGCCCCCGTGGTGGCAGGCGTCGTGGGAGTCCTTGCGATCATCACCGTCGTCTCCCTGCTTGCGAGCGGCGTGTGGGGTTGCCAACAGCTACCTTCGATATCACTTACCATCTACGAGCATGCGTCGTAGAGCACGAGGGTGAAGCTCTTTGAGTGGGCTGAGCAAGAAGGCGTGCACTACCAGACCCAATGGCGGTGGTTCCGGGGCGGCCAGCTTCCTGTCCCGGCCACCAAGACGCCAACGGCAAC
>DAHWPS010000009.1:0-2049 GCA_027342785.1 Acidimicrobiaceae bacterium
TAGCCGGCGAGCACGAGGCCCCACAACAAGATCGACCCTTGGAGCGCCGACCACATCCCCGAGACGTCGTAGAGGAGCGGGGTCTGACGAGCGTTGTTGTCGGCGACGTAGGAGAGCGCGAAGTCGTGGACCACGAACGCGTGGACGAGGTCCTCCGATGCAACGAGCGCCCCGAGAAGGACGAGCCAGGCATAGACCCGACTGTTGTCCACGGTCGACGATCGGTGTCGAAGGACCCCGACGACCGCGGTGGCCATGCCGACGAGGGCGGCGACGAACGCGAGCAGCACGGCGGTCGAGCCGACGAGCGCGCTCATGTGGACAGCGGGTGGCACCTCTGGGCTCAATAGCCGGGTGGGAAGGTGAACGGCTTCGGGGGCACGTCGACGCCGACGTCGAGCTGGATGACGTTGTGCTCGGTGGACACCGGGATGTCGCGAGGGTTGCCGGCCCAGGGCTTGCCGTTCAGGTACACGTAGACCGTTCCCTTGGCCGGCCCGACCTGGTCCGGGCCGAGCGGCTGGCGCCACTCGTCGAAGAACTCGCCCAGGGTGTAGGTGGCGGCCACCGGCGACTCGACGTGGATGATGCCGTCCTCGGTGTGGGTGTGGAGGAAATAGAAGCAGGACCCGCCCGTCACAAAGGGACCTTCGGGGCTCTGCTGGACCTGGCGGGGTGGGGCGATCCCCACGCCGTAGGGCACCGTGCGCGGTTGACCGTCGACGAAGATGGCAAGGTGCGAGTGGTGGTGGAAGACGATCTGCTCCTTGCCAAGACAGCTGATCCCGTGGATGCTCTGGCCCGTGGCCTCCCCGCTCGTCGAGGCGAGCAAGGGAGGCGGAGGGAGGGTCATCGTCGACGCCTCGTCGACCGCCCCCATCAGCTGGGAGAACGTGCTCGCGGGGCTCGAGCCGACGTCTCGGATGTAGCCGTTTGGATCGAGCAGGTAGTAGATGTCGAGATACGCCTTGGGGTCGTAGCGCTCGGTCATCGCCTGCGAGGCGTTGCCCCACAGCCAGTCGGCGCTCGTGAATTGTGACCCGGCGAGCGCACGCCCGAACTGAGAGATGCTTGGCCCGGACTGGCCGAGGTCGTCGTAGAGCTCGACCTCCTCCACCCGGACACCTGCAGCATGCAAGGAGGCAAGGCCCTGTTGGGCCAGGAACTGGGTGCCAGCCTGGCACGACGAGCACCACGTGGCCACGAACCACAGCAGGGTCGGCCGACCACGCAGCGACGCGACCGTCTCCGGGCTGCCCGAGGCAGTCGTGAACCCGAGGTTCGGTGCGGGAGTGCCGATCGCCGGCAGCCCGTTCGCCGAGGCCGTGGTCGATGCGTTCGGACCGCCGCCGGCGCCCAGGCGGACACCGACGACGGCTGCAGCCACCACGACGAGCGCGACGATGATGGTCAGGGCGGGGTGTCGACCCCACCAGTGCTGCTGCCGGCGCGCCCGGCGCTGCGCGGCGAGGCGCGCCCCGGCTCGAGCCTGTTGTCGCCCCTGCTGTCGGGCGGTGGTGCGCTTCCTGGCGGCCTGCTTAGCCATCGTGGATCTCCGGGATGTCGTCGCTGACGTGCATCGAATGATCGGATCAAGTGGGCAAGTGGACCTGGAGCGTCCGACTCGACGCCGAAGTGAAGGACCGCGGCCCGCTTGTTCGGTAGGGCATGAAGAAGCGTCTCCATTGGTTGAGCGGAGACCGGTGGTGAGACGGTGACCCGGGCGGTTCCACCTGCCTGGAACAATCCACCTGCTCGGAACAACAAGTCGTTCTCATCCGCGCGTCCGACGAACCCCTCGCCGGTCGATCTCCAGGGGGATACCGTTTGGCCGTTGCAGAAACGTCGAGGAAGGCCGGTGCATGCCACGGTCGGGTTCGTCTGGCGGCCAAAGCCGCCGGGGAACCTCAGCCGAATGCCCACCGTGTCGACGACCACCCAGGTTGGGCCGCCGCACACACGTTCGGGACCACGTCGGCAACGGAGTGGTCAGACAGCGAGACGGAGAGAATCGGGCTCGCCGGTCCTCACGCGTAGCGGCGGCGTTCC
>DAHWPS010000013.1:0-5103 GCA_027342785.1 Acidimicrobiaceae bacterium
AACCAGGCGAGGTGATCCTCGGGCAGCCAATCCGAGAGCGACGGCGGCAGCAGGTAGAGCTGGTCGCGCTCTGGGGCGACGAAGTTGTAGGCCATGCACCTATCGTCGCTATCTCGCCTGGTCAGGTGGTGGATTTCACGCGCGCGCTCCCAGGGACTTCGCAGATCGGTCGGGGGTTCGTGCAACGGGCTCAAACGTGCTCTCGCCGGACGCGCCCCCCGCCTCCGGGCCGCCATCAGCCACAAGGGTGGGCCCGGTCCGCTTTCCCATCGCGGTCGTCTATGCGCATCTCGGCTTCGGCGGACTTCAAAGCGTCTGCTACCCCGTGCGCACGATACCGAGCACACCACGGAGCTCTGAGCCTCACGTGACGCCGGCCGTTTGGCAGGTGAGCGTTCCCAAGGGCTTCTCGATCACGACGGCGAACGGGACACCTGTCGTGGCCGCAAAGTCCCCGCCGACCACATATGCAGTCCGGATGGCCCAGCCTTTCTGGAGCTGCGGAGGCCGTATCACGCGAGCTGCGTCCGAGTTCGTTTGATGCTCCAGCGGAGCAACCGCGCCGGTGTCCGCTTATCCGGCGCTATGGGCGCATACGGGCCGACCAGTGCTATGGCCTTAGGGGATAGGCCGAGGTGCCAGGACCTTCGGACTCCGCGATGGACGCAGAGTGTCGGTGGCCTTCTGGTCGCCGGCGTGGTGGAGGAGCTCCGAGAGAATCCGCATCTCTGCATCGAGGGCGCGACGGCCGGATTTCGTGATCGTCGCCCAGGTCCTCGGACGCTTGCCCTCATACCCTTTCTCGATCGCCACGTAGCCGGCCTCTTCGAGGATTTGGAGATGGCGGGACAGATTCCCGTCCGTGAGCCCGAGTAGGTCCTGGAGGAAACCGAACTGCACCCGTTTGCCCTCGGCGAGGACCGTGAGGATCCCGAGTCGGTGCCTCTGGTGGACGACCTCATCGAGCGACTGACTTGGATGCGTCATAGAAGGGATCGCCTTCGGATGAGGAACAGGGCGCCCGCCAACAGGCCGCCGACCATCAGGACCGCACCCACGACGAATGGATCGATCTGTTCGAGGTAGAGCCCGAGATGGTGCTCGAACAGCCACGTCGGGTGTTGCGTGAAGACCCATGTCACCGTGCTGAAGACGTTGACGGTGACCGTGAGTCCGAGGAACAGCGCCGAGAAGACTCCGAGCGCCCAGCTGCGCTCCGCCCACGCCAGCACACAGAAGCCCACGCCAAAGGTGATGAGCGGGAGAAGGCCCCGCTGAGCGGTGTCACGGCCAGGAAGCGCCATCCCGACGGCGCTCAGCACGACGAGAAGAAGCAACAGCCCGAGTCCGACCGCCACGAACACCTTGGTCGAGGTCGAAACCCCTACGCGCCTGGCCCTGAACCGGTAGAAGGCTGCCGAAAGGAAGTAGGCAACCGGCGCGCCAATGAGCCAGTAGACGGCGAGCCGGGATGGGTTACCGGAGTTCCCTCCGGCGACGAGGCTCAGGGCCGGGTGGAACGAGGAGTACATCGTCGTCGAAGAGCCGGACCGGGTCCGGAAGTACGGAAGGCAGCCAAGCACGAGGAGTCCGAAAGCGAGCATGGGAAACCAGTAACCCCTGCGGGCGAGACGCGTGCGCCGGCGGAGCCTGTCCGCTTCGTCGGCCCACGACTGCTGTTCAGCCGGAACCATACAAGACACTTTAGCATGCAAAGCTACAGCAACGGGGGGGCGCTCATGAGCGTGGCTCGAATGGCCTCGCCCATGCGCTGGCGACGTTGAGGCTCGCAGCGACTCGGCCTACGGGGAGTTGAGAGCGCTGCGACGGCATCCAACGTTCACCGATCCGCAGCACCGCGATGTCCCCCTTCCGGCGATCGGGGCGCCCGTTCCACCGCGGATGCGGAGCCGATAGGGGATACGCTGCGGGAGCGCGCTCGTCGAGATCAAGTCGGGATGTCGAGCATGATTGCGATCGTCTCTCGGATCTGCGCAAGCGTCGCTGCGTCGAGGTAGCCACGAGTTGCGACGATGCGCACAGTTGATACGGACCGCAGGTGCTGGCACTGGGCGGCAGACCTCGTGCCGAGCCCGTTGTAGTCGTCCGGATCGATCGTGATCTCTGAGTGGAACCCACGGACCGTCGAGGTCAGCGGCACCACGTAGACGACGGAGGGGTGGGCGTTGAGGATGCGCTGGGCAGAGACGACGACAGCGGGGTGATGAAAGCCAGCCTCTCGGCCCTGAGGCAGTCCGAGGTCGAGATCGACGACGTCACCCGACGTCAGCATCGAGCCAGGCCGTCTCATCGTCGCGTAACGGCTGAGCCAGCTGCTCCCCAACACGGTCCTGGCGCAGAGCGCGAACGGCAAGGCTGACGGTGTGACCGACCGTGGTCCCGAGCTCGTCCGCCAGACGCTTCAGCTCGTCATGGGTCTCGCCGTCAATCCGGACGCTCGTCGATTGCATGCAAGTCAGCATACACGCTCGAGCATGCTGAGCCGCGTGCCGAGCCGGCGGTCGGGGGCACGGGATCGTGCAGAGAGATCTGAGCGGTAGGGGGCAGGTCGGTGGATCCGCGAACGCTCCACCGGCGTCGGCACGCACCCATGGAAGGGTGGTCCGATTAGCGCCGCGCGTGGCTACTATAGGGCCGGTGGTAAGAATCGAGCTTGAACGGGTCGAGGCGCTCGAGCTTCTCGGCATGACGTTGGCGCACCTCAACGTGGCAGAGGTGAGAACCGATGCGACGCCACGAGTAGCACTCCTCATGTCGATCCGCGACAAGCTCGCCCTGGCTCTCAGGGAGGAGACATGAGCTATGGCGAGGACGAAGTCAGCGCGGCGATCGCAGCGCTGGACAAGTATCGGGGAGCCGAAAAGGGGGAGATTGGTGCCGCGCTGGCCGTGGTGGGTCTGAGCGCCGAACGGGCTGCAAAGGAGTCGCAGATCCGCGATGACATGATCCGGGTCGCGCACCGGAGTGGTGCGTCGATTCGCCAGCTCGCTGAGGTCTCCGGTCTGGGTCGCAAGTCGATCACTCTCATCCTCTCGCCAGACAGACCGCAGCCGAACTGACCCATGACCGGCGGTGTGGGGCGCCCCGGGCCGAAGAAGGGCTGAGCGTTATGAGCGTTCGGTCTGCAGCGCTGTGCGACCGGCATCGGCGCCCCGAGCCGTCGATCTGGCGCGCGTGAGTCGCTGGCCGGCCAGCACGGTGGAGCGGGTGTGTGAAGCGGGCGCTGGGGCCCGTAGCGGCCGGTCCGTGCTTCAGAGCGTCTCACCGACAGGAGATCGACGTTGTCCCTGCCTGTACCGGCACAAGGGGTGCACACGATCTTGGGAAGCAAGGGCGCCGACGATGATGACCGCAGCGCCAAGGGGTTCGTTCCAGGCGAGTGGCTCACTCAGGATCAGGACTCCGGCAAGGCTGGAGAAGATGGGGATCACGTAGGTGACAGTGGAGGCCGTGGAAGCACCAGCATCTCGGATGATGGCGAAGTTCAAGATGTACGCGAGGCCGGTCCCAAGGGAGCCGAGCGCGACCACACTCAGGATCACTCGGTCAGGAAGGGTGGTGGGAGCGGTCGAGACGAGCGGCGTGATGACCGCCAGCTCGATCGTGCCGCAGAGCAGCTGCGCGGTAGCAAGACCGAGGGGCTCCGCCTTCCCGGTGAGGTGCCGTCGGGCGTAGGGGAAGCCAAGGCCATAGCATCCTGCCCCAGCGAGACAGAAGAGGTCACCTTCCAGATGGCTCCCATCCAGGCCGTGCCAGACGCCCAGCACGGTGAGCACCCCGGCGAAGCCGACGGCCAGACCCACCAGGCGTGATCGGGTGAGCCCTTCGGCCGGGATGATCCACGCGGCGACGGGCAGGGCGAACAGGGGCGTGGCGGCGTTGAAGATGCCTGCGAGCACACTCGACGTGTGCTCTTCGCCGTACGCAAAGAGGCTGAAGGGGGCGGCGTTCAGCAGCAGGGCGGCCACCGCCAGGTGCCCCCAGGTCCGCCAACCCGCTGGCAGGCGCCGACGACTGACCACAGCGAGGATCACCAAGGCAACCGTGCCGCAGGCCATGCGGCCGAAAGCGACCTGGATAGGAGCGAGCGCCTCGTCGCCGACCTTGATGAACATGAACGACAGGCCCCAGATTGCCGACAGCAGGCCGAACCACACCGGCCAGCTCGCCCTCCGTCTTCGACCCGACACGGCCCCCTCATGGAGCGGCTCCATCCGCTGGACGGCTGGGGTGCTCATCGTGCAGTCGTCGAAGATGCCCGCCGGTACCCTGCATCGGTCGGCTGCATGACCCGATGGCCCTTCGGAGGCCTCAAGCCGAGCGCCGGATCTGAAGCATGTAGCAACCGAAGACGACGTTCCGAGTGTGGATCAGCGCGACCTTCTCATTGGAGAAGAGCTCGGCAATGACCGCCTCCACGTCGTCACCGGCATCGCTGAGTTGACCGCCGATGATGCGCCCGGCATCGTCGTAGCAGCGGAAGACCTGCTGGCGGTCCCGGTAGTCCTCGGGGTAACCACCGTCGGTCGGATAGCCATCACAACGCTGGCTGTGGACGAACACCGGGCCGGCCTCGGCGTAGGGACCGAACTGGTCGAAGGGCCGGTAGGAAATGAGGAGCAACTGCTCACCGGACTTGGCGAGTCGAAGACAGCATCGTAGGGGTTCTCCACCTTCGGCCTCGAGCGCGGAATCCAGGACATTGCCGCTGTCGTCGATTCGAGCGCTCCGGATGGCCTCCAGACGCTCCGGCGAAAGTGCATCGAAGTGAAACGTGGTTGTGGTCACGGAGGAACGGTAAGGCTCCACCGACAACAGTGCTGGCGGGTATCGGACTTGTCAGTCGGTCAGGACCGCCTGATTCGCACATCAATTCCGCGACTGGGGTCACTCGAGCGCACCGATCCGGCGGTAGGCCCCACCCCGCGGCGGTTCGGTAACGACCGTCCGGGGATGCGCGGTAGGGGCACCCGCTCGATTAGGGGGATCCGTACTTACGGAGGCAAGTAAGGAGGCACATAGATGGACGTTGCCGCAAGGGTGACCTCGAAGGGGCAGGTCACCGTGCCGAAGGCCGTTCGG
>DAHWPS010000003.1:0-4807 GCA_027342785.1 Acidimicrobiaceae bacterium
GGGCGACGATGAACGTGGGGGCGGCGCCGGCGGCAGGGAGCGCGGTGAGGGTCTCGATCGTCCCCCCGAACACCCCCACCAGCAGTGCCCCGGCCAGACCGGCCTTGGCCAGAGGCGCGACCAGCGCGCCCACGCGTCTACTCCACCGTGCCATCTGCGCTGCCCTCCTGCGAGCCCTCTGCACAGCCGTCCCCTCATTTGACCCATGCTCCAGACCCCTTTTACGGGTGCCGGACTCGCGAAAGCCTAGCCTGCCGTTCTCCAGCGGAGGTTTCCGGGCTAGCGCGTCGAGTAGCCGGGGGGAATCTCACCCCCCGGCTACTCGACGGCCTAGTCCTAAAGCAAGCGAGGGGAGTAGGAGCGGGCTGCCTGCGGTCCCGAAAGCGCCTTCTTCTGCAGGGGTTTCCGAGCGTGAGGCAAGGATGCCGAGTGCGGCCACTGGGCGGTTTCGGGTGAAGACCCACAGGGCCGCAGCCTGACGGGACCCTCCTGGCCCGGTGGCTGTCGAGATATCACGAGTCCTGTTCGAAGATCTCCATGGACAGGCTCTCGAGGTCTGCCAGAAGCTCGCGTAGGCGTTTGGCGTTCTCGAACCACTCCTTGTAGCGCTGCCACTGCTCGTCGGTGAGATTGCGCGTGACGGTCTTGTTGTTGATCTTGCGCGTCCACTGGATGTAGGGCCTGTGCAAGCGCGGCGGGTCTGCGTGGCACCCGCAGTTCTTCTTGCCGCACGTCGTGCGCACCAGCACGGTGCCCGGCAGGGCGAAGCCGGCTTGGCCGAGCTCGACGGCGATACGAGCCTGTCTCGTCCGGTGATGCTTACCGATCGGGTCCTTGTCGCTTGGGGTCATCGGCATCCATCCATCCTATCGGCACCGTATCCCAGTATAATACTGGGATGGACGCAAGGGGCGCACGATGACGAACAACAAGGCGAGGCGACAGCGCAAGCTCGCAGCGGAGGAGGCCTCCGTCGAGCGGCGGCTCAAGAACGCGGTCGTGATCAACCCGGACGGCCCGGTGCTCGGACGGGCGAACATCGCCTACGAGTACTCGACACGCACCAAGGCGGTGGCGCACGGAGGCATGGGGATGATCGCCAGGCTGGTAGAGACGGTCGGCCTGGCAGAGGAGATCGACTCCTCGTTACATCTGCTCAAGTGCCACAAGCCCTATCACGAGTCCGACCATGTGCTGAACATCGCCTACAACCCACTCTGTGGAGGCAGGACCCTCGATGACATCGAGCTGCGTCGAGGTGACGCGGTGTTCCTGGACGGTCTTGGGACCAAGAGCATCCCCGACCCGACCACCGCCGGGGACTTCTGCCGGCGTTTCGACAGCGACTCGATCCTCGCTCTCCAAGAGGCGGTCAACCGGGCCCGTCTTCGGGTCTGGGCCAGTCAACCCGACTCCTTCTTCTCCGAGCCGGCGGTCATCGACGCCGACGCAACCATCGTAAGAACCGACGCCGAGACCAAAGAGGGTATGAGCATCTCCTACAACGGGATCTGGGGGTACTCGGCACTCCTGGTCTCCCTCGCCAACACCCAAGAGCCCTTGTACTTGGGGCTTCTGGGCGCTAACCGGCCCAGGCACGAGGGGGTGGTCGACTACTTCGACCGGGCGATCGCGCTCTGCCGACAGGCCGGGTTCAAAGAGATTCGCCTCCGTGGCGACACCGACTACGCGCTCACCTCGCAGTTCGACCGCTTCGAGGAAGACGGTGTGAAGTTCGTCTTCGGCCTCGACGCCCGGACCAACCTCATCGAGCGGGCAGAGGGCTGTGACGAGGAGATGTACCACGAGCTCGTCACTCGCACCGAGCGGGCGATTGCGACGAGGGCACGCACCCGTCCACACAACGTGAAAGACGACATCGTCGCCGAACGCGGCTACAAGGTGCTGCGCCAGAAAGCCGAGGACGTCGTCGAGTTCTCCTACCGTCCGGGCAAGTGCGAACGGGACTACCGGGTGGTCGCGCTCAGAAAGAACATCTCCGTCGAGCGTGGGGAGAACGTCTTGTTCTGTGAGTATCGCTACTTCTTCTACGTCACCAACGAGCGGACGATGACCGCCAGTGAGGTGGTGGACCAGGCCCGGCAGCGCTGCAACCAGGAGAACCTGCACGCCCAGCTGAAGTCCGACGTCCGCGCCCTGCACGCTCCGGTCAACACCCTGAACGCCAACTGGGCCTACATGACCATGGCCGCCCTCGCCTGGAGCCTGAAAGCCTGGTGCGCGCTGTTGCTACCGGTGAGCCCACGCTGGGCCGAGCGCCACAATGAGCAACGGCGTCGGCTGCTCACCATGGAGTTCCACACCTTCGTGGCTGCCTTCATCAATATCCCCGCCCAGATCATAAAGACGGGACGGCGCGTGCGGTGGCGCATCTTGGCTTACAACCCGTGGCTGGGGCCGTTCTTCCGTTTGCTCGACGCGATCTAACCGGCGCCGAGCCGCCGTTGCCGACCAGCCCGGCCCGGCTGGTGCGTCAGCGACCCCGCGAACCGGCGTGACTCGACCGAGGACGCAAGAACATGCTGACAGAGGCGCCCGGATCGCGGTTTGAACCGCCCATCAGCTCCCGCAACCGGCCACCGGCGCATGGGCGAGGGGTCTCGACCCGAAAAACCCCCGCCCACCTCTGGGATCGCTTCTTTTAGGCCTAGTGGGACGGGCAAGAGCCACTGGCTCGAAGCGCTCGGGCAAAAGGCGGTCGAGCAGGGCCTGAGCGTGGCCTGGTTCTCCGTCGAAGACCTCGGGGCCCTGGTGCGCCGCCACCGCGTCGACGATTCGGTCTCCAAGGCGTTTGGCGCGCTGGCCTCGGTGTCGTTGGCCGTGGTTGACGACATCGGCCTTCTGCCGGTGTCGGCCGACGCCGCCGAAGGGCTCTACCGCCTCGTCGACGCCGCCTACGAGAAGCGCTCGGTGGCGATCTCCTCCAACCTGCACCCCTCGGGCCTGGACCAGCTGATGGACAAGACGATCGCGGATGCGCTGGTCGACAGGCTCCTCCACCATGCGCACGTCATCGTCACCGAAGGAGAGTCCGTGCGCCTAGCCGATGCCACCTCAGGCAAGGGGGTGAAGCCTCTCGACGAGTGAACCCAACCCACAACGTGGCCGTCCGCGGGGAGTTCTCGTGGCCGTCCGCGGGGAATATTCATGACCGCCTGTGGGGAATTTCTGATGGCCATTGACAACGGCGAGCTTCGACAGTGCTTCCATGGCGGGGACGACCTGGGCGACCTCGTCGGCTCCGCCGTCATAGGCGTGGTGCCAGAGCGGGACGCCGCCATCCGCGCTGACTGCAAGGCCGGCTTGGACCTGTTTCAGGTCCGGGCGCCGGTCCTTCGGATGCCCGAAGCGCGGCTCGATGTGGTCGGGGTCAGCTGAGAGGTAGGCGCCATACAGACTGATCGAGGTCATGTCCCAGTGGATGCGGGCGACGTCGATGCCGAAGGTGGCGATCGCCTGGGCTCCGACCGAGCCGACGATCCCGTCGAGCTCGGGGGCCACGGCATCGAGGGCCCGGCCGATGCGGTCGTCGTTCAAGACCTCGGGCGACAGCCCGAGGGTCTCTTCGACCGTCCAGTCCCGGGCCCAGTCCTCCACGTGGACCAGCGGGGTGGGGGAGGTGAGGCGGTTGGCGATCAGCGCTTCGATCACTTGGCCGTGGGTCGCGTACGCGATGTCGCGCACAGGTGCAGCCCGATCGACGATGCCGGCGATGTCCAAGCGTCGGGCGAAGCCGGCCACGACCGGTAATGCCCCCAACATCTTCTCTGCGCTCGGCGGCCCGTAGTCCACCTGACGTCGTGACATGGTTGGCCTCCCTGGTCGGCGACGATGGCACCGCCGGTGACCTTGATGCTATACACTTCAAGATCATGGCGCGTGGATACCCAGCACGGAGGATGATGGACGGCCCCACTGAACGGCAACGACGAGCTCAGGCGGCCATCGCCGCCGAGCTGGGCCGGATCGGCTTCGCGCTACCCGGCAGCCTGGTGACGCGCACCACTGCGTGCGGCAAAGCGGGCTGCCGATGCCAGGCCGACCCCCCCGTGCTCCACGGGCCATACCCGACCTGGACCCGCACCGTCAACGGCAAGACCGTCACCCGCAAGATCAGCGAAGACCAGCGGGTGCGTTTTCAGACCTGGTTCGACAATGCCCGCAAGCTCCGCAAACTCGTCACCGACCTCGAAACCCTCTCCCTCGAAGCATCCGATCTCGAAGGGGACGACTCGCCACGGCGGGCCTGATCACGCCCCCCGAGACGCTGGAACACACATCAGCCCTGCATGTGCTGAAAGCCCGGCTAGCGCAACCGGTCGAGCGGCGTCAAACTAACGCTCGACCGGGGAGCCTGGCGGACTACCCCCCGGCCATGCCCACGATGGGCTTGTTGAGTGGTTTGCCGCCCATCGACCCCCGGAAGGTCGCGGTGCCGAAGAGAAGGTCCCCCCGTCACCGGCCACCTCCGAATGGCCGATCCCTGTGGCCGTGGTAGCCATGCCCACGATGGGTTCTCCGCGGGCGCCTTCGTCGATGCCGTCCAGCGTGAAAGCTCCCTTTCCAACGACGACTATCGGACCACCCTGTACACCGTGGCGTCCCTCGTCGCGCTGCCCCTTCCCCGGCCCGCCGCCTCCCTTTCGGACCATCCTCAATCCCCCTACACCTGGCATGCGTCCAGCTCCCGCTTGCGAGGCTTGCCCTATGCATGGCAGGGCACAGCCGCAACGGGCGGTATGCACGTTCTCGTTGCACCGACCTCCAGGAGCGTAGCGCTACACCG
>DAHWPS010000028.1:0-26805 GCA_027342785.1 Acidimicrobiaceae bacterium
TCAACAGGTTCACCAACAGCGAGAGTGGCACCGTAGGGGGAACCTCAGCCACCAAGTGCAGGTGATCAGGCACCACCTCCACCTCGATCACCTGCCCGCCGACCTCGACCAGCACCTCGGCGATGATCTCCTTCAGGCGGGACTCAACAGCCCTTTCCAGGACACGACGTCGGTACTTCGGGCACCAGATGACGTGGAACTTCGCCGAGTACACCGCCTCGTTGGTCGACCGGTAGGCCACCAGCAGATCATCGCATGAGGGTGTGACGGCTTCGGGCCTCCGGCCCGAGCAAAGGACACCTCCGGGCCTCCGCGCCGGTACCTCACGGCACCGGGCGGCCCTTGACCCACGCCCGAAGGCATGGGCTTGCGGTCCGCGCTCGGTCAGGGTGCCGGCGTTCGGGGATCGGCCGGCAGGAATTCCAGTGGGAGGTCGGCCAAGGCGATCAGCGTCGAGGCGATCCAGCGGGTGAGGACGTCCACGGCCGGCTGCAGGCGGTCCGAGCTCTCCAGGCTCTCCTCGTCGAGGCGCAACGAACCTTCGTACGTCGCCTCGACTGCCCAACGGGCCATCGCCTGCCCCGCACGGGGCGACCCTGACGATCCCGGCGCCGTGCCAGCGGGCGGGGGAGGATTGCCTGGGGCACCGGGGTCTCGCGAGCCGAGCGACTCTTCGATGGTGACCGAAGACCTGACCAGGCTTCCGGACCCGATCGGCGGGCTGTGGGCAGCCAGGACGCCCAGAAGGTGCTCACGCGCGGGCGCGCCGGCCAGGCGCTGGATGCGCAGGGCCACTTCGACGATCACTTCGGGGAGCTCTTCGGATGATTCCCCGATCGACCAGCTCCGGTACGCGGTCTGACTCCAGGTGGGCCAGTCGATCGACACGTCGACCCTCACCCTTGGCGGCTGCGCCTCACCGGGGAGGCTGTAGCTCGTCTCCCACGAGACGTCTCCGAGGAACACGTCGACTTGGAACCGCTCCTCGACGGCCTGGCGCTGGAGCAACGCGTGCTCGAAGGACCGGCGGATGACGGTGATGAGGTCGACGAGCGGGTGGTCGAGCACGGCGAGGAGAGGCTACCTCCGCCCACCTCGGGAGCGGGCCACCGACAGGGACTTGCCGGCTCGACCCGGGGGGTACGATCGGCGTATGCCCTCGGACAACCCCTGGCTCGAGCGGCGGGTGATCTCCTACGCCCACCAGGGAGGAGCGTGGGAGTCGCCGTCGTCCACCCTCTTTGCCATCGAGCGAGCGCTGGATGCTGGCGCCACTGCCATCGAGCTCGACGTGCACGCCACCGCTGACGGCGAACTGGTGGTGTGCCACGACGAAACGGTGGACCGGACCACCAACGGCAAGGGCCGTATCGCCGAGCTCACCCTGCGTGAGATCAAAGAGCTGGACAACGCCTACTGGTTCATTCCCGGGGCCGACGTCACCTACGACCGTCCCGATGCCGACTACCCGTTCCGCGGTCGGGCCGCCACGGACCCCGACTTTCGAATCGCCACCTTGCGCGAGGTGCTCGAACGGTTCCCGGGTGTGGTGCTCAACCTCGACATCAAGCAGACCGCCCCGGCGGTCACGCCTTATGAAGAGACGCTGGCACGCCTGCTGGCCGAGTACGAGCGGCGTGACGACGTCATCGTTGCCTCGTTCCTGGACCCGGCTACGGAGGCATTTGCCAAGCTGGCTCCCGGTGTTCCGGTGTCGGCCGGGACCCTGGCCACCGCCTCGTTCTGGACCGCGGTGCACGATCGGACGCCACTGCCCGCCCTCGATGTCGTGGCCTTTCAGGTCCCCGAGCGCCAGGGCGACCTCGTGGTGGTGGACGAGGCATTCGTCCAAGCAGCCCACGGTGCGGGCATCGCCGTCCACGTCTGGACCGTCAACGACACCGAGACCATGGCCCGTCTCGTGGACGTGGGGGTGGACGGCATCATCTCAGACCTGCCGACCACGCTGTCGACCGAGCTGGCCGCGAGGGGGGTGGCCTGGCGGCCGTAGCGGGAGACCGGAGGGCAACCTGGATCGTGCCCAGTGCTCAGACCGAGGAGGTCACCCGCGCCCGCAGTTGGGCTTCTTGCCGTGGTTGGCCTTCTTCTTCGCCCTCAGCTTGCGCTTCACAGTCCGCTTCGACACGGGGGACATCCTAGGCGGCGCGGCTAGCCTGTGTCGACGTGAGCCGTTGGGTGGGAACCGGCCGGTATCGATGAAGGTGGCCTGGATCTTGCGCGACGGCGACGTCGTGGCGTCGGCCGAAGTCGCCGATACCCTGGCCGATCGGACGAAAGGGCTGATCGGGAAAGCGGAGTACGAGGGGGCAATGCTGCTCCCTCGGACCCGCTCGATCCACACCGTCGGGGTCCGGTTCCCCTTGGACGTGGGGTTCCTCGACGGCAACCTCGTCGTGCTCGACACGGTGCGGGTCGAGCGCTGGCGGGTCGCGTTGCCCCGGCGCCGTGCTCGCAGCGTCCTCGAGGCGTCGGCCGGGTCCTTCGAGCGCTGGGGGCTGCGAGTCGGCGACCGCCTCGAGCTTCGGGAGATCCCTTGAGCCAGCCCGCCGGAGGCGGCATCGTCTCCGGCGGGGCACCAAACGGGGGGATCGTGCTGGTCGCCACCCCCATCGGCAATCTTGGCGATCTGTCCCCCCGGGCCGTCGCCACGCTGGACGCGGCCGACGTGGTGTGCTGCGAAGACACGCGCAGGACCCGGGTCCTGCTCACGGCCGCGGGCATCGGTGGTCGAGGGCGTCTGGTGGCGCTCCACGAGCACAACGAGGCGGAGCAGATCCCGAGAGTCCTGGCGTGGGTCGAGGCCGGACGCTCGGTCGCGGTGGTGAGCGACGCCGGGATGCCGGGGATCTCGGACCCCGGGGCCCGGCTGGTGGCCGCTGCCATTGCCCTGGGCGCCCGGGTGAGCGTGGTACCCGGTCCATCGGCCGTGGTGGCCGCCCTGGTGGTGAGCGGCCTGCCGACCGACCGATTCTGCGTGGAGGGGTTCTTGCCCCGCAAAGGGCGCGCGCGCAAGCTGCGCCTGGCTGCGCTGGCCGCCGAAGATCGGACCTCGGTCGTGCTGGAGGCCCCCGGGCGGCTGGCCGCCACCTTGTCCGACCTGGCTGCAGTGTGCGGTGATCGGCCGGTCGCGGTCGTCCGGGAGCTCACCAAGGTGCATGAGGAGACCTGGCGCGGACCCCTGCGTGCCGCCGTCGAGGAATTCACCCAGCGACCAGTGAAGGGCGAGGTCGTGCTCGTGCTGGGAGGCGCTGGGCCCGCCGGTCCTCCGGGCGACGACGAGGTGATCAACGCGGTCGCCGAGCGCCTGGCTGAAGGTGCCGGGGTCCGTGACGCTGCCGATGCGGTGGCGGCCTCGCTCGGGGTCACGCGGCGGCGGGCCTATCAGGCGGCACTGTCGGTGAGAGATCGCGGCGGTCCCGCCTGCGACCAGCCGCCAGGCTGACAGCGGCGCAGCAGAGCGCCGGTACGCTTGCCGGGGTGCCGCCGATCTACATCACCACGCCGATCTACTACGTGAACGACGCACCGCATGTCGGCACTGCGTACACGACGGTCAATGCAGATGCCATCGCGCGCTGGCATCGCCTGATCGGCGACGACGTCATGTTTCTCACGGGCACCGACGAGCATGGCGCCAAGATCGCCGAGGCCGCCGCCGCCCACGCCATGAGCCCGCAGGAGTGGACCGACACGACCGTGCAGCGTTTCCTCGCCTGCTGGAAGGCGCTCGACATCGGGTACGACGACTTCATCAGGACGACCGAGCCGCGGCATCACGCGGCGGTCGGCCGCTTCCTCCAGGAGATCTACGACCGCGGGTACATCGAGCTCGGGACGTACTCGGGCCTGTACTGCATCTCGTGCGAGGACTACTACACCGAAGAGCAGCTCGATGGAGGGGACTGCCCCGTCCACCACCGGCCGGTGGTCCCGATGGAAGAGGAGAACTACTTCTTCAAACTGAGCGAGTTCGAAGAGCCGCTGCTCCGGTGGTACGCCGAGCACCCGGGTGCCGTCCTCCCGCAGGCGAAGCGCAACGAGGCGGTGGGATTTATCCGCGGTGGCCTGAGGGACATCTCGATCACCCGCACCTCGTTCCGCTGGGGCGTCCCCGTGCCGTGGGACGAGCGACACGTCTTCTACGTGTGGTACGACGCGCTCGTCAACTACCTCACGGCGATCGGCTACGGGGTGGATGCAGCCATGTTCGATCGCTGGTGGCCGGTCGCGCACCACCTCGTCGGCAAGGACATCTTGAAATTCCATTGCGTGTGGTGGCCGGCAATGTGCATGGCGGCCGGCATCGACCCGGCACCCCAGGTGTTCGTGCACGGCTTCTTGCTGGTCGGTGGTGAGCGCCTGTCCAAGACGCTCGTTGCCCGGAACGAGGGTTCGCCGCGGGCGACGCCCGTGCGCCTCACCGAGATCGCCCCCGAGTCCCTCGTCGACGATCTCGGGGCGGATGCCGTCCGGTACCACCTCCTGCGCGAAGTGCCGCTCGGCAGTGACGGCGAGTTCTCCTACGAGGGGATCGTGTCTCGCTACAACGCCGATCTGGCCAACAACTTGGGCAACCTCCTCTCCCGGGTAGCGACTGTGGTGGGGGCGAAGTGCGGCGGCATCGGCCCAGCTCCGGACCCCGGCAGCCCCCTGGCCGCGTCGGCGGCCAGCGCGCTCGAGGCCGCCTCGGAGGGGTGGGACCGCTGGGCGCCCCACGAGGCGCTCGAGGCCACGTGGCGTCTCATCGGGGCGGCCAATGCCCACTTGGAGGCGACCGAGCCCTGGAAGCTCGATCCGGGTCCCGAGGTCGACGCGATCATGGGCGCGGCGCTCGAGGCCCTCCGGATCGTGGCCCTGCTCGTCTCCCCGGCGATGCCCGGGACGGCATGCGAGATCTGGACCCGGCTCGGGCTGGATGGCGAGCCGTCGGACCTCCGCCTTCCAGAGGCCGGCGCGTGGGGAGGGTACCCCGGGGGGCTGGCGGTGGAGAAGGGCGCCCCTTTGTTCCCCCGGCGGCGACCGTGAGCAGGGTGGCAACGAGCGAAGGGCCGCCGCGCGCGGCGGACCAGGAAGGGCAGCCGCTCCCGGCCGCCTGCTGGCTCGACTCCCACTGCCACCTCCAGGACCAGTACCGCAGCAGTGAGAGCGGACAGAGCGCTCAGAGCTCGATCGCCGGCGTGCTCGGGCGCGCGCTGGAAGCCGGGGTCGGGACGGTGGTGTGCGTCGGGACCGACGCGCCGACGTCGGCCCAGGCGCTGGCCATCGCCGCCGAGGTCGCAGGCGGGACCCTGCTCGGCGAGCAGGTCCCCGCGGTCTGGGCGACGGCCGGGCTCCACCCCCACCAAGCCTCCTCGGGCGTGGACGACGTCGTACGGCTCGTCGACACGGCCCGAGCAGCCGGTGACTCGTCGCTCGTGGCCGTCGGGGAGTGCGGGCTCGACTACCACTACGACCACTCCCCGCGCCCGGAACAGCGCCGGGCGTTCGGCGAGCAGGTCGCCCTCGCTCGTCGCACCGATCTGGCGCTGGTCATCCACGTCCGCGAGGCCTGGGACGACCTGTTCGACGTCCTCGGAGCCGAGGGGGTTCCCGAGCGGACGGTGCTGCACTGCTTCACCGGAGGCCCCCAAGAGGCCCGGCGCTGCCTCGATGCCGGCATGTACATCTCCTTCAGCGGGATCGTGACCTTCAAGAACGCAGACGAGATCAGGGAGGCGGCGTCCCTGTGCCCGATCGACCGGGTGCTGGTCGAGACCGACAGCCCCTTCCTCGCCCCGGTACCTCATCGGGGCAGGCCGAACGAACCGGCGTTCGTCCCGCTGGTGGGCGCCGCGGTGGCGCAGGCGAGAGGTGCCGATCCGATCGAGTTGGCCGACGCCAGTCGAGCCAACGCCGAGCGCGTCTTTGCCCGGGCGGCATCGTGATCTCGCGTGCCGCTGTGGAGGAGGCCGCGATGCCCCACGCCGTGGTGGCGCCGGCGGTTCGATGCCGGTGACCCATTCCCGGACCGACGTGCAGCGCCTGCTCGATACCCACGGGCTGCGGCCCCGTCGGTCGCTCGGGCAGAACTTCGTCGTGGACCCCAACACCGTGCGCAGGATCGTCCGGCTGGCGGACGTCGATGAAGGCACGCCGGTAGCGGAGGTCGGCGCGGGGCTCGGCTCCCTCACCTTGGCCCTTGCCGAGACGGGCGCGCACGTCGTGGCGATCGAGACCGATCCCGCTCTCGTGGCGGTGCTCTCGAGTGTGCTCGCGTCGAGTGAGTGCCGCGGCACCGTCACCGTGCTCGAAGGTGATGCCCTGCACCTCGACTGGATCGACCTGCTCCCTCCCGGACCGGTGCCCTGGCGGATCGTGGCCAATCTTCCCTACAACGTCGCCACGCCCGTCGTCATGCGAGTGCTGGAGTCAGCGCCTCACGTCGGTTGCATGCTGGTCATGGTCCAGCGAGAGGTGGGAGAGCGCATGGCAGCTCGCACCGGGAGTCGCGCCTACGGTGCCGTCTCGGCGAAGATCGCGTACTGGGCGACCGCCGCGATCGTCGGTCGCGTGCCGGCGACCGTGTTCCTCCCCCGGCCCAAGGTGACATCGGTGCTCATCCGGATCGACCGCCGCCCGTGCCCTGCCGTTCCGCCGTCGGTCGGCTACGACCGGTTCTGCCGCGTGGTGAACGCTGGGTTCGGGCAGCGGCGGAAGATGCTCCGGGGGTCTTTGGCTGGGGTGGTCGAGCAGCGAGCTTTCGCCTCCGCGGGGGTGCGCGACGACCTTCGGGCAGAAGATCTCGACGTGGAAGCCTGGGGGGCGCTGGCCGGCTGGATAGGCGGCGCGGACGGGCGCGAGCCGACGGCATCTCACGACCGATGAGCGCGACCGGAGCGCTCGAGCCGCAAGGAAGTGCCCCCGGAGACAAGCCGCTGGGTATGCCGTTCCCCGGAACGGTTCGTCTTGCCGCCCCGGCGAAGCTCACCACGTCGCTGCGTGTGCTCGGTCGGAGCGAGGAGGGCCTCCATCTCCTCCAAGCCGAGATGGTCACGGTGGACCTCCACGATCTGCTGATCGTCGATCCCGCTGCCAGCGGGCTGTCGGTCGAGGTCGACCCGAGATCCGGTGTCCCCGTGCCGAGCCTCGAGCAGCTTCACGATCTGGCCCGCTCCCAGGAGAACCTCGTGCGCCGGGCGCTCGCCGCGGTCGGGCGGAGCGCCGGTGTCCGACTCGTCAAGCGGATCCCCATGGGAGGCGGGCTGGGTGGAGGCTCGGCCGACGCGGCAGCGATCTTGCGATGGGCCGGCTGTCAGGACACGGCGGTTGCCCTCGCCCTCGGGTCCGACGTGCCGTTCTGTGTCACCGGCGGGCGGGCTGTGGTGGGGGGAGTCGGGGAGCGGATCGACCCACTTGCCTTCGAGGAGCGATCGTACGTCCTGCTCGTCCCTCCATTCGGCGTCGCGACGGCTGCCGTCTACCGTGCCTGGGACGAGCTGGGCACGGGGTCGGCTCGGGATGAGGAAGATGGGCCGAACGATCTCACGGCTGCGGCGATCGCCGTGGAGCCCAGACTGGGCCGCTGGCGCGACCTACTGGCCGAGGCGACCGGCCGTCGCCCGGTGCTCGCGGGCAGCGGTGCCACGTGGTACATCGAAGGGACCGCGGACGACGTCGGTTTGGCCGGGCGCACATCACTGGTCCTCGGCCACGAAAAGGCGGCGCTCATCGCGGTGCGCAGTGTGCCTTGCGGATGGGAGCCAGCAGTGCCGGATGCCGGCTGAGCCAGCAGTGCCGGATGCCGGTTGTGCGGGGGTGATGGGAGCAGTAGCGGCTATTTGCCAGCGCGTCGCTGCCAGCGCGTCGCCTTCAGCATCTTCTTGTGCTTCTTCTTGCGCATGCGCTTGCGGCGTTTCTTGATGAGTGATCCCATGCCGTGCGGGAGACTAGCGGTTGACCAGGTGCCGGCGCCAGGTGAGGTCAGCGCACGCAGTGACCGCCGCAGCCGGAGCGGTAGGCTCCACCCAGTGGAGGACCGGCTCGTCGCCTTGGACCACGTACAGCTCGCGATGCCTGCCGGACAGGAGGATCGGGCCGAAGCGTTCTACTCCGGTCTTCTCGGACTGGATCGCCAACCCAAACCTGAACCGCTCGCGTCCCGGGGAGGTTGCTGGTTCTCCAATGGCTTGGTGACGCTGCACCTGGGAGTCGACCCCGAATTCCGGTCCGCCCGGAAGGCTCATCCAGCCTTGGTGGTCGAGGGACTCGATGCGCTCGTCGCACGGTTGGCAGCTGCCGATGTTCGTGTCATCTGGGACCATGATCTTCCGGGGGTGCGAAGGTGCTACGCCGACGATCCCTTCGGGAACCGGATCGAGCTCATCGCGGCCGATTGACGAGCTGTGGTCGCGTCCCCGCACGACACGCGGGTGCTCACCGGCTGTCCGGCGGGGGGTCTGCGGGGGTGCCCGGCGGGGGGTCTGCGGGGCTGTCCGGCGGGGGGTCTGCGGGGGTGTCCGGCGGGGCAACTGGGGCAGGGAACGGGACCACGGGAAAGCTCAATCGGAACATTGCCCCACCATCCTCGGCGTTGCCACCCTCGATCGACCCCCCTTCGGCGTTGGCGACCTGGGCGACGATTGCCAGGCCCAAGCCCGACCCCGGACGTGAGCGGGCGGCCGGAGAGCGGTAGAAGCGGTCGAAGATGTGCGGTAAGTCGTCGGGGTCGATGCCCGGGCCATGATCATGGACGATCACGCTTCCGTGGCGACACGCAACTTCGACCACTGACTGGTCGGGACTCCACTTGAGTGCGTTGTCGAGGAGATTGCCGACAGCTCGGGCAATGCGATCTCGCTGTCCTACGACCCAGTTAGGCGAGGAGTCCACCTGGAAGGTGACCCCGCGGGTCCGCCCATGCGCTTGAGCCACCGAAACTGCGTCCTCGACCAACTCGTCGAGCCGGAATGGCGCTGGGACGCTCTGACGGTGCTCGCCGCGGGCCAGCTCGGACAGATCACCTACGAGGGCCGTGAGCTCTCCCATCTGCGCGAGGAGATCGTCGATCAGCACTTCTCGCTCTTCGGGCGGGAGCTCGTCGAGGCGGCGGACCACTTCGAGGTTGGTGCGAATGCTGGTGAGAGGGGTGCGAAGCTCGTGGCCGGCGTCCAAGACGAGCTGCCGCTGCGCCTCACGCGATCGTTCCAACGCCGAGAGCAGGTGGTTGAATGCTCGGCGAAGCCGCCCAAGCTCGTCCGCACCGCCGGGCTCCAAGCGCTGACTGACGTCGGTGGTGGTGGCGATCTCTTCGACTGCCAACGTCAGCTCGTCCAGCGGCACGAGGGCAGTACGACCGACGAGCCATGCAAGGAGGAGGGCCAGGGCGATGCCGAGCACGGCGATGAGGATCAGGATGGTGCCAAGGTGGGAGAGCTGACCGTCCACAGCCGTCAGCGGTAGCACGATCTGCAGCGCGGCCCTCGTGGTCGCCACCACGATGCCTTGTGTGATGATCTCGACTTGTCCCGCACTCACCACCAGCTCTCGGTAGTCCTGACCGCGGAGTGTCACGTCCGAGAAGTAGGACGGAGATTGGCCGGATGCCACTGAGGCCACCGATGGCGGCACTGGAATGCTGCCCCCCCCGCCGATCACCTCTCCCTGCGGGTCCACGTACTGGAGGTCGATCTGAACACCGAGGTCTCCTTCGTTGACTCGCCCGCCGTGGGCAATGATGCTCTGGGCCGTGGTCTCGAGCGTCCCGTCGACCGAGCCCACGAGCGCGTTCCGAGCTGCGAAGTAACTGGACACGGAAGCCGCCAAGACGGCGACGACCACGGCGACGGCGGCGACCAGTACGAGGCGGTTGCGGAAGGTCACGACTCGCGCAGCACGTAACCGACGCCGCGTACCGTGTGAATGTAGCGAGGTTCTCCGTCCGCCTCGGTCTTGCGTCGCAGGTACCCGACGTAAACAGCCAGCGAATTGGTTCCCGAATCGAAGTCATATCCCCAGACGCGATCGAGGATGACATCTCGGGTGAGGACTTGACGGGGATGGCGGAGAAACAGCTCCAAGAGGTCGAATTCGATGCGAGTCAGGGAGAATGACCTCTGGCCTCTGCGAGCCTCTCGCGTGCCGAGGTCTAGTGAGAGGTCCGCAAAGGTCAGGGTGTCTCCGGCACTACCGCTGCGGCGTCGCAGCAGCGCACGGAGCCGGGCAAGGAGCTCGGCCAGGGCAAACGGTTTGACCACATAGTCGTCCGCTCCCGCGTCGAGGCCCTGTACCCGATCGTCTATTGCATCGCGAGCGGTCAGCATCAGCACGGGAGTGTCGTCACCAGCCGCTCGAATGCGCCGGCACACCTCCAGGCCGTCGAGCACCGGCAGCCCGAGGTCCAGCACAATGGCATCCGGGGGTGACACTTCGAGCGCGTGGAGCGCCTTCGCTCCATCGTCGACGGTGTCGACCGAGTACCCTTCGAGCCGCAGGGCGCGGTCCAATGAACTTCGAACCGCTTGGTCGTCTTCGACCACCAGGACTCGCATACGATCTCCGATCTCCGAGCTCCTTCGTGACCGCTCGACGGGGAGCCTACCGGGCGCAGTTGGGGCAGGACCGAGGTCTTCAGGACTTCTTATGCGCGAATTTGCCGAGGTCCAATGGTCGTCCACGGTCGATGTCCCGACGCCGTAACCTGTTGGCTCAGCGTCGAGGACCTGCTTGGAACCGAGGACGCGTCCTGCATCGAGGACCAGTTCTCACCATCCGAGCGATACACGATGCGCAGAGGGACCGTCCGGGGTAGTTCAATCGGCAGAACGTCGGCCTTTGGAGCCGGATGTTGGAGGTTCGAACCCTCCCCCCGGAGCTTGCGACGATCCCTGGTCCAGTGGCGGCGGTCCAGTGGCGGCGGTCCTGTGGCAACGGTCAAGTGCCGGCGGTCCAGTGTCGGTTCAAAGGCGCCCTCGGCGGGCCCGCAGATCTCGCTCGAGTTGATGTCCAGGTGGTCGAGGCCGCAGAAGGAGATCTTGACTCTCAGGGGACAAACGCGTCGATGATGCGCGCCAGCTCGATCGGCTGATCACCCTGGACACTATGCCCGGCTCCCTCCACTCGAACTACCTGGGCGTCGGGCTTGCGTCGCAGCAACTCGGCCTCGTCGGCATCGTCGACAACCGACCCCGTCGCCATACCCCGGACGAGGAGGAGTGGCAACGTCAAACCCGAGACGACACTCCAGAGATCTCCAAAATCGGGTGGTACGCCGAGATCCCCTTGGCGGAAGCGGGCATATCGCCAGACCCAGCTTCCGTCCTCGCGCTGAACGGCGTTGTGGAGAATCCCTCGTCGGAGTGATGACACCGTGCGGGTCGGGTTGAACTCCACGGTACGGGCCAGGATCTCGTCGAAACTTGCAAAGCTCGATGGACCGGCTACGAACGAAGTGACCGAGTCGGCTTTGGCCGCCGTCACCCCAGGGGTGATGTCGACGAGCACCAATCGGCGAACCAGATCCGGCGCAAGGCGCGCCAGCGCCAGCGCGGTGAGACCTCCGAGCGACATGCCGACCACCGCCCTTGCCTCAGGAGCAACGGCCTGCACCACGCGCGCCACATCGGCGGCGTGGTCCTCAACCGACAAGGCTCCCGCCTTCGCGGCATCGGAGTGTCCATGCCCCGGGAGGTCGATCGCCACGAGTGGACGACCGAGTGCTAATGCGACCGTGTCCCAGGTGTGGGCGTTCTGTGCGCCGCCGTGGAGGAGCACCAACTGGGCTGGATCCTTTCCCCAGACCAGAGCGCTGAGGCGGCGGTCTGACCCCACTTCTACTGACGTTCGCCGCACGTCAGGCGGCTGGTCGAAAGGTAAGCCGTGCTCCTGTGCGTTCTCGTGGAAAAGGCCGAATTCGTCATACGGTTGCACGGTCATCAACTGCACCGTAGCGCCGGTGGGAGGCTTCGAGCCGACCGTGCGCGCTCCGCAGGTGCGCGCGAGGGAGAATGACCCCATGAGCCAGAGAAATCCGTTGTACGCCGTCGTCCTCGCAGCCGGGGAGGGCACTCGCATGCGGTCTCTCCGTCCGAAACCTCTGCACCTGCTGTGCGGACGTCCGTTGGTGCTCCACGTGCTTGATGCGCTGGCCGAGCTCGAGATCGATCGCGTCGTCGTGGTCGTCGGGCATCGCGGGGAATGGGTGACCAAGACCCTGGTCGAGCACGCGCCTGCGGCGCTCGACATCGAGTTCGTCGAGCAGCCGAGCCCGCACGGTACGGGGGATGCCGCTGCCGTAGGTTTGACCGGTCTCCCCGCGGGAAGCGAGCTACCCGGTGACGACGGAGAGGGCGATGTGGCCGTGCTTCCCGGGGATACCCCGCTCCTTCGACCGGCCACCCTCGCAGCTCTGGTGCGCCATCATCGAGCAAGTGGCGCCGGGGCGACCCTCCTCACTGCTGAGGTTACAGACCCAACCGGGTATGGCCGGGTGCTGCGAGGCAAGGATGGTTCTGTCGCTCGGATCGTCGAGGACGGCGATGCCGATCCCGGCGAGCGGGAGCTGAAGGAGATCAATACCTCGATCTACTGCTTCCGCCGGAGCTTGCTGGCACCGGCGCTACGCCGGTTGAGCCCGGTCAATTCGCAACGGGAGTACTACCTGACCGACGTCGTCGCGGTGCTTGCCGATGCCGGCTACCGAGTGGATGCGATGACCGTGTCAGATCCAATGGAGGCGGCTGGTGTGAACGACAGAGCGCAGTTGGCGGTGGCCGAAGCTGAGCTCCGTGATCGGATCAACGAGCGTTGGATGAGACGGGGCGTCACCATGTGGGACCCAGAGCGCACGTATGTCGACGCCGGAGTAGAGCTGGCAACCGACGTGAGCTTGCTGCCCGGAGTGATACTACGAGGAAAGACCGTCGTGGCACAGGGTGCGGAGGTCGGACCGGACTGCACGCTCGTGGATTCACACGTGGGAGAACGTTCGCGGGTACACCACAGCGTGTGCGTCCGCGCCGTCGTCGGTGCACGGGCGGATGTCGGGCCATTTGCCTATCTCGGCCCTGGCGTCGAAGTACCCGAGGGCGAGAACGTTCCTCCCTTTACCTCCCGAGAGGGACTGTCGACTTAGGCCCAATCCACTGGATCACCCCACCTCCTCGCAGCAGAGAGACCCCAACTCCTCCTGGGCCGCTTGACGGAGAAGGCGGGGGCCGAGGGCGGCCGGAGGCCGACGTCGTGGATCCTTGACGCCCGTTGTGGCGACGACCTCGCCACCAACCGTGCAGTGACCCCCGGACGTGGCCGGGGATTTCTCGCGAAGCGGCGCGCACGCGTAGCTCCTCTCCTGCGCCTTGGAGACGAAACCGCAGCTTGCAAACAGGAACGCATGCGCGTCGCCACTGCATTCACCATGATGCCGGCGGTCCTCGGGGCATCGGTAGCGACGGTCACGTCTGGAGACGAGGGGACCGTGTTCGGGTTGCGCCCGCGCCAAGCCAAGCACCGCTGTCCGTGCAAGAAGAAGACCTGATGGACCTACGACCGCTCGGCGCACCGCTGGAGGCGTCTGGACCTGGGGACGCGGAGGTGGTTCTTGGAGGCTGAGATCCTCTGCGTCGACTGCCGCCGCTGCGGGCGAGTGCGCACCGAGGGGGACCCGGGAACCCGACCGGGGGCTCGGCCGGGAGCCCGGCACACCCGTAACCTCCATGACGTGGTCGCCTGGCTGGCCCGGCGCACCGACAAGACGACCATCGCCAAGCTGGCCCAGCCGAGCATGTGCCGTTGCGCTGGTAGCGTCGCGTGCCGTGGAGCTCATACCCCGAAGGCGACTTGAGCTGGTGTCGGGGCGATCGCATCCGGCGCTTGCCGAGCAGATTGCCGTTCATCTGGGGGTGAAGCTGGGCGAGGCGAACTTGCGTGAATTCGCCAATGGCGAGGTCCATTGCCGTTACGACAGTTCCGTCCGGGGATGCGACGTGTTCATCGTCCAGACGCATTGCGGCCCGGTGAACGACTCCTTGATGGAACAGCTCATCATGATCGATGCTGCGAAACGGGCTTCGGCCAAGCGCATCACCGCGGTGTGTCCCTACTATGGGTATTCAAGGCAGGATCGCAAAGCCACCGGCCGTGAGCCGATCACTGCGAAGCTGGTAGCGGACATGCTCTCGGCGGCCGGTGCCGATCGGGTGGTGAGCGTGGACCTGCACTCGGGCCAGATCCAAGGGTTCTTCGACGTGCCATTCGACCACTTGACGGCGGCTCCGGTACTCGAGGACTACCTGCGAGAGCACGTGCCCGAAGACGTGGTGGTCGTTGCTCCTGACGCCGGCCGTGTGAAGGTCGCCGAGCGCTACAGCCAGCACTTGGGGTCCGACCTTGCTCTCGTCCACAAGACCAGGCCGCGAGGCACGGTGAACCAGGTAGAAGCGCGTCACGTGGTCGGGCAGGTGACAGGTCGGCACTGTGTCGTCATCGATGACATGATCGACACGGCCGGCACCATCTGCGCGGCCGCCGAGCTCCTGGCGGATTCGGGCGCAGCCGAGATCTGGGCGATGGCCACTCACGCGGTGCTCTCTGATCCGGCGGTGGACCGGCTCAAGGCAGCGCCCATCTCCCGGGTGGTCGTGACCGACACGCTCCCGCTGTCCGACGACAGGCGCTTCGATCGGATCGAAGTGCTCTCGGTCGCCAAGATCATCGCTGACGCGATCGACGCGGTGTTCGAGGACACCTCGGTGTCCGAGATCTTCGGGGGCGACAACCTGGCCTGAGCGCCGGAGCTCGGTTGCGGGAAGCTGCCACGCCCCAGAAGCGCCCCAGATACCCACGCCCCAGAAACGCCCCAGATACCCACGCCCCAGATACCCTCGTGCCCAGATGCCGAGACGACCACGTGCCCACGTGCCAAAGCGCCCGCGCCGATCCCCGATGCCCTGACGGATCGCCTCCTATGCGGCTCCGCCGTGTGAAGGGCCTGCGTCTCCGCCGGCCAGGAGACGGTCTGCACCGCCACCGAGCAGCCATGCTGCGTTGGCGCCCAAGAGCCCGGCAGCGGCATCGCCGTCGAGACCCTGGACAGCCTTCCGGCCGGCGCCTCCGGGGTCGGCCACACCCTCGGCGTGGGGCCAGTCGCTCCCGTACATGAACGTGTGGTCACCGAGTTGGCGTACCAAGCGGGCCGGGGCCTCGTAGGGGAGCGCACCGACTCGGACGTTGCGCAAGAAGTACTCGGAGGGCCGCAGCGACAGGCTCTGGTACCACTCGCCGTGACGGGCGATGTAGAAGTCGAACGCTCCGTCGAGGTGCAAGAGGAACGACGGGACCCATCCGGCGGTGAGCTCGACGACACCGAGACGGAGCGTGGGAAAGCGTTCGAACGTCCCGTGGAGGATCATGCTGGCGATCGCCACCGCCGGCGCCAGTGACAAAAAGACCGAATCCAGCAGATGGTCCAGGGGCTCGGGGTCTCCGCGGTGCCACGCCGGGTCGAGGGGGCTGGGAAAAGACGACACGTGGAACACCGGCGAGACGCCCGCGTCGACGAATGCCGCCCAGACGCCGTCGAACGACCGGTCCGACAGCGGTAATCCGTCGACCGGGGCCGGAGCGATCATCGCCAGCCGCATGCCCGATGCTCCGAGTGCCGCGATCTCCCGTGCTGCCCATTCGGGGTCGTCCAGGCTGAGGTGTGCCACCGCGAACAACCGCCCCGCTCCGTCGGCCTGCACCCCGGCAACCCAGCGGTTGTAGGCCGCCATGTTCGCCCGGCGAGCCGGCCGGTCCGAAGCGAGAGCCTGCTCCCACACCAGACCGAAGTTCGGGAACAGGACCGCCCCGGCGAGACCGGAGCGGTCCAGCATCTCGAGCCGCCCAGCAGGCGATCCATAGGCCCGCGGGAGGAGGTCCTCGTACCGGCCGGGAGCGTCACCGCCTGCAGCCATCCGGCACCGGCGCTCGCCGACCTCGTCGGGTCGCCCGGGGTGTTGGATCTCGACCGGGTAGAGGTGGGAGCCGCGCCAGGTCAGCCAGGGCCAGCCCCGCTCGTCGTCTTCGATGCGGAGGGCATCGTCTCGCCAGGACGGGTCGATGCTGTCGAGCCAGGTCCGGCGGTGCTCGAACACGTGCTCGTCGACGTCGATGATCGCGCAATCCACCACTGCATCCCCCCTCGCCTGCTCAGGACCGCTCGGGCACCGAACCTCTGTCGTGAAGCGGACGGATGCCTCGAGCGACGAGATCCGCTCGGTCGAGCGACATTCCGCGCTGCGTCATCCCAAGCGGCGTTCGAGCTCGTCGACCGCGGCCGCCAGCTCGGCCGGCAGCCGCTTGCCAAACATGTCGAAGTGGCGGCGGATGAGGGGAACTTCGGCACGCCACTCGTCGTGGTCCACCCGGAGCAGCTCGTCGAGGTCCTCCTTCGAGACACCGGTTCCCTCGATGTCGATGGCACCAGGTGCCGGCACCCAGCCGATGGGCGTCTCGACGGCGTCCCCGCGTCCTGCCGCCCGATCGAACACCCACTGGAGCACCCGGGAGTTCTCGCCGTACCCGGGCCAGAGCCAGCGCCCGTCGGCGTCCTTGCGAAACCAGTTCACGTAGAAGATCTTCGGGAGCTTGTCGGGGTCTCCGGCCGCTCCGACCTCGAGCCAGTGGGCAAAGTAGTCGCCCATGTTGTACCCGCAGAACGGGAGCATGGCGAACGGGTCGCGTCGCAGGTTCCCCACCGCGCCGGTCGCGGCGGCGGTCGTCTCCGAGGTCATGATCGAGCCGAGGAACACCCCGTGCTCCCAGCCGAACGACTGGAACACGAGCGGCACCACCGAGCCCCGGCGCCCGCCGAAGAGGATGGCCGAGATCGGCACGCCGGCCGGGTCCTCCCACTCCGGGGCGATGGCTGGGTCCTGGGCCGCCGGCGCGGTAAACCGGGCGTTGGGGTGCGCCGCCGTGGTCCCCTTTGCCGGGGTCCACTCCTCGTTGCGCCAGTCGGTGCAGTGCGATGGGGGCTCGTCGGTCATTCCCTCCCACCACACGTCCCCGTCGTCGGTGAGCGCCGTGTTGGTGAAGATCGTGTTTGCCTCCACCGAGAACATCGCATTGGGGTTGGTGTGGGAGTTGGTCCCCGGAGCCACCCCGAAGAACCCTGCCTCCGGGTTGATCCCGTAGAGCCGGCCGTCTGCACCGTACTTCATCCAGCAGATGTCGTCGCCGATCGTCTCGACCTTCCAGCCCGGTAGCGTCGGGATCAGCATGGCGAGGTTGGTCTTGCCGCACGCCGAGGGGAACGCGCCGGTCACGTAGCGGGTCTCGCCTTCTGGGGACGTCAGCTTCAAGATGAGCATGTGCTCGGCCAGCCATCCGTCGTCGCGTGCCATG
The DNA here is from genome assembly GCA_027342785.1 of Acidimicrobiaceae bacterium. GTDB lineage: Bacteria > Actinomycetota > Acidimicrobiia > Acidimicrobiales > RAAP-2 > JAJYWF01. Next base: position 17,383 of record DAHWPS010000028.1, read on the forward strand.
ACCGAGGCGATGCGCAGGGCGAAGCACTTCTTGCCGAGCAGGGCGTTGCCTCCGTACCCCGAGCCGTAGGACCAGATCTCCCGGGTCTCGGGGAAGTGCACGATGTACTTGTTCTCGGTGTCGCAGGGCCAGGGGACGTCGGCTTCGCCGGGGCCGAGCGGCGCGCCGACCGAGTGCAGGCACGGGACGAAGAAGCCGTCGGGCCCCAATGCGTCGAGCACGGACGAGCCCATCCGGGTCATGATCCGCATCGACACCGCAACGTAGGGCGAGTCGGTGATCTCGACCCCGATGTGGGCGATGTCAGAGCCGAGTGGACCCATGGAGAACGGCACCACGTACATGGTGCGGCCCTTCATCGAGCCACGGAACAGCCCGGTGAGCGTGGCCCGCATCTCGACGGGGTCGCGCCAGTTGTTGGTGGGGCCGGCGTCCTCTTCGAGCCCGGAGCAGATGAAAGTCCGGTCCTCCACCCGCGCGACGTCGCCGGGGTCCGAGCAGGCCCAGTAGCTGTTGGGCCGCTTCGCGTCGGAGAGCCGGGTGAAGGTCCCGTTGTCCACGAGGAGCTGGCACAGGCGGTCGTACTCCTCGGCCGATCCGTTGCACCACTCGACCCGGTCAGGCAGGGTGAGGGCCGCCACCTCTTCTATCCATGAGATCAGCTTGTCGTTGTCGGTGGGGGCCATGTGCTTCGCGTCCTCCTCGTCGCCGTGCATGCCACGGCGCGTCGTGTGCTGTCCGAGTGTGCTGTCCGAGTGTGCTGTCCGAGCGGGCGGCGCCGACAGGTCCGAAGGCGCCCCGGTCGCGTCAATGCTAGGCATGATCTCGTGGTGTACCCCAACCGGCCGCCAGATCCCCTGGGAGCGCCCGGCACCGAGAACGCGCTCGTCGGCCGGCTCACCGCTGTGCTCGACGCGGCATCGGGGGGGCCTCCACCTGGGCAGATCTGGATCGGCGACGACGCGGCGGTGCTCGGCCGGCCCGCCGGCCGCCTGGTGCTGGCCACCGACGCAGTCGTCGAGGGCGTCCACGTCGACTTGGACCTCGTCGCGCCGTCGGACGCCGGGTGGAAGTCCATGGCCGCGGCGCTGAGCGACGTCGGAGCAGTCGGTGCGCGGCCCTCCCACGCCTTGGTCACCCTCGCAGTCCCGCCGGGTATCGCCGTGGCCGGCGTGATCGAGGGCGTGGCCGAGGCGTCGGCCGAATGGCAGTGCCCGGTGGTGGGCGGCGACTTGACTGCTTCCTCGGTGCTCGTGATCTCGGTTGCCGTGGCCGGGGTGCTCGAGGGCGAGAGGCCCCCGGTCTCCCGAGCAGGCGCACGTCCAGGGGACTGGCTCGCTCTCACCGGCCCCCTCGGGTCGTCGTCGGCCGGGCTGCGCGCCCTCAGGGACGGTGCGGCGGGGTCGCCGGCGACGGCCGCCGGCATGGCCGTGGCATCGGCCATCCGTTCGCATCGCAGGCCGCGGGCTCGCCTGGCCGAAGGGCTGGCAGCGCGGGAGGCCGGAGCGAGCGCCATGATCGACGTCTCCGACGGGCTGGCAATCGACCTGCACCGCTTGGCCGACGCGTCGGGCGTGGGATTCGAGCTCGATCGGGTCCCCGTCGTCGAGGGTGCCACGACGCTCGACGCCCTGGGGGGCGGCGAGGACTACGAACTGGTGATCGCAACGCCCGCGCCCGAGTCCCTCTCCCAGGCCTTCAACGCGGCTGGGCTGCGCTCGCCGGTGGTCATCGGCCGGTGCGTGGAGGACCCGGCCCGGCGGGTCCTGAGGGGCGAGATGCTCGAGGCGATGGGCTGGGAGCACCGGATCGGTTAGGTCTCGCCGGCCCCGAGCTCCTCTCCGACGACCTCGACGTCGTCGCTCCGGTCGAGGCCCGTGCGGGCGAGCGCGGCGATGATGGCCTCGGCCACCTCGGTCGGCTCGAGGACCCGGTGGCGCAGGTAGCCCTCTTCCAGCCAGCGCTCGAGGGCGGCGCCGGCCGTGTCGGGATCCCAGTGGTCCGCGAAGCCGGTGGCAGTGTTGCCGACGACCACCCGCAGGACCCGCAGGTCCGGCTGCTCGGTTCGCAGCCCTCTCGCCAGCTCGTCGAGTGCGGCCTTGCTGGCCGCGTAGGGGACCAGCCCGGGCCAGGGGTGCCCCACCGAGTGCGACGACAGCAGGGCCACGCAGCCGTGAGGGGAGCGGCGCAGGTGCGGGAGGGCCGCCGCCACCACGAGCGCCGCTCCGGTGACGTTGGTCGCCCAGCTCTCCTGCCACTGGGCCGGCGTCACCGCTGTGAGCGGCGCCAATCGCGCCAGTCCGGCCGCGTAGACCACGATGTCCAGCCCGCCCAGCCACTCGGCTGCGTTGGCGACCAGCCTCGCGACACTGGTCGGGTCGCGCACGTCCACCGGGAGCGCCTTGGCCCGGGGTCCGGCGTCGTTGGCCGCCGCGTCCAGGTCCTCACGACGCCGGGCGGTCATTACCACTGACGCGCCACTGCGGACGGCGGCCGAAGCCGTGGCTCTCCCGATCCCCGACGATGCCCCGACGACGACGATCCGGCGCCCGCTGAGTGTGGCCACCGGGGGCTCAGGTGGTGGAGTGCACCCGCCGGGTGGGTTTGGTGACCTTGCCCGCCCGGATGCACGAGGTGCACACGTGGAGGCGCCGCGGCGTGCCGTCCACCAGTGCCCGCACCCGCTGGATGTTCGGGTTCCAGCGGCGCTTGTTGCGCCGGTGGGAGTGGCTGAGGCTCATGCCGAACGACGGCTTTTTGCCGCAGAGGTCGCACACCGCTGCCATGAGACTCTTCCTCCTCGGTGGTCGGCCCGGCTCCGATGGCCGGCCGGCGGAGCGGCCAGGGGCCGCGACGAACGTCTTCGAGGTTAGCATCCCGTGACGTGGCGACCCGGGCGACACTCGACGCAGCCGGTGTCGCCGCGGTCATGGCGGTGTACCGCGACGTGCTCCACCGCCACCAGCAGGCGATCAACCGCCTGAACGTCTACCCGGTGCCCGACGGCGACACCGGGACCAACATGGCGCTCACCCTCGACGCCGTGGTCGCCGAGGTCGAGTCCCTGGGCGACTCGCCTGAGATGGCTGCGGTCTGTGCGGCGGTGGCGCACGGCTCGCTGATGGGGGCGCGGGGGAACTCTGGTGTGATCCTCTCCCAGCTCCTGCGCGGGGTGGCCGAGCGGCTCGGCCGCTGTCCGTGCGCCGACGCATCGGCGCTGGCCGAGGCCCTGGTCATCGCCAGCGACTTGGCTCGCCAGGCCGTGGTCCGCCCGGTCGAGGGGACGATCCTCACCGTGGCCCGGGCCGCCGGCGAGGGGGCGACGGCTGCGCTGGAGGCTGATCCGACCCTCGTGGCGGTGGTGGACGGCGCCAGGTCCGCCGCTGCCGACGCGCTGGCCCGTACCCCGACGATGCTCGACGCGCTTGCCCGAGCGGGCGTCGTGGATGCCGGGGGTACGGGGTACGTGCTCTTCCTCGACGCACTGGCCTCGGTGGTCGACGGCCGGCCCATGCCCGAGCCGCCGGCGCTCGACTCGATTGGAGCGGCGCATCCGGTCCTCGTTGCCGGTGCTGGTGCACCGGCCGCGGAGCGGGGCCACCACGGCGACGTCGGGACAGGGGTGGACGGGCTCCGCTACGAGGTGATGTACCTGCTGCACGCGCCGGACGACACCATCCCGGACTTCAAGGAGGTCTGGGCCGGCATCGGGGACTCCATCGTTGTCGTCGGCGGCGGCGGCCTGTGGAACTGCCACATCCACACCGACGACATCGGAGCCGCCGTCGAAGCTGCGCTCGACGCCGGCCGTCCCCAGGACATCCGCGTGACCGACTTGCTCGAGCAGGTCGAAGAGGAGCGTTGGGTCCGCGAAGGCGCGGGGGTCACGATCGACGAGCCGACTGGCCCGGCACCCGCCACCGGGGTGGTGGCCGTGGTCTCGGGGGAGGGCATCGGGCGGATCTTCCGTTCGCTGGGCGTCCACCACATGGTGCGCGGCGGCCAGTCGATGAACCCGTCGACGGCCGAGATCCTCGACGCGATCGAGGCCACCGGTTCGGACCAGGTGGTCATCCTGCCGAACAACAAGAACATCCGGCCGGTCGCCGAGCAGGCCGCGGCTCTGGCCCACCGCCGCGTACGGGTGGTGCCGACCGGGAGCACCGTCGAGGGCTTCGCGGCCCTCTTGGACTACGACCCGGGTTCGGGCCTCGACGAGAACGTCGCGTCGATGGAGGCCTCGGCGGCCCGGGTGCTTCCCGCCGAGGTCACCCAGGCGGTGCGAGCGGCCGAGACCGATGCCGGCCCGGTGTCCGAAGGCGATTGGATCGGCGTGACCCGCGGCAACGTGGTCTCGGTTGCCGACTCCCCGGCCGCGGCCGCGTTCGCGTTGCTCGACCGCCTCCTCACCGACGAGCACGAGCTGGTCACCTTGATCGAGGGGGAGGGCGCCACGCCGGCCGACACCCGCCGGATCACGGCCTGGCTGCACGACGAGCACCCCGACGTCGCCACCGAGGTCCACCGAGGCGGCCAGCCGTTGTACCCGTACCTCTTCGGGATCGAGTGACCGAGGCAACGCCGTCCGGTGCCCAGGGCGGGAGGACGCTTCGCTTCCTGGCCGGCCAGCCGGTGTCCGTTCTCGAGTCGGTGAGCGCGAAGAAAGCCGAGGCGCTGCGCCGCTGGGGGGTGGAGACGATCCTCGACCTCGTGACCACGTACCCGTACCGCTACATCGATCGGACCCGACGGCTCGACGTGGCCGAGCTCGTCGCCGGCGGTCCGGGCGCGCTCGAGGCGGGCCGTGGTGCCGAGGCGGGCCGTGCTGCCGAGGCGGTGGTCCTCGCCCGGGTCCAGCGAGTGGACGTGCGCCGTGCCGGGGGTGGCCGGGGTGGCCGGGCCCGGGTCGAGCTCGAGGTCGCCGACCACAGCGGGTCGATGCGGGTTGTCTTCTTCAACCAGCCCTGGCGGGCCGAGCAGCTCCGGGTCGGCACCGAGGCGTTGTTCTCGGGAAGCCCCACCGAGTTCCGAGGGCGTCGCCAGATGGTCAACCCGGTGGTGGACGTCCTCGTCGAGAGCGAGGCCGGGTCGGAGGGGAGCACGGCGAGGACGTTGCGGGTCGTCCCTGTCTACCCTCAGTCGGCGAAGTCCGGGCTCACCAGCGCGGAGTTGGGCAGGTGGGTCGCCGAGGCGCTCGAGCGTTCGGGTCGCTTCGCCGATCCCCTGCCCGAGGAGTGGCGGCGACGGCTCGAGCTGGTCTCGCGAACCGAAGCACTTCGGCGGATCCACCTCCCCGAATCGGTCGGCGACGAGCTGGCCGCCCGCCGGCGGCTGGCCTTCGACGAGCTCTTCCGGCTCCAGCTCGCCCTCGTGCTCCGGCGCCGTGCGATGGAGTGGGAGGCGAGCGCCATCCGCCACGAGGCCTCGGTTCTGGACGTGACGACGCCGTGCGCGGGGTCGCCCGGCAGTGGGGACGATCCTCACCGTGGCCCGGGACGGGGCGCAGAGGCGTCCTTGCTCCGTCGATTCCTCTGCAGTCTCCCCTTCGAGCTGACCGAGGCCCAGAGGCGGGCGCTCGCGGCGATCGTCGCCGAGCTCGCCGGTCCGCGTCCCATGCACCGCCTGCTCCAAGGTGACGTCGGATCAGGCAAGACCGTGGTGGCGGTGGCAGCGCTGCTGGTGGCGGTGCAAGGGAACCGCCAGGGAGCGCTCATGGCCCCGACCGAGGTGCTGGCCGAACAGCATTTCATGGCCGTGCGGGCACTGGTCGGCGCACTCACCGTCGAGGACCCCGCGCGGCTCGGCGGTTCCCGGCCAGTCCACGTGGCGCTGCTCACCAATCGCACGCCGGCTGCCGAGCGGACCCGCCTGCGCCAGGAGCTCGAGGCCGGCACCGTCGACCTCGTGGTCGGGACCCACGCGCTCTTGACCGACGACATCGTGTTCCGTTCGCTCGGCGTCGCGGTGATCGACGAGCAACATCGCTTCGGCGTCGAGCAGCGCGCTGCCCTGCGGGAGAAGGGGCGAAGCTCGGTCGCCGCCGGACTTTCGGGTGCAGACCCCGATCTGCTGGTCATGACCGCCACGCCGATCCCCCGCACGGCGGCGATGATCCTCTTCGGGGACCTGGACATGGTGGTGCTCGACGAGCTTCCGCCCGGACGGACCCCGGTCACCACGGTTTGGGCGCGGACCCCGCTCGAAGAGATCGCTGCCTGGTCGAAGGTGCGAGAGCAAGTGGCCGCGGGGAACCGTGCCTACGTGGTGTGCCCTCTGGTGGAGGGGTCGGAGCGAGTCCAGGCGCGTTCGGCAACCGAGGAGCTGGCCCGCCTGGCCGAGCAAGAGCTGCACGGCCTGCGTCTCGGCCTGCTCCACGGGCAGATGGCGGCGCCGGACAAAGAAGCAACGATGGCAGCCTTTCGCCGGGGCGACGTCCAGGTGCTGGTGGCCACCACCGTCGTCGAGGTCGGTGTGGACGTGGCCGAGGCGACGGTGATGGTGGTCGAGGATGCCGAGCGCTTCGGCATCTCCCAGCTCCATCAGCTCCGGGGCCGGGTCGGTCGCAGCGACCGCCCGAGCTGGTGCTACCTGCTCGGCGACACCTCCAGCGAAGCCGGGCGCCGGCGGCTGGAGGCTGTCGAGCGGACCTCGGACGGTTTCGAGCTGGCCGAAGTGGACTTGGACCAGCGGGGCGAGGGCACCATCCTCGGGGCACGCCAGAATGGGCGGAGCGACCTGAAGCTGGCCAAGCTCCGCAAAGATGCCGACCTGCTGAGGACGGCTCGGGAGGTGGCCGAGGAGATGGTCGATCGTGACGGTTCGCTCGCCCGCATGCCGCTCCTCCAAGACGAGGTCCGTCTGTTCCTCGACCCCGAGGAAGAGGAGTTTCTGTTCAAGAGCTGAGCGAGCAATTCACCTCGATCCACTTCCCCGCAGCGGCTGACTGCTTTTCGATGGACGAGCCGAGCGGATCGTCGCTCTCCTCCGGGCGTCGGTTGCATCGAAGGCAAGGGAGGAAAGAGGAAGATCGAGACGGCCGACACCGACACCGACACCAGGTCCGTCGCCGCCTGAGCGAACTTTCTCGTCTTGGCTCTCAAGGATGACTCACGCGCGCACGGTGGATGAAAGCTAAATTTGTCGCATGCAACGAGCAGCGGACCGCAGACGGGGCGCCCCCCGGCCGATCGGCCTGCCGCAGGCGGTGGTGGCCGTCATCGGTGCAGCCGTCCTCACGGCGACCACGCTCGTCGTGAGTGCCACCACGCCCGCGTCGGCATCCCCCCCGTCCAACTGCACCGGCACACCCACGGTCACGTGCACCTTCGCCTACTCGGGGGCCGCACAGACGTTCAACGTCCCTTCGACAGTGACCCAGGTGACCGTCACCGCCTACGGAGCCCAGGGCGGCACGGCCGTCGGCGGGGCCGTCGGCGGACCGGGTGGCGAGGCGGTCGAGACCCTCAACGTCACCCCGGGGTCGACCCTGTACGTCTACGTCGGAGGCCAGGGCACTGGTGGCGGCGCGGGGGGGTTCAACGGTGGGGGAGCAGGCGGGATCGGCACCGAGGTGCTCATCCTCGCCGTGCAGCACGGCGGGGGCGGGGGCGGCGCGTCGGACGTCCGTTCCACACCCCCGACGCTGACACACCGTCTCGTCGTCGCCGGCGGGGGCGGTGGCGGCGGCGGCGTTGTGCAGACACCGGTTCTTTTCGTGTGCACAGGCGGGGTGGGCGGTGGCAGCACGGGAGGCACGCCCACATGCCAGGGGACAGGCGTCCCGCCGGGCGGCGGCACCCAGACGGCAGGAGGCGAGGGCGGCCAAGGCGTAGTCATGGGCGGGTCAGGGGGGCCAGGCCAGGGTGGCCAGGGAGGCTCCACAACCACAGTGGGACTCGCTCAAACCGAGGGCGGCGGTGGCGGGGGGGGAGGATGGTACGGCGGCGGCGGTGGTGGCGCCTCGACAGGGGTCGTCGCGCCGGCCTACGGAGGTGCTGGCGGTTCGGGGTACGCCCCCACTGGTACCCTGTACTCGGGGGTCAACGTCGGTAACGGCGAGGTGCTCATCACCTACCAGGCCCCGACCACGTCTACCCCCACCACCACGACCGTCACAACGGTCCCGACCATCACCGCGGCGGCGTCGAACCAGACCGTGACGCTTCGGGCCACGGTGACCGCTGGCGGCACGACGGTGGGCTCGGGCACGGTCACCTTCGGCGTGTACCACGGCTCGACGCTCATCGGCACTGCCACCTCCGCCTCGGTGGCAGCGGGGACCGCGCAGGCCTCCTACACGCTCCCGGCGACAACCCCGCCGGGGACCTACGTCGTCGAGGCGGTCTACACAGACGCCAACGGGACCTTCGCACCCTCGTCGAACGACAGCCGCACCCTCACGGTTGACCCGATCACCACCACCACGGATGTCCTGGCCACACCGGCGCAGCCGACGGCTGGCCAATCGATCACCTTGAAGGCGACCGTCGGGGCGACCACCGTCCCCACCTCGGGGACCGTCGCTTTCTCGGCGAACGGGACGCTCATCGGCGGCTGCGGGGCCGCGCTGATCTCGGCCGGTGTCGCCACCTGCACCACGACGTTCCCCAGTGCGGGGTCCGTCACGGTGGACGCCGCGTACCGTGATACGACAGGCGGGATCTTCGGGTCCTCCAGCGGGAGGGTGGTGTTGCCCGTGCAAGCCGCCGTCACCACCACCGCGGTGACCGTGGCGCCGTCCTCGGTGCGCCATGGTGCGACCGTCACCTACGCGGCAACGGTCAGCTCTGCCTCGGGCACCCCGACGGGGACCGTCGCCTTCTCGGTGGGGATGACAACCCTTTGCGCTGCCACGTTGGACACAGGCTCGGGTTCGTGCACGGCCACCGACGCCCCGGTCGGTGCCGACACGGTGACCGGTGCCTACTCGGGGGACGGCGCCCATGCCAAGTCGTCGGGCACCGCGTTTCTCACAGTGACCTCGTTGCCGGGCATCACAGGCACAACGCCTGGCACCAACCGCACGACATCGGGCCTTCGGCGCTACTCGCTCGGTGCGGCCGACGGCGGGGTGTTCGCCTTCGGCGGTGCTCGCTTCTACGGCTCGATGGTCGGAACGCCCCTCAACGCCCCGGTCGTGGGGATGGCGGCAACCCCCACAGGCAACGGCTACTGGGAGGTGGCGGCCGACGGCGGGGTCTTCGCCTTCGGGTCGGCCAGCTTCTACGGCTCCATGGTCGGAACGCCCCTCAACGCCCCGGTCGTGGGCATGGCGGCGGCCCCCACAGGCAATGGTTACTGGCTGGTGGCCTCCGACGGGGGGGTCTTCGCCTTCGGGTCGGCCAGCTTCTACGGCTCCATGGGCGGCAAGGTATTGGACGCCCCGGTCGTGGGCATGGCGGCGGCCCCCACAGGTAACGGCTA
>DAHWPS010000063.1:0-4975 GCA_027342785.1 Acidimicrobiaceae bacterium
CCGTTCCCGCAGTTCAGGTGGGTAACGGCGCTGCGAGGGGTGGGAAAGCGGCTTGCTCTGTTCTGACATGACTCCATCCTCCTTGGCTCAACTCGTGTAGTTCCAAGCGGAGGAGCCTCCGGGCTACCCAGGCCGCTTCAACGTGGAGACCTGGTGCGGCGTTCGTTTCTCGCTCGGCTCTGCTTGGCATCGGGAGGTGAGCCGCTGTGGCCGTTCGAAGGCTCCACGGCGGTCGACGCGGCGCTGGCCGACGATGAGAAGCGGCGACATTGGCGCGACGCATGGCGCTCCACACTGGCTTCGATCACTGGATCAGAACGATCGACTGATGCCGCCTCTCCTGGTGCCGACCCCCTTCGTGCCCACGCTGAACGGCGGCGGCCATGAGCTGAGTTCTCGTGGATTCGACGCCGTTGGATGAGGGCTCACTGGACGCGCCGGCCGGTGGGTGAGCAGTGTGACCGTTGGTGGATGGTCGTGGCCAGGTGAGGGCACTAGTTTCGGTGCCAGCTATGACGCTTCGCACGAGCGGTGTCCGTCAGCCGAGCATCTGGGCGAGCGTCGTCAGTGACGACGCGTTGGCCTTGCGCTACTGGTTGCTGGCGCTCGGGTTCACCGAGGATCTGATGATCCCTGGGGAGCGGGGCGGCTCCGTTCATCACTGCCAGTTGGATTGGCCCGACGGCGGTCGCGTGTTGCTCTCGAGTACGGACGAGCGTGCCACCCCGTGCCGGCCGGGGACGAGCTCTCTCCATGTGGTGACCGATGATCCCGACGCCGTGTTGGAGCGAGCGCGTTCGATCGGGGCGACGGTGGTTCATCCGATTGTGGATCAGACGGACTATCCGTCGCGTGACTTCACCGTGGAAGACCCCGACGGCAACCACTGGACCTTCGCGACGTTCGCCGGATAGGGGGGCCTAGGAGCGCCATGAGTTCGACTACCTGAGAGGATCAATGACCAAGTTCGTCGACGAGAAGTCGAACTTCGGGTCCGATGGACCCTTCTTTCGTATTATTCGTGAGGGTCTGGATGGGTGGGCGCACGGGGACGACTTCTTCGACCTTCTGGACGATGATGTCGTCTTCGAGTACGTCATCTCTGTGCCTGGCTATCCGAAGCGTGTCGAGGGTCGTCAAGGGGTCGTTGACCTGTACCGCGACTACGACGACTATATGGCCGTCCATGCCGCCGACAATCTCCACGTCTACCGGGATATCGATGCGTCGGTGGTCGTTCTTGAATACGAGGTGCACGGCGCATCGGTGCAGACCGGCCGGCCATACGACAACCGGTTCGCATCCATCATCACCGTCAAGGACGGCAAGATCACCCGCTGGCGGGACTACCTAGACCCGATTGCCGTGTTCGACGCGGCAGGATGGCCGGACCGGACTCCGTGACCGTAACGATCCGATGGTGCGATCTGGAGCGGATTGGACAGGCAGTGAATTGAGGACTCTATGGCTCTCGGTCGGGCAAAAGAGCAGGTCAGTGCCTATGGCAGTGCATAATGCAGACTCACCTACCACGGTCTACGCGGGAACAGAGGCACGGATATCCGTCGTCTAGCGATGTCACCTCCACCGCAAGCTTTGGCTTCGCGCGCCACTCCGCCATGGCGCGAGCCGCTGACGTGCGGTTACGCGATCGGCTCTCGCGTTACCCACAGGGTTTATCGGTGAAATTTATCGGTGGCCTATCACGAGTGCCGTACGCAGCCCTATGCAGATGAGCGCGCGCCACACCGCCAACACGCTGGACCTTCGCGCGAAGTCGGCCTCGAAGGTGTGGTGGTGCCCTATGCAGCCATAGGCACGCCATGGCGGCCGCCATACTCAGTGGAAGAGTCCGAACCTCTAACCCGAGGCTTGCACGAAGGACCCAAACAGAAACTCGAGTGGTGGCAGGAGAGCGATGAGCGAACAGGGACAAACCGTCGGGCCATGGACGCTCGGTGAGCGCTTGGGCCGTGGTGGCAACGCCACCGTCTGGATCGCCACTCGTGCAGAGACGCCAGATCCAGTCGCCCTGAAGCTCATCAACAGTACGAAGGTCGAGAGGGAGCCCTATCAGCGGTTCGTTCGTGAGATCGAGTTCCTGCGAGAGCACCAGTCCGTCACTGGTGTCCTACCGCTCATCGACGCTCACCTTCCGGAACAACCGAGCAAGCTAGACCCACCATGGCTGGCCATGCCGGTGGCAACTCCCATAGCCGACGCACTCGAGGGAAAGCCGCTCTCTGAGGTCGTCGCCGCGGTGGCCGCGATCGCTGACACGCTCGCGCGATTGCAGCGCGAGACGGGCATATCGCACCGCGACATCAAGCCCGGCAACCTGTACGAATTGCAAGGTTCGTGGCTGATCGGCGACTTCGGACTGGTCGCGGTCCCAGACGCCCAGTCTCTGACGGCAGAGGGCCGACAGGTAGGGCCGGCGCATTACACGGCCTACGAGATGATCCTCGACGTGTCTTCGGCCGACCCGCACCCAGCAGACGTCTATTCCCTGGGCAAGACGCTGTGGGTGCTCGCGACCGGCCAGACGTGGCCGCCGGAAGGGCATCAACCTGTGGGCACGCGGGGGTTCGAGATCGGTGACTTCCGCCCCCACCCGAGGGCCGATGTGCTGGACCAGGAGGTCGACCTGATGACTCGGCTGCATCCCGAGGAGCGTCCGTCAAAGGAGCAGGTGGCCCGCGACCTCGCTGTCTGGAGCGAGCTCGGAGGGGTTCCGGCTGTTTTCGCCGTCTCGGAGGCACGCGCCAGGCTGCGCGCCAAGCTCCGGACGACCATTGCCGAGCAGGACACTCGTGAGCAGAAGAAGGAACTCGCCTATGCCGCGATTCGCCGTCTCCAAGCTGACGTTCCGCACTTCTCGATGGTGAAATAGCCCCCCATCGGCCCAGGTCAGCGGGTCGTGGGGCTACTCAGGCTCGGATCTGACTGCCTGGCGAAGGAGGATCTCGCCCGCCGCCGCCGAGACCTCCTCCATGCGGGCGATGATGCGATCCAGGCGGCGACGGTTGTCGATCCACTCCCGGTAGAGCGCAGCCTCGCGGTCGTCGAGCCGGCGGCCCTCGGTCTTGCCGTCGCGCGTCCGGCTCCATTGGAAGTACGGACCGTGGCGCTGCGGCGGATCGGCCTGACAGCGGCAGCCCGCCTTGCCACATGACGTCTCGCGCACGACGAGGCTGCCCGGGCTGATGAAGCCGAGGTTGTCGAGCTCGGCCTTCAGCGATCGATACCTGTCCTCGTGGCGTTCGAGGCTGCTGGCCTGTGGGTGCCGAGAACCCCATCCGCCCAGCTCAAGCGACCATTCGGTACTCGTGGATGAGGCCACCCAGACGATCGGTTCTTCGTAGCCTGGCGAGGTCTACGTCGCCGATCAGCGCAGGAGTCGTGTCGAGCGCGGACGGCGCACGTTGGCGGAGAGAGCGGTGGGGACGGTGCGCGTTGTAGTGCTCGACGTACTCGGCGAGCACGGTCTCCAGATGCCGACGGCCGAGGATGAGCACCCGGTCGAGACACTCGCGCCGCAAGGTGCCGATCACGCGCTCACAGATGGCGTTCGCTCGGGGTGCCAGGACCGGGCTCTTGATGATCCTGGTGCCCTCTGCGGCGAAGATGGCGTCGAAGGAAGCCGTGAACTTGGTGTCGCGATCGCGGATGAGGAACTTGACGGTGTTTGCCTGGTCGGCGAGGTCCATCGAGAGATTGCGGGCCTGCTGGGTCACCCAATCGGCTACCGGCTTGGCGGTCACGCCGGCGATCCGCACGAGACGCGTGTCGTGGTGGATGAACACGAGGACGTAGAGCCTGCGGAGGAGCACAGTGTCGACATGGAAGAAGTCGCAGGCCATCAATCCCTTGGCCTGTCCAGTGAGGAACTCCGCCCAAGTGGGTCCGGATCGCCGCGGCGACGGCTCGATGCCGTGGCGCTTCAAGATCGACCAGACGCTCGAGGCGGCGATGACAACGCCCAAGGTGGCGAGCTCACCGTCGATGCGGCGGTAGCCCCACTGTGGATTCTCCTTCGCCAAACGGAGGACAAGCGCCGTGGTTCCCTTCGCGATGCCTGATCGGCCGGGCCGGCCGTGCGGGTAGGTCCAGCGCTCGGCGACGAGGTCCCGGTGCCAGCGCAGCAGAGTTTCTGGTCGGACGAAGAAGCGTCCGAGTCGTCGGCGCGGGAGCAGTCGTGCGAGCCCCGCCAGCACCGCGCGATCTGCCGGCTCCAGCACCGGTCGGTGGACCTGGCGCCGGAGGACTGCCACTTCATGGCGCAGCATGACGACCTCGATGGCGAGATCCGTGTCACTGCGACCGATCAGTCGGATGAGCTGAAGGACACGGCAGAACGCCCGGTAGAGGAACGAGAGGGTCATCGCTGGATGCTCTCCGCGCCTGAGTCCAGGCGTCAAAGTGCTGCTCGCAGGCGATGGATGGCATTCTCGGCACCCACAAGTTACCGTGCGTCGAATTCCTGATGGCCATCGTGGGTGCCAACTGGTGAACGATGACCTGCGGCTCGTATCCGGCGCGAAGAGCGAACGCTGTCGCCTGGTGCACTTGGCGTGTCCGACGCTGGTTTCGAGCGCAGCCAGCCGTCGTGGTTTCGTCGTTCACCAACTTCGTGCGTCGAGGAGCTTCATGAGGTTGCGTTTGGGCTTGTGGCGCGCCCTGACCCCCGCCGCGTACGGCCCGAACGCCTCGGGCTGGGCGGCAGCGCGCATCAGCTTTTGGACGTGGGTCATCGTCTCGACCGCCTGACGGTAGGCGTCGTTGTTCTTCGCGGCGATGAGGCGTTCCACCTCGTCCTCGAAGATCGGGATGGCGTCGAGGGGGTGGGCCGCCTCACGGCGACGCGCAAGGTCGAGCCACAGGCGCCAGGAGCATCCGCCGGCCTTCGCCTCGGTCCAGGCCTGGTCGACGTCGCCCTCGAAGAGGAAGACCTGGACGAGATCCGAGGCGTCCG
>DAHWPS010000067.1:0-1834 GCA_027342785.1 Acidimicrobiaceae bacterium
GTCTTCGCGTGGTCGACCCAGGCGTCGGGGACGTAGGGCAGCACCTCCTGTGCCATGTAGTCCTCGACGGCGCTGCGGTACTCGATGCTCGCCAAGCGCTCGGTGACATCCGCCGCCCAGGTGACCTGGAAAGTCGGCAGAGGGACGTTCTCGTTGTCCCTCAGGTCTGGGTCGGGCTCTGGCTCGCCCTTCCGGTTCATCACCACCGGCGCTTCGGGGTCAAGGACGGAGAGGACCTCCCAGACCTGCTTCTCGATTGCCCGTGGGAGCGGCCCGAGCTTCCTCGCCATAGCGGCTCGGTCGGTCGTGTCGACGCCGACCAGCTCCGAAAGGCGGGACGAGAGGTTGTGCTGCTCGTCGGGGGTCAGCTTGGTCCACGGTGTTGTAGTAGTGAGGCGCTCAGTGGTCTCGGCGGTCACCTCGTAGCGGAGGCGCAGTGGTCGCTCGACCGTGATGCGCTGGAACCCGAAGGACTCGTTGGGCAGGATCTTCACCCGCTCGCCTTCGCTGAAGTCTGCGTACAGTCGCGTGATCTCCGCGATCTGTTCGGCCGAGATCTCCTTTCGCTTGTCCCCGAGGGACTTGCGCATCTTCACCCACAGCTCGCGGGCGTCGATAAGCTGGACCTTACCCCGGCGCTCGGGTCTCTTGCGGTTGGTGAGCACCCAGAAGTAGGTGGAGATGCCGGTGTTGTAGAAGAGCTGGTCGGGAAGGGCGACGATGGCTTCGAGCCAGTCGTTCTCGATGATCCACCGGCGGATCTCCGACTCGCCCGATCCGGCAGCCCCGGAGAACAGCGGCGAGCCGTTGAAGACGATGGCGAGGCGGCTCCCGCCCTCCTCCGGTGGTTTCATCTTGGAGAGCATGTGTTGGAGGAAGAGGAAGCTGCCGTCGTTGATCCGGGGCAGGCCTGCCCCGAAGCGCCCGGCGAAGCCACGGGTCTCGTGCTCAGCGCGGACGGTTTCTTCGACCTTTTTCCACTCCACCCCGAAGGGGGGATTGGCGAGCATGTAGTCGAAGCGCGCCGCTTTGTGGCCGTCGTCGCTGAAGGAGTTGCCCGCCACGATGTGGGAGGCGTCCTGGCCCTTCAGCATCATGTCGGAGCGACAGATGGCATACGTCTCGTCGTTGAGCTCCTGGCCGAAGACCTCCAGGCGAGCGGACGGGTTGAGGATGCGCAGGTGGTCTTCTGCCACAGACAGCATCCCCCCGGTCCCACAAGCCGGGTCGTAGAGGGTCTTGATCACCCCTGCGTCGGTCAAGATGTCGTCGTCGGTGGCGAACAACAGGTTCACCATGAGCCGGATCACCTCTCGGGGGGTGAAGTGCTCGCCAGCGGTCTCGTTCGAGAGCTCGGAGAAGCGCCTGACCAGCTCCTCGTAGAGGTAGCCCATCTCGAGGTTCGACACCGCGTCGGGGTGCAGGTCGACCTCGGCGAAGCGGGAGAGCACCAGGTAGAGCAGGTCGGCTCGGGCCAGACGGGTGATCTGGGTGTCGAAGTCGAACTTGTCGAGGACCTCCCGGGCCCCAGATGAGAACCCGGCAATGTAGGCGCGGAGGTTGCCCGCCACCTGGGCCGGGTCGTCGAGGAGACGGGGGAAGTCGAGCGGCGAGGTGTTGTAGAAGCGCTGCCCGGCCACAGCAGAGAGCACGGGCTCGACGTTGTCGACCTGGCCGCGGAGCTTCGCCGCTCGGGCGAGGACGGCCGCCTTGGTCGGCTCCAGGACGCAGTCGAGGCGGCGCAGCACCGTGAGGGGCAGGATGACCTTGCCGTACTCGGACTGCTTGTAGTCACCGCGGAGCAGGTCGGCGACGGACCAGATGAACGCGGCGT
>DAHWPS010000096.1:0-2853 GCA_027342785.1 Acidimicrobiaceae bacterium
AGACCATCTCCACCCGATCGCGCATCCCCTGCTTTGCGAAGTAGGCGTCGGCGAGGAACGTGAACTCCAACGGCGCAACGGGGCATTTGATCGGCATGTCGACGATGTGGATCGCGAGCCGCCCGCCATCCCAATCGGCCAGCTTGTCAGCCAGGGCAACCGCGCCCTCGAAGCTGTAGAACTCGTGGATGCTCTTTCCGAGCTCGCCTTCGGCCATCCCCGGGGTCTCCTGGGGGCGCGGAGTGGTCCCCGTCGCGATGATGAGGTAGTCGTAGTCGAGCGCGGTCTCGTCGCCGAGCAGGACCTTGTTCTCCTCGGGCACGACCCGATCGATCTCGGCGACGATGAAGTCGACCCCATCGGGGAGGAACCGCCGACGGGGCTTCACCAGATCCCGGGGCTGGTAGGTGCCGAAGGGAATGAAGAGCTGGCCCGGCTGGTAATAGTGGGAATCGCTGTGGTCGACCACGGTGATCCGCCACTCGTCCAGGTTGAGACGCCTGCGGAGCCGGTTGGCTGCGATCGTTCCTGCCGTACCACCCCCGAGGATGAGCAGTCGTCTCATGATGCGCTCCTTCTGTCGATTCCAGACAGGTTCTTTGCCGCGAGCAACGAAAGCCGTGCCGCCATCACGGGGAGTGCGGTCAGCACTTTGGTGCGGCCGTCGTCATCCAGGTGGTGCAGCTCGCGCGGATCGTCGTCCGACGCCGCGATGCCCCCGGCGACGAGCATGCCGACGAGCTGCGGACCGACCCGCACGAAGGTGCGCACGCGATCGAAGCCGAGCGGTCCGGAATGGAAGCTCAGCGCGAAGTCGGGATCCTCGAAGAGCTGCTTCCAGTCGGCCAGGCACTCAGCCAGCAACGAGGGATCGTCGGCGTGCTGGCGGAACCACGGGCAGGGGTTGACGATGTCAACCGCCGGCTCGCCGGCGATGTCCGTGACCACCATCATCACGCCGAGGAGCTCCGCCCCGAGCTCCAGGTACGGGAGCGCCGCCGTCGCGGTCAGCCTGAGCGCCTTGCGGCTGGCTACGCTCTGCGGGCTGACGTCGTCGACGCCGAACAACGAGGCGATCTTTTCGGCTGGAAAGCGCCACTGGCGACCCACCTTCAGGGCTGGCAGGCGCCCACTCTCTGCCATTCGGTACACGGTCGACAGGTCGACCTCGAGGATCCTGCCGATGTCGTGGGCCTTCAGGAACTGCTCCCCCTCGTGCATCCCATGGATCTCTCCCCAAGGCTGCACGTTGTGCACACGCTCCCGCAGATGCTCCATCGCGCACTACCCTACGGGTGCGACAGGTGCGACTCCAGGGTCCAAAGACTCTACCCGGGTGCTGGCGTCCCACCGTGCACACGGGTCGCACACGCTCGATGCCGCCGGAGACCATGGGGGACCACGGGTTGCTGAGACCAGTTCAGGGAGCGGTCGGTTCGTCTGGTGAAGGAGTGGCGTGAAGCCAGAGGCGTGGTCGACGACGGGGGACAGTCGTCGACCACGCCAGCTCCGCCTGGGCCGCGGGACGATGCGTCACCGGGCTGTGGAGGCTGAGTGCCGGGCCTGTGCGCGACCCGTGCTCATCGAGAACGCCGTCGGTCCAGGTGGGCCCAGCTCTTCTCGGTGCGGGTCTGAGGCAGGGGCTCGCAGCACCTCGGCGATGCCTCCCTTCGACGCCGCAATCCCACGGGCGAGGAGCCTCGCCGCCCCGACCACCGGTGCCGGCCAAGTCGTCGACGAGAAAGTTGGACCCCTCAGCCCCTTTGCAGCGAACGCCGACGCTCACTCCACGCGCTCGAACACCGCGGCGATCCCCTGGCCGCCGCCGATGCACATCGTCTCGAGGCCGAAGCGTGCCTGTCGGCGGTCCATCTCTCGCAGGAGGGTGGTGAGGATGCGAGCCCCGGTCGCGCCGATGGGGTGGCCGAGGGAGATGCCCGATCCGTGCACGTTCAGGCGCTCGAGCCCGTCGTCGGAGAGCTTCCACTCCCGCAAGACGGCGAGCACCTGGGCTGCGAACGCTTCGTTCAGCTCGATCAGGTCCATGTCGGCGAGGGACAGACCGGCGCGGCCGAGCGCCTTGGCACTTGCCGGCACGGGCCCGATGCCCATGCGCTCGGGCTCCACGCCGGCGACGGCCCACGAGACGAGGCGGCCGAGCGGTCGCAGGCCGAGGTCCCTGGCGAGGTCCGGATGCGTCACGACGCATGCCGCCGCTCCGTCGTTCTGTCCCGAGGCGTTCCCAGCCGTCACGGTCGACTCGGGATCCTGGCGCTGCAGCACCGGCCGCAACGCAGCGAGGGCGTCGAGCGTCGTGTCGGCACGAGGATGCTCGTCGGTGTCGACGAGGATCTCCTCGCGGCCGCGACGCACCGTCATCGGGACGATCTCCTCGGCGAAGATCCCCGCCTTCTGCGCTGCGACGGCGCGTTCGTGGGAGCCCAGCGCGAGCTCGTCCTGCTCTCGCCGGCCGATGCCGTACTCGCGGCGCAGGTTCTCTGCCGTCTCGATCATCCCGCCGGGGATCGGATGGCGAGCCCCCCCGGCCGTCACCCGGCCGCGTGCCAGGCGGTCGAGCAGCTCCACGTTTCCTGCTCTCGACCCCCACCGCATGGCGGTCGTGTAGTACTCCGCTTGGCTCATGCTCTCCACGCCCCCGGCGAGCACGAGGTCTGCGGCGCCGGTCTGGACCTCCATCGCTGCGACCACGACGGCTTGGAGGCCTGAGCCGCACCGGCGGTCGATCTGCATGCCTGCCGTCTCGATCGGCAACCCGGCGTCGAGCGCCGCGAGCCGCCCGATCGCCGGGGACTCGCCGTTCGCGTAGGACTGGCCGAGCACCACCTCGTCGAC
>DAHWPS010000123.1:0-1640 GCA_027342785.1 Acidimicrobiaceae bacterium
GCTGAAGACCGCCGCTAAGGACGGTATCCCGGTGGTCGTGTTCAACTCCGCCCCCACGGCCAACGGCAAACCGAGCAGCACCAACCCCTTCCTCGCGTATATCGGCCAGCAGAACTACTCCGCCGGCCAAGGCCTGGCCCAAGAGGCGGTAAGGGAGTTCGGCCTGAAGGCGGGCGCCAAGGTCGTGGTGGTCGACCACGAACCGACCAACATCTCCCTGAACCAGCGGCTCCAGGGCGTGCGCGCGGCCTTCAAGACGGTGGGGATCGCCCCGACGGTCGTCAACACTTCGGACAACATCTCCCAGGGCGCCTCGATCGTAAGCGCTTACTTCACGACCCACAAGAACCTCGGGGCCGTGCTCACCCTCGGCACCACGGGTACGGACGAGGTCGTCCAGGCCATGTCCTCTTCGGGCACGCACCAAAAGATCGGGGCGATGGACCTCGACTCGTCAACGCTCAGCTACATCGAGCGAGGCACGGTCGCTTACACCGTCGACCAGCAGCCCTACCTGCAGGGCTACTTGAGCATCGTCGAACTGTTCCTCGACGCCACCGAGGGCGCGGGGCCCGTGCCCATCTCCACGGGGCCGGTGTTCCTCACGTCGAAGAACGTGAAGGCGTTGGCCAAGTACGTCGACCACACGGGCTTCTAGTCTCCAACGCCTCTTCGGACCGCCATGACAGCGGCACAAGCAGGCACCAACCAGCAGGTGCTCGCAGGAGCGGGCCCTGCTGGCCCTCCGGGGCAAGGAGAGCCCGCCGGTGCAGCGCGCACGTCCCGCCTCGGCAGTAGCAGCCTTGTCTTCCGCATCTTGCGGCAGCGGGAGACGGGCATCGTCGTGGTCGGCCTGCTCATGTTCGTGGTGTTCTCGATCCTCTCCAACGGGACCTTCGACAGCTTGGAGAACTGGGGCGGGATAACGAGCACGGCCGCCGAGCTCGGGATCGTGACGATCGGGGTAGCGCTCCTCATGATCTGCGGCGAGTTCGACCTCTCCGTCGGGGCAAACTTCTCTTTTGCCGCCCTCGTAATGGCGACCATGATCCAAGACCATTACCCGCCGGGCGCGGCCCTCGTCGTGGCCCTGGCCATCGGGGCGGGCATCGGCCTGCTGAACGGCCTCGTGACCGTGACCTTGGACATCCCTTCGTTCATAACGACCCTCGGTGCTTTTTTCTTGTGGACCGGGGTCACGCTCATCGTGACCGGTGGCGAAACGGTCACCATCCTTCCGCCCACGCCCGGCTTGCTCAACGTGCTCGGCGGCCTGCTCGGGGGCCAGATCCGTTCCGAGCTCCTGTGGTGGCTCGGGCTGGCGGTCGTCGTCGGTGTGGTGCTCCAGCGCACGGTGACGGGCAACTGGTTCTTTGCCGTGGGCGGCAAGAGGCTCGCCGCCGTGGAGGCGGGTGTGCCGGTCACCCGCACCCGGGTGCTCGCCTTTGTGATCTGTGGCGTCTTTGCGGCTTTAGCCGGTGCAGTGCAGTTGGGCCACCTCGACTCGATGTCCGCTTCGTTCGGCACCACCTACCAGCTCGAAGCGATCGCCGCCTCTGTCGTGGGCGGCTGCGCCCTGATGGGTGGTCGCGGGTCCATGCTCGGCGCAGTGGTGGGGACGTTGATCCTCGCCATGCTCG
>DAHWPS010000124.1:0-2185 GCA_027342785.1 Acidimicrobiaceae bacterium
CCAAATCGCGAGCCTTTGACCAGGACAAACGCGCTGGTCAGAGCCTATTTTGAAAACTTCTTGCCCAGTACGACCGGTCAAGCCCTGACGAGCGGGCGTGTAACGACTCCGCCAGCGGTACGCGGCACGTGAATGGTTACGGCTGGTTCCTTCTGTGGGACGGCTATGGCGAGATCAAGCGGTCGGTGCTCGATGGCGTTCCCACGGTCGCCCACCCCATGCGCAACTACTACCGGTTGCGTGGGCCGCTCGATGCCTTCGGCGAGTTTCCCGAAGACCCCGACTACTGGTGGCCGGAGGACCATGCCTGGTGCCTCACCGGGGACACCGACTTCCACTGGGCCTACCTGGCGGGAACCGAGGCGTGCGTGTGCGACGTCCTGGATGCGCCCGTACTTGACGCCGTTCGGACCGAGCTGGCCAATCCGGTCCGTTTCGGGATGGATCAGATCAATCCCCGGTAACAGGCTTGACACAGATGCGTGTGCGCCTCGCTTGCTGGCTGCCAGCGCGACATTGGGACAGCGCCGCTCATCCCGGAAGAAGCTCGAGGGCTGCAGCGTGGAGGGGTCTCACGACCGAGAAGTGGCGGCGATCGAGCGTCGCCATTTGGGTGAGGGAGAGCCGTTCTGCTGCGGCGACGACGGACGCGTCAACGGTTCCGAGCGGTAGGTCCCTGTA
Organism: Acidimicrobiaceae bacterium; assembly: GCA_027342785.1. Lineage (GTDB taxonomy): Bacteria > Actinomycetota > Acidimicrobiia > Acidimicrobiales > RAAP-2 > JAJYWF01. The sequence goes on from DAHWPS010000124.1 coordinate 682, forward strand.
GAGGGCGACGAGCTCAGCAATCCGTAGCCAATCGCCAGCGGAGACCGGCTCAGCGAGGAGGTTCCCCGCAGCGAGGTCACCGAGGAAGCGGACTTCGGCATCCGATCCGAGTCGGGACTCGACAAGGTACGCCACCTCGGTGACGACGAGGACGGGAACGAGCAGTGGGCCCGGATGCTCCTCGAGAAGCTGAAGGCACTCGGCGTGGTGGCGGTCGTCTGCGTCGACGTAGGCGTACAAGGGCCCGGCGTCGACCAGGAGCGCTATGGCCGGACCTCGGCTCGCAGGATCTCTTCGATCCGCTCTGAGATGTCCGAGCGTCCGCTGGCTCCCGCCCCTGCTGCCATCAGCCGGCGGCGACCCCTGTGGGAGCCCAGGTGCTCCTCGATGGCTTCTCTCGTGACTTGAGAGACCGTCGTCGCCCGCCGCTCGGCTTCATAGCGGAGGCGGGCGTCCAACTCGTCAGGGAGCTTGACCGTCGTCCTCTTCACAGTATGCCAGCATACCAGAGGACCATGGTCGAGGTGCTCACTGCCATCGGGTGCTCGTGACGATGGGCGCCATCAGACGCGTTCGACGCGGACACCCTTGGCGTACGAGGCGAGTGCCCTGAGGTCCTCGACGTCGCCGGAGAGGATGATGCCTCCCGGCTCGGCGCTGGCGACGACGATAGCGTCGACCGCGGAGCCACTGCGGGCACGGTGGCGGAGTTGGCCTGCACGGCGAGCGAGCGGCACAGGCAGTTCCTCGCTGACATCGCAGGTCTTGAGCAGCCGATTGACAGGGGCGTCGTCCCGCTGGCGTCCCGAAACAGATTCGACGAGGACAACCGAAGGAACCAGCGGTGGCCACGCTCCCTCTCGGATGAGCGCGCGGATGGTGGCGACTGCATCCTGGCTCCGCCTGGCGAGGAAGCTCACTCCCCGTGAGTCGAGAACGAGCACCTCAGCTCGCCTTGGACGATCCGGCCTTCCCTCCACGTAGGCGCTGGGCAAGCCGCTCAGCTCGAGCCAGTGCTGCAGGCGAAGGCTCTCCCACTTCCTCGACGAGCTCAGACAGGTAGCGTTCCGTCTCCTCGAGGATCGCTCGGCGGCGCAACTCGGCACGAACCGCGCCCTGGAGGAGTTCTGATGCGGGGAGCTGGCGCTCCTTGACAGCGCGGTACAGCTCGTCAGGAAGATAGACCTGCAAACGTGGCATGCGCCTAACCATACGCCTAACCGGCGCCTGCGGCCATACTCCCCTGTGTGGTGCCTCAGCCCCGCAACGAGCCCGCCGCGGAGCCGTCCCGTCCCGGCGATCAGGGATGCCCCGGTGCCGACTTGTGCGGCGGGGTTCTGGGGCGTTCTGTTGAACGTTCTTGAGCGGTCGGCAGCCGCGGTCAGCTGGCGTGGCGACGGATGTACTCCTCGAAGGCTTCTCGACTCACGTCCGCGAGGCGACGACCTTGCGCGGTAGCGATCTCTTCGAGGGCTGCTCGAGTGGTCGGGCTGACGCGCACGGT
>DAHWPS010000204.1:0-5923 GCA_027342785.1 Acidimicrobiaceae bacterium
CCATCGACGCTTAAAGGCGCTCGTCCGTGAGATCGAGGCTCTGAGCGTCTCGGTGCTCGAAGCCGATCCACGCACGCCGCGTCGACGCTGAACCTTCCGTGTGGGCGCCCGGCGCTTACCGCGTGGGTGGCTCCAGGATCACGCTACGTAATGCCTGGTCAAACCCAAACGTGAAGACCTCACCAGGTCAGATGAGATCACGAACGGTTTCGTCACTCCGCGCGCGGCGGTCGAGCTGACCGGCCGGGACCTCGTGCGGAAGGTCGTCGAACGGGTGGGCCGGCGGTTGGGCGAAAGTGCCACCGCTGCGAGACCAGCAGATGGCCAATGCAACGCATATACATCGGTCGGCGATATTTAGATATCGTGTTGCGATGTATCTGAAAGGCGTAGACCCCCACGTCAGCCTTGGAACGACCCGGCAGCGGTTGGCTGTGCTGGCTGTGGCCGGAGTCTTGCTCGGCGGCGTCGGCGGCGTTGCCGCCGACGCGGTCGTTCACCTCGTCGGGCTCATCAGCAATCTGGCGCTGCTGCACCGCTTTGGCTGGCAGCTTCCGAACCTGCGCCACTACCACCCGACGCCGGTGCTTCTGGCGGTAGCGGTCGGTGGCGCGTTGGTCGTCATTGTCCTGGCACATTGGAGCCCGATCATCAAAGGGCACGGTATCCCCGAGTCCCTCGAGGCGATCTTGTTCCGCGACAGCCGCGTCCAACCGCGTGCTGCACTGGCCAAGCCGCTGTCGGCGGCGGTTGCGATGGGCACCGGTGGACCGTTCGGGGCCGAGGGGCCCATCATCGTCACGGGCGCGTCGGTCGGCTCCCTCATCGGCCAACTGGTGCCGGCGAGCCCGGCGGAGCGGCGGATCCTGCTTGCAACGGGTGCCGCCGCGGGCATGGCCGGGGTGTTTGCAACCCCGGTTGCCGCGGTCATCCTCGCGTTCGAGCTATTGCTGTTCGAACGCTCACTTCGAGCTTTGGTGCCCCTCGTGCTCGCCACCTCGGTCGCCGGCGCTCTCCACGACGTGCTCCTTGAACCTCGCCCCCTCTTTGCCGTGGTGCACCCGCTTGTCTTCCATGTCAGCCAGCTTCCGTTGTTCGGGGTGGTGGGCCTGGCTGCCGGCGCGCTGGCCGTCGTGCTCAACCGGGGACTGTTCATCCTCGAAGGCGGCTTCCGCCGGCTACCGATCCCCGAGTGGACTCAACCAATCGTCGGCGCACTCGGCTTCGGTGCGATCGGGCTGGCCGTGCCCGGCTCGTTGTCCGTGGGCTACTGGGCGATCAGTGATGCCGTCAACGGCCGGTTCCTTTTGGGAGCGGCCGCCGTCCTCTTCATCGGAAAGATGACCTCATGGTGGATCGGGTTGGGATCGAACACGTCAGGTGGCACGCTGGCGCCGATCTTCCTGGTCGGGGCGACGATGGGCGAAATGGTGGGAATCGGCTTTGCCCACATGTTTCCCGGTGCCCACATCCAACCTGGTGCCTTCGCTTTGGTCGGCATGGGCGCCACCTTTGGTGCGAGTGCTCGAGCGCTCCTCACCGGCGCGATTTTCGCCGCCGAGGTGACCGGTGCCTACAGCATGCTCGTTCCGTTGCTCCTGGCAGCGGGGGTGGCCGAGCTCGTCGCCGAGCTGGGAGTCGATGAGCGAGTCATGACTGACAAGCTGCGTCGCCGTGGCTACCGAGTCGACTTCGACGCCCAGACGGACCCACTGCGTATGCGTGTCGCCGGGCTCGTCATGGAACCCGTTGACGAGGCGACTGGAGCCGATCGCGACCAGCCAACCGTGGATCGGTGGGCCTACCTTTCTGAAGCATTGCCCATGCTGCTCGACCCGGGCACCCCGAGCGTGGCAGTCACCGATCACGGAAGGATCATCGGCAGCATTCACTGGACCCAGCTTGGCACCGAGCTTCGTCGCCGGATCGCCGATGAGGACATCCAGGCCCCGTCGCTCGGTCCTTGGGCGGCACGACTCGCTCGTCGGAAGGCCCGCGCGACCCCTGCGACCACAACGACGGGCGCGGCTGACGCGACCACTGCCGAGCGGACTTCAGCCGCGCCACCAGCGGCGCACGACGACCCGACAGCAACGGATCAGTCCCCAATCGATGACAGCAGTCATGGTCGCTTGGATCGGGGCACATGACGCCGAGACACCTCCGGGGTACCCAGTTCGGAGCGCTACGACGCGAACCGCTGCATGCTGGGTGACCGACCAATCCGGCAAGCAGCGCCGAAGGGGTCGGATCAAAGGGTCAGTTCGCCGGTGTGTCGCCGGAACACCGGAGGCCTGGATGGTGTTGGAAGAGACAGAGTGGGGTTCAGAGTGCGATAGCGACCGGGTGCGCTGCGACAAATGCATGAGGAAGGTGGGTCACATGGACGAGACGAGAGGATTCGATCCGATTGTTGACGGAGTGCCGGCGGTCAGCATCGACGGCATCAGTGAGACCCATTCGCCCGGCGCGCGAATTCGCGCCCTGGTGGACGAGTCCATTCGGCGCGGTGCACCGATGGTGTCAGCCCAGGCCGTCCAAGCTCGTCTTTTTGCAGTCTACGACGACGTGAGCTCGGTGCCCGAAGCGTTGGCACTACTCCAACGGCACCTCGGATTGACGTTGGACCGCAATTGGTACAGCTCAGCTGAGATCGAGGCGTTGGCCCAACAACTCGACGCCTTGATGGGAGCGAGCACTGCGGTCACTGGGGCAGATGCCGACGTGGTTCCACACGAGGGGCAGGGGCCGGCTGGCGGATCTGCGCTCGGTGCGGGCGCGGAACCACTGACGGCCTGAACCTGACGAGCGGCAAGAATCTGGATCGAGCGCCGAAGCGCTTGTCCTCGACGACTAGCCCCAAGCAACCGGTTCCCGGCGCGGCCGCAAGCCGCTCAGGAGCATGTCGACGACAAAGTCCGCGACTTCGCGAGCATTGAAGCCGTCGTCGGTGATTGATCGGCGCAATGCGATCTGCCCCACGAGGGCGGCAATCGAGAACGCCACCATTCGTGGCGGGGCGTCGATTACCGCTCCCGCGGCCTGGGCCGGTACGACGATCCGCTCGATGTCGGAGATGAACCCCTCGTAGATCCCGACCAAGTGGGTCTCGATTCCGCGACCGAGAGTTTGAGCGTCGCGGAAAAGGAGCTTCACGAGGGGCGGGTCTGCTTCGAAGAACTCGAACGCCGCTTGGACTGCTGCCCTGAACGGTGCCGCCGGGTCACCTGTATCGGGCGTCGTCTGAAGCGCCGTGCCGACATGGTCGCGCAACGCCATCTCGCAGTCGGACATGAGGGCCCGGAAGAGCTCGTCTTTGGAATCGAAGTACCAGTACACGCTGCCGTAGGAGACCTGAGCTGATCGGGCCACGTCGGCCATGGTGGCTGTGTGGTACCCCTTCTCGGCGAAGACGTCTTTGGCGGCCTGCAGGAGCTGAGTCCGCCGCTGCGCCTTGCTCTCGTCGTTCATCGCCCGCTGCATGGCTGTGCTCCTCTGGCGCTTCTGTGGCCCGGCGCTCGCCACGCCCATCTTCCCGACGCCGATGCCGGCCACGACAACGCTGCGCTTCCTGTCTTCATTGTTGAGGCTGCCGACGGTGGCTCGGGGCCTTGCCACAAGCTCGCGCTGCTCTAGACTGACTCATCAGTCAGCATAGTGGGATCCAGGAGGTGGAAGGTGGGACCGGACGATCGGGGCGGAGCGGCTGTGAGCGGAGCCGGCGGCGGCCCTCCCGCGCTCAGCGAGGAGGAGCAGGTCGTACGGCGCCAGGCCATGCCGGCGTTGTTCGTCGGAACGCCGTACCTGGCGACGCTGGGCCTGGTCGTCGAGCACTACGAGCCCGACGAGGTGGAGATCCGCCTGCCGTTCCGTCACGACCTCTCGAACGACGGTCACACCTACCATGGCGGGGTCGTGGCGACGATGCTCGACACCGCCGGGGCGCTGGCTGCATGGTCGAACCATGACTTCGACCGCGGGGTGCGGGCTGCCACCGTCTCCATGTCGGTCCAGTACCTGGCTGCCTCGGACCGGACCGACCTGGTGTGCCGAGCGGTGACTGTCCGGCGGGCCCGCGAGCTCATCTTCACTCAGATCACCGCTACCGATCCCTCTGGGAGGGTCCTGGCACAGGCCCTTCAGACGTACCGGATCACCTGAGCGGTCCGTCGAGCGCACGGGTCAACCCCGCGGCGCCAGGCCGTCGGGGGGCCACGGCGCGGCACCCTCTTCGAGTGGAACCTGCGCGCTGCGCAGGATCGACGCCACCATGCGCCAGCACCCGATCACGGCCAGCAGCTCCACGAGCACGGCCGGATCTGCTGCCACGTGGTCGCACAGGTCTTGCCACGTGGCGGCCGATACTGCGCCGTCGCGAACGGTCTCGTCGGTGGCGGCCAGCACTGCCCGCTCGGTCGCTCCGAAACCTGGGTAGCGCTCCCATGTGCGAACGCCGAGAAGGTCCTCGGCCGAGACGCCCAGGTCAGTGGCGACGCGCCAGTGCTGGGTCCATTCGTAGACCGAACCGGTCGTCCAACCCAACCTCATGATGATGAGCTCTCGGAGCCGCACATCGAGCGCGCCATGCAAGAGCAGCTCGGAGAGTAGCTCGTTGCACGCCCGTGCCACTCCTGGGCTCTGCAGGAGCACGCGAAAGACGTTGAGCGACGTCATGTAGTGGGGGACGCCAACCTCGTCGGAGCGGACCCGAGCTTCTTCAGCTCCGAGCGGGGGGATCCGCCCCCCGCCGTCCTCGCTCCCGTCGGTGCTGCTCACGCCCATGGGAGCACCACCCCGTGCACAGGACGCTCACCGCCGCCGGCGCCTCCCATGTCTGCAAGCAAGCCGCCAACCGACGCCGGGTCCAATGGCACGGTGCGTCGGGGAAGGCTCTCGAAGGGGTACCTGCCGGTGGCGAGGAGGTCGAGCGCGCTCTGGTAGGCCGGGGTGTCGACCCCGAGGGCGCCGAGCAGGCGCAACTCCTTGTACACGATGAGGTCGGGATGGAAGCCCGGAGTCTCCGGCGAACCGCGCGTACCGGCGATGACGACGGTCCCTCCAGGCCGAGCCAGGGCCACTGCCTGCGCGAATGCCTCAGGAGCCCGGGCGGTGACGTCGACGACGACATCGGCCAAGGTGCCGCACGCCGCAGTCAGTGCCTTGACGGGGTCGTCGATCGCCGAATCCACCGCCAGTGCCGCACCGAATGTCGGGGCAAGAGCCAAGCGGGTCGCATCGCCTGGTCCCTTGCCGACCACCATGACGCAACCTGCACCGGCGTGGTGGGCCGCGGCCGCGGCCGACAGCCCGCGGATCCCCGGTCCGAGGATGGCGACGACATCGCCCGGCGACGTGCCGGGAAGTTGCACACCCCATCGAAAGCCGGCCCCGAGTGGGTTGAACAGGGTGGCCACGACGGGGTCGAGTCCCGGGTCGACGGCCAGGACCTTCGAGTCCGGTGCCAGGTACTGGAAGCGGGCATAGCCACCCCACAGTCCAGGGGGTCGGTCAGCCGGGATGAACCCGTACATGTCCCCGATGCCGTGGCGTTCACAGCGCCGGTAGTCCCCGGCCTGGCATGCACGGCAGAGCCCGCACGACTGGAACACCTCCACCGCGACGCGCTGGCCGATCGCCACGCCCCAGCGCTCTGCCGCCCGGGGGCCGATCGCCTCGATCACCCCGACCGTCTCGTGGCCGGGTACGCCGACCGGGGCCGGCAAGACCCCGGCATACTGCTCGTGGTCGGTGCCGCAGAGCCCGCAGGCCTCGACCCGGAGGAGCGCGTCGTCGTCGGCCACGTCGGGGACTGCTATCTCGTTCGCGACCAGGTGCTCGGGTGATTCCAGGATCAGCGTGGCGCAGGTTTGGGATCCGGGCACTGTTGCGACCGTACCAATAACCAACTGATCCGTCAATCAGT
>DAHWPS010000215.1:0-1677 GCA_027342785.1 Acidimicrobiaceae bacterium
GATGCTGGAGCCTGCGGGCCGGGCGGTGTTGGCCGGGCTGGCACGACTGCTCCCCCGCCAGCGTCACGGGCACCACTTCCTCCAACCGGCGACCCTGCTGCGCTGGCACCGCGTCCTCGTCGCCAAGCGCTGGACCTACCCCCACGGCAGGCCCGGTCGTCCGGCCATCGCGAAAGGAACTGCAGCGCTCGTAGTGCGCTTGGCGGAGGAGAACCCGACCTGGGGCTACCGGCGCATCCACGGTGAGCTCGCCACCATGGGCATCGTCATCGCCCCCTCGAGCGTCTGGGCGATCCTGAAGCGCCACGGCATCGATCCGTCACCACGCAGATCGGGACCGACCTGGACGGAGTTCCTCGCCACCCAGGCGAAAGGGCTGATGGCCTGCGACTTCTTCCACGTCGACACCGTCCTTCTCCGCAGGCTCTACGTGCTCGTGTTCATCCACCACGACAGCCGTCGCGTACGGATCGCCGGCATCACGACCAACCCGGTCGCCAGCTGGGTCACCCAACAGGCCCGCAATGTCTCGATGGACCTCGCCGACCACACAAACCCTGTCAAGTTCCTCATCCGCGATCGCGACACCAAGTTCACGACTTCCTTCGACGCCGTCTTCGCCGCAGAGGGCACCAGGATCATCAAGAGCCCGGTCCGGGCACCCCGAGCGAACGCCATCTGTGAGCGCGTGATCGGCACCATCCGGCGCGAGTGCCTCGACCGGATGCTCATCCTCGGCCGCCGTCACCTCCAAGCAGTCCTCGCCGAGTACGTCGAGCACTACAACGTCCACCGCCCGCACCGCTCTCTGGACCAACGTGCACCCTCCGCGCTCGACACGCCTCCCGCACTGATCGGCGATGTCGACCCCGCCCGGCTACGAAGAACCGACCGCCTGGGCGGCCTAATCCACGAGTATCGGATCGCTGCCTGAGCTGGGTGGACGGGGTTCTCGGCACCCACACCTATGCGTGCACACGCAAGACTGACTCGGAGGACGACATCGACGTGCCGGTCGCCGCGGAACAGCAGTTCACCGGCCACATCTCGCCGCGCACACCCTGCATACGCATGCGTATTCAGGGTTGATAAGGCCCCGAGAAAAACCCCCGAGAAACTCGGATCTTCGACACGAGCCCCCGCGCGAACCCGCTGGTCACAGCGTTGTGCATACGCAAAAGAGCGCGACGAACCAGACGAACTAGTGGCGGGGGCTTTGCGGCAACCCGCGACCGATGGCCCCAACAACGCCAAAGGTGCTGGTGATCCGGCCGTGCATATGCAGGGCTTGGCGCGTGCATTGCTCAATGTCGGGACCTATCTGGTCGAGAGTCCCCACAAACGCGGCCAGGTCCCAGTAGCGGATCGTTCAGGCCGCGTCACAACGTGCGTCAGGCCACCTGCACAGCGTCCTTGAGTCGGGCGGGGACTTCTTCGGGGAACGAGACGACGAGGTGCCGACCGAGGGCGTTGGCGACCCGGGCGAGAGTATCGATGCGGTTGCGGGCCCCTCCACCCTCCTCGAGGCGCGAAATGACCGACTGCGTCGTTCCCATCCGCTCGGCCAGCTCGCGCTGGCTGATCCCGGCCCCCGTACGGAGGTCGTAGATCAGCTGGCCCAGCGCGAGATCCTGCTCGACGCCCGCCCGCGTCTCGGTAGTCGGCACTCGACGCTTC
>DAHWPS010000023.1:0-2329 GCA_027342785.1 Acidimicrobiaceae bacterium
AACGGTGGGAGGCAGAGCCAGGTCCGGTAGGCGGCGTGAAGCCATCCAGCGACTGTGTTCGGTCCGAAGTGGACGTCGGCAAGGGAAAGAACGTCATCAGTCTCCTGGTGCCGGCAGCGGGCCACCAGACCCCGCCGTTCGTCTTCCTCCAAGTCGAAGCCGGTGACCTCTACGGCCACGCCGAGCACGGTCGCAGCAACGGGGAGGGCCACCTCGTCTTGGAAGACCTGGAGGAACCCCGACATCTGCTCGTCGGTGTCGTAGGCATCCACGGTGATCTCCTCGATGAGCCGGGCGAGAGACTGCACCATGGTGGGACGGTACTGCCTGGACAGGACGAGGTGACGAATGTCCTCGGACTCGAGCGGCCCTTCCTCTGGGGGACCGGGGACGGCCGGCCGGGAGACCATCACCGGCACCACCGGAGCCTATAAACTGCTAATCAAAACCACGATTAGCATGTTTAGCGGAAGGTTGGCAGATGCGGAGCTTCGCCGAGGTTGATTCCTTGATCGGCACAGTGCCGGCGAGTGTCGTCACGCGCCTGAGTGTCGTCGATGCCGGACGCGGCTCAGAGGCACTCTATGCCGACCAGCTCCCCGGGCTGCTGAAAGAGCTGGCCGACGCGGCGAGGGTCGAATCGGTGATCGCCTCTTCAGCTATCGAGGGAGTCGTGGTCGAACAGGCCCGAGCCGAACGGATCGTCCGGGGTGCCGACCAACGACTCCGCGTCCGCAACGAGAAGGAGCTGGCTGGGTACCGTGACGCTCTCGACTACTTGTTCCAAGACCGGCCGGGTGATCTCTCCGTCGGTCTCGTCCTCCATCTCCACCGACTCCTCTTTGGTCGGACGGGTGGCGGAGGGGGGCAGTTCAAGACCGTCGACAACCTCGTTGTGGACCGGCACGCCGACGGGACCTCGAGTGTTCGGTTCGTCCCGACGTCGCACCAGGACACGCCCTTCTTCATGTCCGAGCTCGTCGATCGGTATCGCGCTGAACAAAGCTCTGGGCGCCACCACCGTGCGCTGCTCGTGGGACTGTTCGCACTCGACTTCCTCACGATTCACCCTTTCGTCGACGGCAATGGGCGACTCTCTCGCCTGCTCAGCACGCGCCTGCTCTCCGAGGTCGGCTATGGCGTCGGGCGTTATGTCTCCCTCGAGGGGCTCATCTACGAACGACGCGACGCCTATTACGACGCCCTGGCGGGGTCTACCGTCGGCTGGCAAGACGGTAGCCACGATCCGTGGCCGTGGCTCAGCTTCTTCGTCGAGGTGGTCGCCCACGCGTACGAGACCTTCGCGGCTCGTGCCGCTGATCATCGTTCGGGCGTCACCAAGCAGGACCGGGTCCGGAACTACGTGCTCAACCACGCTGGAACGTCCTTCGAGATGGCGGACGTGAGACGAGCCGTACCCGGAGTGAGCGATCAGACTGTCCGACTCGTGCTGCGGGAGCTGAAGAACGAGGGGTTCGTACGTCCTAGCGGCGTCGGCCGGGGAACGAGATGGGTGCGCGTTGACCAGTAGCCGGGCCCAGGTCGAGCCTGTGCTCCGTGATGTTCAACGGCGAGGACAGCGTGCTGTCATCTCGCCGTTGCCGCCCTCGAGGCCGCATGGTGACGCCAGCCTCCTTCAGGGCACGCCGGACCGTGCTCGCCGCCACCCCCAACTGGGCGGCTACGCAGTCCGCGGACTCACCTCCGGCATAGAGCTGGGCGGCCAGGTCGACCTGGTCGCCCTGGAGCGCCCGGCGATCCCGCATGGGGACCCCGCGACGCCTGACGTGCCCGAGCACCGTCGTCCGGTTGATCCGGAACGATGCGGCCAGCTCCTCCACAGGGACACCCCGACGGTACGCGGCGACCAGCTCGGCTACCTCGTCCGATGCAAGGCACCGCTGAACCGGCAGAGACCTAACGAGCGGGTCGGTCGGGCGAACAGGAGGCTCGCCGGGGGTCTGCCGCAGCACCGTCCCCAGAGCAGGCAAGCAGAGCAAAGGGCCATCTACCTGGGCAAACGCACTACCACCCGGCGTCGAAGGTGGTCTCGTACTGTGACAAGGTAAGACCACCGGTCGCTGTGTACTCAAACTGGTACACTTTCTGCATTAGTAAGATCGTCCCCGTCCGTGAGCTTCGTGCTCAGCTCAGCCAGGTCATGGACCAGGTTGCCGACCTGCGTGAACACGTCATCGTTACCCGCCACGGCCGTCCGGCGGCCGTCCTCGTCCCAGTGGACGAGTACGAGGCTTTGGACGAGACGGCGGAGATCTTGTCGGACGCCGAGACGATGGCCGCCATCGACGAGGGGGGGCGCGAAGTGGAG
>DAHWPS010000038.1:0-26531 GCA_027342785.1 Acidimicrobiaceae bacterium
CGGTCGAGGTCGGATCGTTGGTCATGGGAGGAGACTCGGGCGTAGACGACCGCCCGTTCGTTTCGTTTGCCAGCGCTGCGTGGTACGTCCACGAGGATCGTTGCCGTTGGCGTCTTGGTGGCCGGGACAGGAAGCTGGCCGTCCCGGAACCACCGCCATTGGGTCTGGTAGTGCACGCCTTCTTGCTCAGCCCACTCGGAGAGCTTCACCCTCGTGCTCTACGACGCATGCTCGTAGATGTTCAGTGATATCGAAGGTAGCTGTTGGCATCCCTCTCACCCCCGGGAACGTCCCGTAGTAGTGGTCGAAGGAGCGGTTCTCCTGCATGAGGTAGATCACGTGCTCTATCGCGCCCAGGTCTGACCCGGCCGGCGCGATGCCAGCGGCCTTTCGCACGGTGGTCGGTGTCGGCCCAGCACCGCAACCGGCCGCTCCCAGAGCCAGCGCACCGGCCCCGGCCACCACTGCCGCCTCGAGGAACCGGCGCCGATCGAACGCGGCGGCCCTTCTCGCGCCCTCACCCCGTGCGCCCACGCTCACCCCCCTCCATGATGTGACGCTGGTAGGTCAACGACCGTTGCCGTTCTCGTCAACGGCGGCGATCACCCCCGGGTCGTCGTTGCGAACGTTCCCGACCCGCGGGTCCACCCGATGATGGACCAGCGTACCGGACGGTGCCGGGCCGAGGACCGATTGGAGCTCCGGTCCGGCGGGTTGGGCCGGGTCGAGCCAGACACCCAGGACGTCTCGTTCGAGGACGACCGGCATCCGGTCGTGGATCCCGGCCATGTCCGTCCCTGCACTCGTGGTGAGGATGGTGCACGTGCTCATATCGCTCTTCTGCGCGCTCTCGGGAGGCGTCCGTCCTCCGGGCTCCCACAGGCCGGCGAACGCGAGCAGGTCACCGTCGGCGCGCGAGAAATAATGCGGTCCGCTTCTGCTGCCGGGACCTTTCTGCCATTCGAAGAACCCGTCTGCCACCACCACGACGCGGCGCGACATGAAAGCTGCGCGAAACGAGGGACGGGTCGCCGCGGTCTCCGAGCGAGCGTTGAACAGCCGACCCGTGGTCGCCCTGCTCTTGTCGGGTGCCCACGGCGGCACGAGCCCCCAGCGGTAGCGGTCCAAGACGAGCTCGTCCCCCTCCGGCGTGACGCGCTCGGTCATCCCGTAGACCACGCTCGCCGGCGACACGTTCCAGCGAGGAGGTGACGCGGGGTCCACGCTGTCGGCCAATCGGGCACCGAAGAGCGACGCGATCCTGCTCGGCGGCGTGTAAAGAGCGAAGCGTCCGCACATTGTGGGGTCAGGCTACGTCGCTTTCGACGCTGCCAGAGGTTGGAGACGACGGGCGTAGACGGGCGTAGACGGGCGGGGACGGACCCAGACGGGCGCAGAGGGGGGCGTCCCGGTGCTGCCGTGTTGGTGTGACCTCAGAGGTCGGGCATGCCGAGGTCGAGGTTGGGGGCGTCCAGACCACCGTCGACCTCCAAGATCTTCCCGGTAAGAAACGATCCGGCCGGAGAGGCGAGGAAGACGATCGCGGCCGCGATCTCATCGGGATCGCCGATCCTGCGAAGCGGCGTTGCCTCCTCCATGGCCGTCCTGAGCTGGTCATCCCCGAGGACGGCGTTGAGCGCAGACGTCGCGGCCGAACCGACCGCGACCGCGTTCACCCTGATGCGCGGGGCGAGATCGCGGGCAGCCAGTCGCGTGTAGTGGCTCAGGGCCGCCTTCGCCGTGCCATACGCGACATAGCCACGCCCGGCAACTCGTCCCATGACCGAAGAGACGTTCACGATGGTTCCCTCACCGGATTCCAGCATGAGCGGCACCGCTGCTCTGGTCAGTGCGTGGGCAGTGGCGACGTTGAAATGAAAAGCGCGCTCAAGGTAGCCCACCGAAGTATCGAGAAGGGGCCGGGGCATCGTTCCCCCGACGTTGTTGACGACGATGTCGAGGCGACCGAATGCCTCGCGCGCGGCTGTCGCCAGTGCCGCGACTGATCCCACGTCGTTCAAGTCGACTGCGAGGATCTCGGCCCGCCGCCCGCAGGCAGCCACCTGCTCGGCCACCGATTGGAGCTGGCTCTCAGTCCTCGCTGCGATCAGCACATCGGCTCCGCATTCGGCAAGGGCACGGGCGGTGGCCGCACCAATCCCTCGACTGGCCCCCGTGACCACGGCAACCCGGTCAGTGAGACGGAAACGCTCAAGGATCATGGCCACGTTCCTTTTTGCGGGAGCTGGGGCTTGCGGGAGCTGGGGCTTGGGGGAGCTGGGGCACGCCTGCGGTGGAGGGCCGGCCGGGGACGAGAATATCGAATCGGTCACGCCCTTGGGTGCCACCGTACCGGCGTACCGCCGTACCTTGGCCGAAGAGAACGACCGGGTTTCGCACCTGCACCTCACCTTCCAATCCCCAAGGAGCGCGGACTGGTCGATCTCTCGTCCATCGTGATCCATCTTGGTGCTTGACGCACCTGCGCGCGGCGGAGACGATTGGCCATGGACCAGATGACGGGCGAGGAGGGATGACTGTGACTGTGGCCGATGTCGGACACCACGATGCCTTGACAGCGGACGAGGTGTTCCGCATCGAGCGCAGGGGTATCGACTACGTCCCCGAAAGCGAACGCTGGGCAACGCCACGAAGCCTGTTCGGGATGTGGGCCGGGGCCATAACCAACTTCGAGATCTTCATCTACGGCGCCATCCTCATGGCCTTCTTCGGGGTGACCTTCTACCAGGCCGTCGTGCTCATCGTCGTGGGGAACCTGTCCTACCTCCTGCTCGGGCTGACCTCCCTCCAGGGACCCGATGCCGGCACGACCACGTTCACCGTGAACCGGGCTGCCTACGGCCCGAACGGCGGACGGGTCATGGCGTTCTTCAACTGGCTCACGCAAGTGGGGTTCGAGACTGAGGGTCTGGCGCTGGTCGTGCTGGCCGGTATCGCCCTGGCCGCGAAAGCTGGCTTTGCCGCCGGGACGCCGGCAAAGATCGTCTTGATCGTGCTCGCCGCAGGGATCCAGCTACTCCTGCCGCTTTTCGGGCACGGGACGATCCTGAAGGTTCTCAAGTGGCTCGCCATTCCCTTCGTCGCGCTCTTCGTCATCCTCGCCGTGCTCACCGCTGGCAAAGTGCACCTCCACGGAGTGCACCCCGGCGCCGGATGGGCGGAATGGATGGCCGGGCTTGCCTTCGTGATCGTCCTCTCCGGGCTCGGGTGGACGGAGAACGGCAACGACTACTCGCGCTACATCCCTCGCCAGGCGTCCAAGGCCTCCATCGTCGGGTGGGTCTTCGCCGGCACCTTCATACCCTCCGTGCTCCTCATGACCCTTGGGGCAGCGGTAGGGACGTACGTCCCCACCCTGGCCACAAAGAACCCGATGCCTGCGCTGCCGCACGTGTTCGCCGCGTGGTTCCTCATCCCTTTCCTGATCGTGGCCGTCATACAGCTCTTCTCCATCAACAGCCTGGACCTCTACTCGTCAGGTGTCACGCTTCAGGCGCTCGGCCTGCGCCTCAAACGCTGGCAAGCCGTGCTCGTCGACACCGTCATCGCAGGGGGTTTGACCGCCTACGCCATCTTCTCCTCGTCGTTCACCACCCTGCTCACTGATTTCGTCGACTGCGTGATCGTGTGGATCGCCCCGTGGACCGCCATATTCCTCGTCGATTGGCTCATGCGTCGCCGCCGCTACGTCCCCGGGGAGCTGCAGAAGGAAAAGGAGGGGCTGTACTGGCGCAACGGGGGGTTCCACTGGCCAGCGATCATCGCCCAGGTTGTGGGGATGTTTGCCTCGCTCATGGGACTCAGCCAGACATTTTTCCACGGGTTGCTGGCCTCCCATACCGGAGACGCCGACTTCAGCGTGTTCCTGGGGCTGGGAGTGGGCGGGGGTCTCTACGCCATCCTCGCCTGGCGATCGGTGCGTCGCGAGGCGTCCACGCAAGTCGAGATGCTTGACGCCGCCACTGGCGAGAGCTGACCGGACGCGCCGCAGTCGCCTGTCATACTCCTCGCGCCAACGGGCATTGCTCGTCGTCGCGCCCGCTGGACGTCTCATCGGTGGGCCGGGCGTCCTCACCGCCGTTAGTAACCCCTGCCCAAGGATGATCACCATTCGAAGCCCGGCTCGGTATTGCCCGGAGGGATGGCCCAACGGTCGAAGTCCTTTGGACAGATGAGCTCGGCGTACCCAAAGATGGGTGGCGTGATCTGGGTTCGGGACGTCTTGCACGGGCCGGTGGGGATTCGTCGGCTTGATCCGCGTCGGATTGATCCGCGTCGGGTTGGGCAGACCGCTGGGTTCATGACCGGTCCAACTGCCGGCATGGGCGCCGGTGAGCACATTGACGCCGCAAGCTCCGTCAGATAGGGCGGGTGGTCATGATCGTCGGAGTACCCAAAGAGCGTAAGGCGGACGAGCATCGAGTGGCGATCACCCCAGCAGCGGTTCGCGAGCTCCGCGCGCACGGTCATACGGTTCTCGTCGAGACCGGAGCGGGTGACGGCTCGTCCATCACGGACGAAGAGCTCCGAAGCAACGGGGCCGACGTGGTGAACGATGCCGAGGAGATCTGGGCCCGATCAGGGCTCGTCCTCGGAGTCAAAGAGCCAGTACCCGAGCAATACCCGCTCCTCGGACTGCGGCGCGATCAGGTGTTGTTCACGTACCTTCACCTCGCCGCGTCCAGGGACTGTACCGACGCGCTGGTGAACGCCGGCACGACCGCCATCGCCTACGAGACGGTCCAGCGACCCGACGGCTCGCTGCCGCTCCTCACGCCGATGAGCGAGGTCGCCGGTCGCATGGCGCCATTCATGGCAGCTCATCACCTGATGAGACCCGGTGGAGGCCGCGGCGCTCTCTTGAGCGGTGTCCCAGGGGTCGAGAGCGCGAAAATCGTCATCCTCGGTGCTGGAGTCGTCGGGATGGCAGCTGCCACCCTTGCCGTCGGCATGCATGCCCGAGTGTTCGTGCTGGATCAGAATTTGGATCGTCTCCGGCAATTCGACCACCATTTTCGCGGGGCCCTCGAGACCATTGCATCAAGCTCTCATGCCATCGAAAGGACGTGCGTCGATGCCGAGGTGGTGATCGGTGCAGTCCTTGTCGCCGGCGCCAGAGCTCCCGTCCTCGTCACCGATGAGCTGGTCGATCGCATGCCTTCGGGGTCGGTGCTCGTGGACATCGCGGTGGACCAAGGCGGCTGCTTCGAATCAACCCGCCCCACGACGCACTCCGACCCAGTGTTCGAAGCTCATGGGTCGATCTTCTACTGCGTCGCCAACATGCCAGGGGCGGTTCCCCATAGCGCCACCCACGCCCTGGTGAATGCCACCTTGCCGTATGTGCTCGAAATTGCCGGACAAGGCTGGCAAGCCGCAGCAAAGGCGGATCCCGCGTTGGCGCTCGGGGTCAACGTCACCGGTGGACACGTCGTCTGCCCACCGGTAGCCCAAGCCCACGGCTTGGAGCTCACCCCTTTGGCGTCGGTGTGGTGATCACTCCGATCAGAGCACTCGTTCAACGATGCCCGCAGCGATCACGACCACCGATGCCAGCAGGATCCCGCAGGCATTCACCCACAGGCCAATTTGCTCGTCGTGGGGGAACGTCGGCACCGAGCTGGCGGCAAGTGCGTTGTAGATACCCCCGATGCCCCACACCAACAGGCCGACACCGAACAGTGCGATCAACGTCCCCATGACCCGTCGGCGGCGCCAGGAGGAGTCGCCCGGGAATTGCGTCCACCCGTAAGGAGCTGTCATCGGGTAGGAGCCATACATCGGGTAGCCGAACGGCGGAACCGACGGGGGGCCTGGCGCAACGGCCGGGCTTGCACCGGCATATGGGGTGGTACCCGGACCGGCAGGACTCGCGGCAGCAGCTTCGGGCGAGGAGGCCAGCGGAGCTTGGACACCCGGTGGTGGTGATGTGATCCCGGGAACTGCGGATTGTGCTCTCGCAACCTGCTGCGCCTGTGCCTCGGCGGCGACCAACGCATCGGGCGGCGGGTACCAGCGTCCGTCACTGGCCTGCCACCACCCTGGACCTCGGGAGCCCTCACTCATTCCACAACCTTTCCGCCGTCCAGTTCCGTTGCGGGCTCCTCAGCGGCGAGCACGCACCAGAATCAGTCCGACACCGCTCAGAGGAACCTGACGTGCCGCTCCCCAACGCTAGCGACGGATCATTGGGTAGGTACGCCGCCCGCCGATCCGAGGATGGCCGGGGCTCGGGGAGTGCCATCACGGGGGCGGGTGCTACCGGGCTCACCTCAGTCCAACCCGTTGCCGCCGCGATGTCCCCCGGATAGGGTAATTTCCGAATTTTCACAGCCTGAAGTAGGCATGTCACAGTCTGTGAAGGGGAGGGTGCAGTGGTAGACACCGCCGAATTTCGGTCGGCCGAACCGGAAGCCGACGGAGTTTCGGCCGGCGCAGGGACGCTTCCGTCGAACGGTTCGCCGCCCGGAGCTTCCCTGCCCGGAGAAGCCTCGAGACCGGACTTTCAGATCGTTCCATTGCGAGCACTGCCGTTCGTGGGAATCATCCTCGTCGGCCTGGTGGTCTCCATCGCAGGCAATTGGCTGTGGGCGCTGGACTTCTACCACGTCGTCGGCGGCGGGTTATGGACCGGAATCGATCTGTTCGTCGGGTTCGTCATCGGACCGATCCTGGGGAGGCTCTCGCTCCCGGCCCGCGTGGAGTTCTCCACCCGATTCATGCCCAAGATGCTGATCATCATGCCGACCCTCGTGACCATGACGCTCGGGGCGGGCTTCCAACTTGCCCGTCACCTGGGAACGCTCAGCTCGGCATACCCCCACCACGCCTGGGTGGTCGTCTCGTTCGTCGTCGTCGGAGTGATGACGGTCGTTGCGCTCGGGGTGCTCGAACCGGCCAACATTGCCGTGCTCTTCGAGCTGAAGAAACCGCGACCTGACGGTGAGGTCATCGGCAAGCTCATGAAGCGGTTCGTCTATTCGGCAGGCATTACCGGCGCGATGCAAGTGGCAACGCTCATCATTATGACGAGGTTGGCGACGTGAGCGCCCATGCTGCCTCCCAGGCGCTCTCCGGCGACGGTTCCCCGTTGGCCGCACCTCCCTCGCGGCTTCCCCCCGTCTCCCAAGTTGCGACGGTCGTTCTCGGTCTCATCGTGGTCGGTGGGATCTACATGTCTGCATACCTGCCCCGCCACGCGCCCTTGACAGTACCCATCGGTTTGCTGGGCGCGGCGGCAGTCCTCATCGTCGTCGATCTCGTCCTTCTCGTGAGGATCGAGACCTTCGCTTGGCGTGTCTTTTTCAAGGTATGGCGGTGGGCGATCCTCGCCTACTGCGTCGTGGCTGGAATGCTGGAGTACGTGTTCGTCTACGACGGCACCCGTGGCGCTGTCCTCATTGTCCTGACCCTCATGCTCGTCGTTTTTGCCTCGAGTGTTCCCACGATCATCGCGTTCACCGTTGCCCGCTTTCAGGCAGTGGAGGGCTCGCTCGAGCAAAAGAGTTAGCCTGCCTCCGGCACGACTACCATCGACACCGTGCGTGGCATCGTCGGCGCAGCCGCCTACATCCCCTACCGTCGATTGGACCGCGCTGAGATCTCCTCGTTCCTCGGATCGGGTGGGGGTCGCGGCACCCGGGCCGTGGCGGGTCATGACGAGGACACGACGACCATGGGTGCGGAGGCGGCTCGTCTCGCTCTTCGGGCAGTGGACGGTGCAGCGCTGACAGCAGTCTGGTTCACGACGACCGATCCGGCATACCTCGACAAGTCCAACGCGACTGCGATTCACCGCGCCCTTCGTCTCCCGCACTCGGCACCGGCGTACGACTTCGGTGGCGCGCTCCGCTCTGGCGTCGGTGCCCTCCAGGCGTCCCTGGGTGCTCGGGGCACAGTCCTTGTGGTCTCTGCCGACCGCCGGGACGGCCTCCCAATGAGCTCTGACGAGGTGGCAGGCGGTGACGCCGCTGCCGCACTGCTCGTAGGTGATGGACGCGATGACGTACCGCTGCTGGCTGAGCACGTCGGCGGTGCATCGTCGACCGACGAATTCGTCGACAGGTGGCGAATCCCCGGAGAGCGCCAGGACCGGCTTTGGGAGGATCGCTTCGGCGAAACTCGATACCTGGAGCTTGGAATGGACGCGTGGACGCGAGCATGCGAGAACGCGGGGATCGCTGCTGCCGACGTCTCTCGCGTGATCGTGAGCGGAATGCACGGCCGGGCGGTCACGGCACTCACGAAGAAGCTCGGTCTCTCTGAAGGGGTGCTGGCTAACGACTGGGCGGCGGACGTAGGGCAGAGTGGATGCGCCCATCCTGGGATGCTGCTCGCGTCGGTCCTCGAGGAGGAGGCGGCAGCTATCCGGCCAGGAGAGGGCGTTCCTCAACGTCGGGTGATCGTGCTGCTGCACCTGGCGGACGGGGCAGACGCGCTGGTCTTCCGCACCACCCCGGCCCTTGCGACGTGGAGCCCGACGCGGTCGGTGGCCCATCAGGTCGCCACCGGGGCGCCGATCTCCTACGGAAAATTTCTCACCTGGAGGGGAATGCTCAAGCTCGAACCACCAAGACGTCCAGAGCCTTCAAGGGTGTCGTCCACCGCGGCTTGGAGGAACGACGACTGGAAGTTCGGATTCGTGGGAACCAAAGACCGATCCAGCGGCGCGGTGCATCTTCCGCCCGCGCGAGTATCGATGAGGGGAGGGGCGTTCGATGACATGGAGCACTTCCCGTTGGCCGACTCCATCGGGACCATCGTGACCTTCACCGTCGATCGCATGGCCTACTCTCCGAGCCCACCAATCGTTTTCGCGGTGGTCGATTTCGACCGGGGTGGGCGCTTCCCAGTCGAGCTGACCGACGTGGACGCGGACACGATCGCGATCGGCGACCAGGTGGAGATGACGTTCCGAAGGCTGTTCACCGCCGACGGGATCGCAGATTACTTTTGGAAGGCACGTCCCCTGCGGAACAACCCAACTGCGATGGAGCACGGACGATGACGGCTGCTCGCTTCACTTTGTCGACGGAACGCCCGGAGGAGCGCTGATGTCATCACACGGCATCCGTGATCGCGTCGCGATCGTCGGCATGGGCTGCACCAAGTTCGGCGAGCTGTGGGACAAAGGGTTTGACGACCTGGTGGTCGACGCGGCCAGAGACACTTTCGAATCGGCCGGGCTCACCAAAGACGACGTAGACGCCTTCTGGATCGGTACGGCGCAGGGCGGGATGAGCGGGATCACGCTGGCTCGGCCCCTCCAGCTCCAGGGCAAGCCGGTGACGAGAGTGGAGAATTTCTGCACGACCGGATCAGAAGCGCTCCGCGGCGCGGCGTATGCGGTTGCCTCCGGGGCATACGACGTCGCAATGGCCGTCGGCGCCGAGAAGGTGAAGGACAGCGGCTACCAAGGCCTCAACGCTGCGCTACCTCCGAACGACGGGACGGCTCGCACGCTGACTGCTGCGGCAATGTTCTCGATGGTGACGCCCGCCTACGCAGCCAAGTATGGGGTGAGCCAAGAGCAGATGGCCGATGTCCTGGCCACCATCTCTGCGAAGAACCATTACAACGGCGCTCGGAACCCTCGGGCTCAATTCCGTCGCGAAGTTTCCAAGGAGACCATCTGCGCCTCCCCCCGGGTGGCCGGCCAACTCGGCGTGTTCGACTGTGCCGGCGTGGCCGACGGAGCGGCCGCCGCGATCGTGGTCCGGGCGGAGGACGCGCACCGGTATACCGAGAAGCCCCTCTACATCAAGGCGCTCTCCTTTGCGGCAGGCAGCGGCTCAGGTCTCATCGATCCAGAGTACGACTACACGCATTTCCCCGAGTGCGAGATAGCTGCGTCCGATGCCTACCGGCAAGCCGGTGTCACCGATCCCCGGAATCAATTGGCATTCGCGGAAGTCCACGACTGCTTCACCCCGACTGAATTGGTCTTGATGGAGGACCTTGGATTTTCGGCGAGGGGGCAAGCGTGGAAAGACGTGCTTGCCGGCAGTTTCGCGCTCGACGGCGATCTCCCGGTCAATCCCGACGGCGGCCTGAAGAGCTTCGGCCACCCGGTCGGAGCCTCCGGACTTCGGATGTTCTTCGAGTGCTGGCTGCAACTGCGGGGGGAGGCACCCGTCGAGCGTCAAGTTCGGAGTAACCGAAAGCTCGCTCTCACCCATAACCTCGGCGGCTACCCCGGCGAGATGGTCTCGTTCGTCTCGATCGTTGGGGCCGAGCTCGACTGATCCCGGGCACGGATCGCTACGCACAGCTCGAAGATCCACAGCCCTCCTGCCCGCCCCCGGCGTGCAGCTCCGACGCTCCACGCCCGACGATCCACTGATGCCGGGTGAGCTCTGCTGAGGGCGTGGCAACCGGGTCTGGCAACCGGGTCTGGCAGCCGCTGGATCCCGTGGAGATCACGTTGCACGAGGATGTCGTCTAACCTTTACGTGAACGTTATACTTTCGCCGTGGCACGGCGGACCGCAGCGAACGGGCAGCACCCCGGAAAGGCGGACGGCGCGTCGGCGCCACACAACGGCCGCTTCGTGCCTGGAAATGGCGCGCCCGGCGGTGAAGCAGGTCGTGCTCGGTCCAGCGGCCGATACAAATGGGTCGCCTTGTCGAACATCACCCTCGGCACCCTCATGGTCTTCATCAACCAGTCGATCGTGCTCATCGCCCTTCCGGCGATCTTCCGGGGTATCCATCTGGATCCGCTCACGCCCTCGAACACCGGTTACATGCTGTGGATGCTCATGGGGTTCATGGTCGTCTTGGCCGTCCTGGTCGTCACCTTGGGCCGAGTGGGAGACATGTTTGGGCGCGTCCGGATGTACAACCTTGGCTTCGCAGTATTCACGCTGTTCTCGATCTTGCTCTCGATCACGTGGCTCCAGGGCTCATCCGGAGCGCTGTGGCTGATCGGGATGCGCGTCGGTCAAGGGGTGGGCGGCGCGATGCTCTTCGCGAACTCGTCAGCTATCGTCACCGACGCCTTCCCTCCCGACCAGCGGGGGCTGGGGCTCGGGATCAACAACGTCGCGGTGATCGCCGGGTCGTTCATCGGCCTCGTGTTGGGTGGGCTCCTGGCCCCGGTCGAGTGGCATCTGGTCTTTCTCGTCTCGGTACCTGTCGGTCTCTTCGGCACCGTATGGGCCTACTTGAAGCTCGAAGAGCGAGGAGTACGCACTCGGGCACAGATCGATTGGTGGGGAAACGTAACTTTCGCAGTAGGGCTGGTTCTCATCCTCGTCGGGATCACGTACGGCCTGCTCCCCTACGGCCACCACACGATGGGGTGGACGAGCCCAAGCGTCCTCGGCGAGATCTTTGGAGGCGTGGCGCTGCTGGTCGTGTTCGTGCTCATCGAGACCCGAGTCGACCAGCCGATGTTCCGGCTCACCCTGTTCCGCATACGGGCGTTCGCGGCCGGCAACACGGCAAGTGCACTGGCATCCCTCAGCCGAGGCGGTCTCATGTTCATACTGATCATCTGGCTCCAGGGGATCTGGCTCCCCTTGCACGGTTACAGCTTCAGCTCAACCCCTCTATGGGCCGGGATCTACATGCTGCCTCTCACCGTCGGGTTCCTGGTGGCCGGACCCTTGAGTGGTGTGATGGCCGACCGCTACGGCGCGAGGCCGTTCGCGACGGGGGGCCTGCTGTTGGTGGGGATCACCTTCCTCCTTCTCCAGGCGCTTCCCGTGGACTTCTCGTACTGGGTTTTCGCAGTGGTGATCTTCTTCAACTCGGTGGGCATGGGGCTCTTCATCGCGCCCAATCAGACCGGGATCATGAACAGCCTTCCCGCGAACCAGCGAGGTGCTGGCGCCGGAATGGCTGCCACGTTCAACTCCTCGGCTCAAGTCTTGTCCATCGGGATCTTCTTCACGCTGATGATCCTGGGGCTGGCGGCAACGCTTCCTGCCGCGCTGTTCCATGGGCTCACTGCTCAGGGCATCTCGCCGGCAACGGCCAATCGAGTGTCACACCTCCCACCGGTGGGGAGCCTGTTCGCGGCGTTCCTCGGATACAACCCGATGGCAACCCTTCTCGGGACCAGCACGCTCAGCCACCTGAGCGTTGCCCAGCAGCATTACCTCACCGGGAGATCCTTTTTCCCCCACCTCATCTCAGGGCCGTTCGGCTCGGGTCTGACCAAGGCATTCGACTTCGCGGCTGTCGTTTGCGTGCTCGGCGCGGTCGCGTCGCTGCTCAGGGGCGGCAAGTACCACTATCAAGAGCCCGGGGTGAAGGGCGTGGGGCCGACGGCATCTGAACCGACGGCATCTGCGCCGGCTCAGGAGATTGAGCCGGCGCAGGAAGCGGTTGCCAAGACCGAACCCTTCTTGGTGGACTGAAGGACGATGTCACCGACCAGTCGCACCACACAGACCACGCTCGGGCCTCGTGACAGTGATCAGGCGAGCGTTCCTACTGCCAGCAGTCGCAGGACCCGCGCACTCGGCCCTCGCACCTCTTCCTCCAGGGGCATCGGACGAACGGATACTGCTTCCGAAAGTACGGTAGCCGAAAATCCCCGCTCTGGAGACGCACAGCCCAAAAGGGCGCGGGTCGCAGGCGCGAGCTCCGAAGGCGAACAGGTCCAACACACTCCAAGTGCAGGAGTTCCTGCCGGCGAGGAAACCGACGCGATCAACCGCTCAGGTCGGCGCAAGCCAACGGTGAAAGCCGCTGACCGAAATGATCCTGACGGCCATCAGGGCCTACGCATCGGAGACGCGGCAGCCCGGGTAGGGGTGTCGGCCCGTACGCTGCGCTACTACGAAGAGCTTGACCTCCTCACTCCTTCAGGGCACACGCCTGGAGGTGAGCGTCGATATCGGCAGGAGGACCTTGCTCGCCTGGAGAGAATTCTGGAGCTTCGCAGTGTGCTCGGAATGAACTTGGACGATATCAAGCGATTTCTCGATTCCGAAGAGCGGCTTGAGGACCTTCGCGCCCGGTACCGCGCCAAGAAGAGCTTGCGAACCTCCTCTGCGCGCGAGGAGCAGCGTGCCCTCCTCCTCGAAGCGATCGATCTCAACGAGTCTCTTGCTGCCGAGCTCGACGTCAAGCTGGCTCGCATGAGTGATTTCCGCGCCAAGGTGGCATCGAGTGCCCAGCGTTGCCGCGAGCTCCTCGAGCAACTGGACTGATCAGCTATCGGTCTCGTGGCCCGATCACGACAGCCATCACGGTGCTGGTGGCTCCCGGCATCTCGCTTACGGACCAGAACAGCGTCTCGCGTGACGGGACTGCCGGAATCGCCGGGATCGCCGGGATACTCGGCAGCGTCGAACCCACCGGAGCCCGGCCACTGGAAGACCACCTTCTTCATTCGATACTCTAATCATATGGATCTCGAAAGACTTGCCCCTTGGCGCCTGACGAAGGCGCGTGCGGTGAGCCCGGGATGACCGCCCCGTCCCCACCAGGGGAACCAGGGGAAGCAGGAGGGGGAGACCGCCATCTCGGTCGCACTGCGGCGTGGCTGGCCAAGCAAATCGAACTGGGATTGGCCACCGTTGACCTCACCCTTCCGCAGTACCGAGTGCTGTGGCTGTTGGACCACGGGCCGAGCGTCTCTTCAGCTCTGGCTGACCGGCTTGCCGTGAGCCCGCCAAGCGTCACTGCCGTCGTTGATGGCCTGGTCGCTCGGGGGCTGGTCGAGCGACGTCATGATCAGACCGACCGCCGGCACGTCGCCCACGTACTCACTCCGGCGGGACGCGCGGCGCTAAAAGGCGCAGATAGCAGCGTGGACAGGCGCTTGGACGAGATCATCTCGTGCCTCGGAAGTCAACGATCGCAGGAGCGGGCACGCAATGGCTTGGCTGTCTGGCGAGAAGCGATGCTGGCCCATCGCAAGCAGGCAGGGGGAAGAACTTGACCCCGAGCCGGCGGGAGCACCAGCCCGCCGACCACACGTCATCTCCTGCTGCCGGAAGGAATGACGAGGGGGATCCGCTCCCTTCTTCGCCGTTTATCCCGATGGCGGAGGTGGCTCGCTACCCGGCCCCCCGGGCCCGGATCGATCCAGACCAGTCGAAGTCTTGGCTCCGTAGGGCGTTGCCCGTGATGAAAGCGCATCGGGGCATGTTCATCACCGCGCTCTCGATGTCCTTCGTCGGGCTGGTGCTCCAAGTGCAGACCCCCGATCTGCTGAGCAAAGCCATCGACAACTCCATCGTGAGCCATACCGTGCCATTGCATTTTTACGTGTGGTGGGTCGTCGCGCTGGCCGTGGTCAGTGGGATCACCGGGTACATCGCCCGCCTGTTCCTCTTTGAGACGGCATACCGCTTCGAGTACGACCTGCGCGCGCTCATCTACGAGCATCTGACCAAGATGTCGTTCCCGTTTTACGACCGGGTCCAGTCCGGTCAGCTCATCTCACGGGCGAACTCCGACATCCGATCGGTGAACATGTACATGACGTTCGCTCCCCAGATCCTCGTCCAATGTTCCATTGCCGTCGTGGCATTCGCCTACATGCTCTCCATCAACGTCATCCTTGCATTCGTCGCGATGGCCACCATGCCTTTCGTGTACCTGACCGCGGTAAAAATGCGCCAGTCGATGTTCCCGGTCTCCTGGCTGATCCAGGCGCGTCTGGCAGAAGTCGCGACCATCGTGGACGAGAACGTCAGTGGCGTGCGAGTCGTGAAATCGTTCGCCGCCGAAGACCAGCAGCTCCAGGAGCTGGCGGGAGCGGCGGCGCGAGTCCGGTGGAGCTACGTCAAAGACGCGGATCTCCAGGCTCGGTGGTCGCCGGCCATGCAGAACCTTCCGCAGTCGGGTCTGGCGCTCGTGCTCCTCTTCGGTGGCTATATGGTCATCCACGGGCATCTGGGCATCGGGGCCATCCTTGCCTTCAACTCCTACCTCCTCATGCTCCAAGCGCCGTTCATGCTGCTGGGGATGATCGTCATGATGGGACAGCGTGCTGCCGCGTCGGCGAGCAGGATCTACGAGATCCTCGACGAACAGCCGACCATCACCGATCGCGCCGATGCAGTGGACCTGGTCGACTGCCGCGGAGACGTCGTGTTCGACCAAGTCGCGTTTTCCTACTCCACGGGATCACACGACGCCGACGCGTTGATCCTCGACGATTTCAGCCTGCATCTCCGCCCAGGTGAGACGGTCGCGCTCGTCGGTCGTACCGGGTCGGGCAAGTCAACTGTCGCCCGTTTGCTGCTCCGCTTTTACGACGTCAACCAAGGCGCGGTCAGGATCGACGGTCACGACGTGAGGGAGCTGACCTTGTCCAGCTTGCGCTCACGGGTCGGGATCGTCTTGGACGAGCCATTCTTGTTCTCGGTCTCCATCCGGGACAACATCGCCTACGGTGACCCCACTGCCCCAATGGAAGACGTCGTCGCAGCGGCAGTCGCCGCCGGAGCCGACGAATTCATCCGGCGCCTTCCCGAGGGCTACGACACGGTCGTCGGAGAGCGTGGCTACACGCTGTCGGGGGGCCAGCGCCAGCGCATTGCTCTCGCCCGAACTCTGTTGGTGAACCCCCCGATCCTCATTCTCGACGACGCCACCAGCGCCATTGACGTCCAAGTGGAGCTCGAGATCCACAACGCGCTGCGAAGGCTCATGGTGGGGAGGACCACGTTGGTCATCGCTCATCGGCTTTCTACGATCAGCTTGGCTGACCGGGTCGTACTGCTCGACGGGGGGCGCATCGTGGCCGACGGCACCCATGCCAGCCTTCTCGCCACCACGCCGCTGTACGCCGAGGTGCTTGCGCAGGCCGCATCGCGCGAGGGCGCCGCCGCGCCATCCCTTGATGGCGACCTCGAGAGCGATCTCGCCGAGACCACGGGAGAAGTGCGCTGATGGCATGGGGAGGTGGCGGGTTCGGGCCGCCGATCGGCGGCGGCGGACGAGCCGGTGCCCCTATCGGCAGCCTGCCGTTCGGAGGTATTCCTTCCGAGCTCCAAGCCGGGGTGGACGAACTCCTGGCCGATGAGCCCGACCATGGCCAGCCCCGGGCACATTTCTCCCATCTGCAGGACCCCTCCGAACGACGGATCCTGACCCTGTGGCGCCTATTGGTCGCGTACCCTCGCCTCCTCCTTGCCGGAGCAATCTTGATCGTCGTGGTGGCACTCGCCACGCAGGCCGGACCTGAGCTGACCGGGATCGCCATCAACGACGGGATGACACTGCATCATCCGAGGTTCAGCATCGTGCTCGGGATGGCGGTGCTCTATCTCGTCTTCGTAGGAATCACCGCACTCGCACAGCGATGGCAGGTCCAGACCACCGGGCGGCTCGCCGCAGGCGTCATGCATGACCTCCGGATCAGGGTGTTCGCGCATATCCAGCGGTTGTCGTTGGACTACTTCACCGAAGAGAAGTCCGGCGTCGTGATGGCGAGGATGACCAGCGATATCGAGAACCTGCAGCAACTGCTCCAGAACGGACTGGCGCAATTCTCGATCCAAGCCCTCACCATGGTCGTCATCACGGTAATCCTGTTCGTGAAAGACGTGCGTCTGGCTTTCATCACCGTGGTGCTCATCATCCCGACGCTCACCGTGCTCTCACTTTGGTTTCGCAACGTTTCCGAGCGCGGCTACCTTCGGGTCCGAGACGGTATCGCCAACGTCTTGGCCGACCTGTCCGAGAGCCTCCACGGAGTGCGAGTGGTGACCGCTCACAATCGCCAGCAGCACAACACCATCCGGCACCGCAACGTCCTCGGCGAGTACCGGGATGCCAATGACTACACGGCTCACGTCAACGCCATCTACGCGCCCGGCACGCAGCTCATCGGAGTCATGGGCCAGGCCGCGCTGCTCGCAATCGGGGGCGACATGGTCGTCCACCACTCCCTGAGCATCGGGACACTGGTGGCGTTCTTCTTGTACCTCAATCGGTTCTTCCAGCCCATTCAGCTTCTCGTCCAGCAGTACAACACCTTCCAGCAGGGACAGTCCTCGATCGTGAAGCTGCGGACCCTTCTCGGGACTGAGCCGTCGGTCCCCGAACAGCCCGATGCCGTGACGCTGCCGCCCATCGACGGAGAGATCGTCTTCGACCATGTGACGTTCGGCTACGACGTGGCAACGCCCGTCATCCACGACGTGGACTTGCGCATCGCGCCGGGAGAGACGGTGGCGTTCGTCGGACCCACCGGAGCGGGCAAGTCCACCCTGGCCAAGCTGATCACCCGCTTCTATGACCCGACGGCCGGTCGAGTGCTCATCGATGGCTACGACCTCCGTGGCATCACGCTCTCCTCGCTTCGGCGCCAGCTCGGAGTGGTCCCGCAAGAGCCATTCCTTTTCGCTGGCACGATCGGAGAGAACATCGCTTTCGCTCGCCCGGATGCTCCGAGCTCCTCAATCGAAGAAGCGGTCGAGCGAGTAGGCCTGTCCGAGCTCGTCGCTCGTCTTCCCCAGGGGCTGGACACCGTCGTCCACGAGCGGGGCCAGGCGCTCTCGGCTGGCGAGCGCCAGCTCATCGCTCTGGCCCGGGCGTTCCTGGCACACCCTCGGGTCCTCGTTCTCGATGAAGCAACGTCCAACCTCGACCTGCAGTCCGAGACCCAGATCGAGCACGCCCTCGACGTCCTGCTCGAGGAGCGCACGGCCATCCTGATCGCCCACCGGCTCTCGACGGCGATGCGTGCCGACAGGATCGTCGTCATCGAAGATGGAACGATCGCGGAAGTGGGCACGCATGACGAGCTGGTGGCCAAGTCAGGACACTACGCTCGGATGTACAGCGTCTGGGTGCGCCAGTCAGAGCGCCAGTCCGATCATCCGTCCGAAGAGCACGCCGAGCAGTAGTCCGCACGACGATCCGCGCCCGTCTCGACCTCACCGGGCGTGACCCTGCTCAAACTCTCACTCCCTCGTCCCGGGGCAGACCCAGCAGCGCGCTGAAGCCGATGACGGGCACCAGCACGAGCAGCATCGTGGCCCGGTACCCGTACGCGGAGATGAGGGCCCCGAGGATCGTGGGCATCACGACCGCCACCAGGCTCACGATCGCGAGAAACGTCGCATTGGCGAGGGCAAGCTGCTCGGGGTCCGTGCCCCCGGCCACCATCGAGAGGACCACCGGGAAGACGATCCCGTGGGGGATGCCCATGACGGCCATTGCCAGCACAAGCCAGGCGATGCCGTGACCGAGCGAGAGTACGAGCAGGCCGGCGACCGTGAGGAGCGCCGACAGCCACAGGGCGCCGGTCTTGCGGACGATGGGAGCTCGCCATGCTGCCCAGCCGCGTGCGGTCAGTGACGTGGCGAAGAACACCCCGAACGCCACTTCCGCCGTCGCCGGTGACGCTCCGTCGACCACCCTGGCCATCGAGCCGGCAAAGGTCACAATCGCGATAAATGGCACCTGGTAGATGAGCATGCCGATCACCGCGGCTCGCCACGCTCGGTTGCCTGCGATCTCCCGGTACGCCCCGGGCCAGAAGCGCGTGCGCGGCCTGCCCTTTGCCTGCGCCCCCGCAGGCACCCCCGCCCCCGCAGGAAGCTCTCCCTCGCCGACTCCGGAGAGGACGGTGCCAATCGCCCCGGCGCGGCCGTCGGTGTGCCGTGGCGGATCGGGATGGAGGCGCCAGATCCAGAGCACCACGATGGCGGCCACGGGAAAGGCGGCGAAGACCAGGTAGGCGGCGGTGAGCTGCTGGCCGCTGACTCGGAGCACGAAAGCTTCGACCAGCGGCCCGATCGCCAGGCTCGCGCTGAGCGCCATCGTGTAGAGCGCCAGATCGCGATCCCGCTGCCGCTCGGCGCCCGAGCCGCGAGCTGACCCTTCACGGCTCCCTGCCAGGGTCATGAGGGTCGGCATGGCCAATCCGCCACCGACACCGAGCAGGACCGCCGCGACCGCGAGCTCAGCCGTGTCCGAAACGGTCCCGAACACGACGAGGGCGACGGCAACCATGACGAGGGCCGCGCCAACGGCAGGCGCGCGCCGATGCGGTCGCACCCGAGGCGCCCACAACACGCTGGAAAGCACCCCGCAGAGCGCGGATCCTGCCATCGTCGCCCCTATCGCTCCCGGGCTCAGGTGCAGCCGCTCGTGCCCCAGGATCGAGAGGGTGGTCTGTGCCATGTTCTGGCTGCTGCGGAACAGCATCGTCACCGCCAGCAAAGGCGCCAGCAAGGCGAGCCGGCGCCCGAGTCGTCCAACCCTGCTCACGAGATGGACCGGGCCCGACCCTCCCAGTACGGCTGGCGCAGCTCGCGCTCCAGTACCTTGCCCGAGAAGTTTCGGGGCAAGGCGTCGACGGCGTCGACCGACGTGGGACATTTGTCGTGAGCCAGCCGCTCGCGGCAGTACTCAATCGCCTCGGCAGCCAGGCGCTCCCGATCGCGGGCCGACGCATCGGGAGGAATGCCCGGCGCGACGAGCACTGCCTTGACCGTCTCGCCCCAGTGATCCTCGGCAACCTCTCCAAAGGCCACGTCGAAGTAGGCCGGCCCATTGCGGTCCAAGAACGCGACCCGGTCGCGCTGCTCCACCCCGTCGGCAGCCAACGCCTCTGCCACCTGAGCCGCGCTGTGGCACTGCTGCCTCCTGGCCCGGCGCATCTCGCCGTCCTCCAGCATCGTGGCCTCGGGCTGCTCCCGGGCCCAGGTCTGCAGCAGCCCCGCAATCGTGTAGGGATCCTTCATCGGCGTCCTCTGCTCGGGCGCGAGGGGTCCGCGCCGGTCTTCCGCCGGCTCACTGTAGGTCCATGAGCTGGACGGCCTGAGAACTCCAGCATCAATTGCAGGTCAATTGCAATCAGGTTGCACGGGGGCCCTCGGCACGCAAACACCAAAAACGCTGTGAACTGGGATCTTTCCTTATTTTTCCCTGGTCGATCCCTTTCCCCACCGCCGACCATCCGCGTCATCGCGTCCCGGTACCGCTATGGTGCCCCTCAACACGTACCCAGCC
Organism: Acidimicrobiaceae bacterium; assembly: GCA_027342785.1. Classification (GTDB taxonomy): domain Bacteria; phylum Actinomycetota; class Acidimicrobiia; order Acidimicrobiales; family RAAP-2; genus JAJYWF01. The sequence continues at coordinate 19,953 of DAHWPS010000038.1, forward strand.
CGACCGTCAGGCCGCGCGCGAAGACCGCACCCCCGCGTCGATCCAAGGAATGCTCGGTCGGCACGCAGAGGACGAAGCAATCTCGCGACATGGAAGCGCAGAGCGGCACCTGATCGCTGCCCTCGGTCACGATCGACGACCAACCGACGAGGAGGTCTCACCCGGAACGAACCCATGGGCTCACATACAACCGGCCGCACACCCTACGGCGTGAAGCCAGGACGGAGGAAGCCTTTCCGCTCTCCGTCCGGGGCGCGAATGCGATGGCCGGAGCCCGCCAACACCGAGCAGAGGGAGGCGCGAGGAGCGCCCGACGAAGGGAGGTGCCATGCGGACCCGCATTGCACTCGCGACGGCATCGGCCGTCACGTTCATGATGACGTCGTTCAACATTCAACCGGCTGGCGCAGCAGCGCCGGCCCACAGACAACAGGCTCCGGTCACCAGCGATCTCATCGCCACCGTTCCGGCGGTCGATGTACCGATGCTCTACCCGGCAATCGTCTCCAAGGCACCGCCAGACACCGCGGAATTGCCCTCGGGCGCGGGAAGGGCACTGTGGCGCGAGATGGTCAGCACCGTCCCACTGGCACCGGCACCGGCACCGCCCGCCGTCGCGCCGGCGCCGCCCGTGGCACCCACACCGCCCACGGACGCCACGAGCACCGACACTGCCGATTGGCAGTGCATCCGACTCCAAGAGTCGGGTGACGCGTACAACTCTCCGACACGGCCGTCAGGCGCCTACGGGATCTTGGAGATCACCTGGCTCTCGAACGGCTACACCGGCTGGCCATACCAAGCGCCGTCGGCAGTGCAGGACGCGCTTGCGCTGCGGCTGTACAACGAGTTCGGCTGGTCCCCGTGGTCCAGCCGCTACGCCTGCGGCCTGTAGGGGCTCGGCACGCCGAGTCGTTCGCTGTGCTCGCCATCGATGGTCGCTGCCGACACGAGCGGCGACTGGGTCAGCAAGAACGCGCCGGCGCACAGGATCGTCAACGCCACCACCTCTGCAGTCACGTACCACCCTCCGTCGCGCAGGTGCTCCGAGAACACCGTGGCGCCGATCAAGATGCTCACGATCGGATTCAAGACGACCATCGAAGCCCGGGACGAGGCAATGGGACCCGCGTGGAGCGCGTTCTGCAGCAGGAAGAAGCCGGCCAGGCCGGTGAGAGCGATTGCATAGGGCTCCCAGTTCGCGAAGACGTGACCCCACCCGCGAGTGATGAGCGTGGTCGTCGCCTTGGTGAGGGCGGCGTTGTAGGCAAACAAGATCGCGGCCGCGGCGCCGAACGCGGCCGCCTTCCACCAGCGCGGACCCCATCGGGTGGCGACGACCATCACTGCGGCGACCACCACGGCCGAGCTCGACACCTCGGCCCAGGCATCGCCGCTCGGAAGGCCCCGCCCGGTGGAAGGTGACGCCAACAAGAGAAAACCGGCGAGCCCTGCCACAATGGCGCCAGCGCCTGCCCACTCGCGCCATCTGAGGCGGCGGTGGAACACGGTAGCCAAGATCGTCACCACGAACAGCAGGTCCAACGTGAGAAGGGGCTGGACCACGCTGAGCTGGCCGAACCGAAGCGCCATGGCCTGGAGGACGAACTGGCCCAGCAGGAGCGCGAACCCGAGCAGCCAGACGCTGTGTCGCATGGCGTGGGTAAGGAGCCCGATGCGCATCGTCGACTCGGCTGGCACCGACTCCAGCCCGAGCCGTTGCGTCACCCCGGCAGTCGCACTGACCATGGCGGCAGCGACGGCGAACGCGTAGACCACGACGCCTCGCTACCGGGTCCCTGTACGAGGGATACCGGCGCTCAGTCGGTGGTTGGAACGTTCGCGAGCGCTCAGTGACAACGTTTCTCTCTTCCAGGTCGGCCGTGGCCGCGGCAGCTCGTGCCGGGACCAGCACGGTAGGCTAGTGCCCGGGATACCGACTCACGAGGAGCGCCAGCGTTGCCAGCGGTCGCCATGCCCGACGTGACCGAGCAGGATTGGATCGTCGAGCAGGTTGGAGAGGTCTTCGACCACCTCTTCGCCGTCATCATCATGAACAGCGACTTCACGACCTTCGCCGAGGTCGAAGGAGCTTGCGTCACCCTCTTCGGTTACACGCCCGACGATGCCGCGGCCCTTGCGATGAAGGTCCACACCACCGGGGAAGCCGTCGCCGCAGTGATAGCCGAGCAAGAAGCTCGCCGGGCCGTCCGTGCTCTCCGGCGCTGGAACGTCAGATCCCGGGTCGAACCGGTCTAGCTGCACGAGCCTTCAGTGAAGGTTCCACTGGTGTATCGCTCGAAAGGCTGTGTCCGTACGCTGACGCGCCGGGGGCCATGGGTCCTCAGCACTCGCAGTCGACGGCGACTTCGAGCGCATGAAGCAGCCGGCGCATCGTCTCGTCAGCAAGGCGCCCGATCCGTTCGGTGAGTACCGCGATGGCGACGCTCTCGACCGAGTCCAAGGTCACCCCGGGCGGGCAACGACCTCATGACCCGCCGGCGGCGGCCCTCTCGTGGCAGGAGGGGGAAGAGCTTCAGACGCCAGACCGCAGGGATCCCGACGGCCAAGTTCTCTCAACGCCTGGTCCAGATGGCGACCAACGCCGGGGTCGCCGTCATTGCCGTCGAACCGGCCTACACCAGCAAGTGGGGCACCGACCACTGGCTCGGCTCCCTCCAAGAGATCTCAGTCGATGCCTCGGGCCACCATTCGGCGGCTCTTGTCTTCGCGAGACGCGGGCTCGGGCAGCGAGGACGGCAACGGAAGAGGTGTGACTCGACTCCAGCAGAGCATGGAGGAAAGAGAGCTACCCATCCGGTTGCGGTCCAAGGGTGGCGGGCAACTGGCGCTCCTGTCCGAGCAGCGGACGAGGAACACCGGGACCCGAGGGGCCAGAGGGCAGCCGCACCTGCGGCACAAGACCCGAACGGCCGAACGGACTCCCCTGGTGGACCAGGTGACCCGAGACCGTTCGGGGTCACCCACAAGGCAGGACTTCGTTCCGCCGAGTGTTGAGGAACGGTTGAAGATCCGCATCCGCATCCAAGAGCGTCTTTCCACACGCACCCCGCCCTCAGGCCGAGTCATCCTCGATCGGCCGAATGCCGGAACGTCGGTCAGCCCTGGGTCGACCGTGCTCTCGTCTGTTGCCGAGTAGCCTCACTCCCGTATCCTGAGGCGCTCCACCGTGGTCCTGCACCGCTGGCTCCCGAGCACGCCGTCCAGGAGACCCGAACGTGCAACGGCGGGGATCAGCCCGCGCGTGTGCACCAGAGGAACAGTTCGTCGCACTCGGGCTTCACCCGCCCGGCACGGCGCCCCCCCCACCAGGCGCCGCCTCCTCGGCGGCCATGGCCGTCACCACCGCCTCGAAGATCTTGGCCGTGTCGGCTTCGATGTGACGGCGCGCCCGCAGGAGGTAGAACGACCCGACGAAGGCCAGCGGCATCACGATCAGAAATGCCGTGCGGAAGTCGTTGTCGAACCTGCTGGCGACGAACGAGGTCACGAGCGGCGCCGCGGCCGCCCCGAAGGCCACCGACGCCAGGTTGAACGCGGCGAACCCGGTCCCGCGGAGGTGGGCCGGCACCGAGTCGGACAATCCCGCCCGGAGCGCCGGGATGGAGAACGTCGCCGCGAAGAATCCCACCACTTGTAGCGCGTAGACACCGGCGAAGGGCATCGGTATGAACGAGACCATGAAAAAGCTGGCGCTGATGAGCAGGCACACTCCGGGGATCACCACCCGCGCACCGAAGAACCGGTTGACCCATCGGTCGGCGAAGCGCCCCCCCACGATGGTGCCCGGGATGCCGGACAGGATCACGAGGCCGCCGAAGGCCGCGGTGGCCGTCGTCTGGGCCAAGTGGAGCTGGTACTCGTAGAACTGCGGCATCCACGAGGCCACCGCGGTCACCGTGAACAAGATGGCCGACACCCCGACGAGAGCGAAGCGCATGGTGGGAATCCGCAGGATGGTCCGCACGTCGGCGCTGAGCCCTCGCAGCATGGAGCGCAGGAAAGTGCCAAGGCCTTCGGGGAACAGCGGCTCTTTCGAAGCCGACCCCGGCTCGACCTCCACTCCAGAAGCGTGGGTGACGTGGGCCCGATCGGCAGTGCCCCGAAGCGGCTCGGGGAGCCGCCACACCAACAGCGCGATGACGAGGCCGGGCACAGCCGAGATGAAAAAGGCCATGCGCCACCCAGCCGGGTCGAACTTCGAGAAGTGTGTCGCCACCAGCGCGCCCAGCTCCAGGCCCACGCCGAGGCCGACGAACGTGAGGCACTGCTGGACAGAGAACGCGCGGCCCCGCCGTTCGATGCCGTAGTAGTCGGCCAGCAGGCTCGATCCCGACGGGTCGGTCACCGCCTGCCCGAAGCCGAGCATCCCTCGCACCACCACCAGAGCGGCGAACGCGGAGGCGGGGACGACCCCACCGGCCGCGCTGATGAACGACCACAGCGTGATCGTGAGCGCCATCGCCTTGGTACGGTTCCACCGGTCCCCCATGTAGCCGGCCGGCACCGTCACGAGCCCGTTCACGAAGATGAAGGCCGAGAAAAGCACGGCGATGGCGATGTTCCCCACGTGGAACGCCGAGCGGAGCTGCGGTGCCGATCCCCGGACGATGTACTGGTCGATGCTGTCGATCATGGCGACCAACCCGAGCACCCACATAGGCCAGGCCGACATGACTTTCGAGACGGTGCCGACTCCGGTCGAGCCCAGCGCCGCCTCGCTCAGGTCATCGGCCATCGCCCACTCGGACCCAGCGGCGGTCCAGCGCTCCGACCGAGGGGCAGCCCATCAGGCGGAGGGTCCGGTCGATCCCCGAGCGCAGGATCGACAGCACCTTGGCGACCCCGGGCTCGCCCGCCGCGGCCAGACCGTAGGCCCACGGCCGGCCGACCATGACCGCTCTCGCCCCGAGCGCGACGGCCCGCACGACGTCGGTCCCGCGACGGATCCCCCCGTCCACCATCACCTCGCTGCGGTCCCCGATCGCGTCGACCACCTCGATCAGGGCCGGGACGGTCGCTGGAGCACCGTCCAACTGGCGACCACCATGGTTCGACACCACGATCGCGTCGGCTCCGGCGTCGAGGGCCCGACGGGCATCGGCCGCGGTGAGCACGCCTTTGGCCACCACCGGCCCGGTCCACTTCCTCCGGATCCATTCGAAGTCGTCCCAGGTGACCGGTGACATCATCCACTCGATGAGGGCTTCGTCTCCGGTCATCGGGTGCCCGGCCGAGCCGAGCGAACCGGCGTTCACGATCTCAAAACGGAACCTGTCCCGAGCGGCATCGGCCAGCCAGCGGGGGTGCGCGGCCACCCGCGGGGCGAACCGCAGTGCTTTCCGGGCGTCGAGCCGCAAGGGGATGGACACCCCGTGGCGCAAGTCCCGCTCCCTGCTGCCGGGGACTTGGGTGTCCACGGTGACCACCAATACGGAGAACCCTGACTCCTGAGCCCGCTCCACGAGCTGCTCGGCGCCCCGGCGGCCGCCGAGGGCGTAGAGCTGGAACCAGGCGCCCCCCATCTGGCCGGTTGCCCGGCTCCGATAGGCGGCAGCGACCTCGTGCATCTCGTGACCCGTCATCGAGCTCAGGGTGAACACCGTGCCGGCTGCCGCCGCTGCACCGGCGCCGGCCACGTCGCCGTGGGGATGCATGCTGCGGGTGAAGCCGACCGGAGCGACGATCACCGGCATCGACAGGGCCGTCCCCAGCACGGTGGTGCCGAGGTCCGGTCCAGGCGTCCCCCTCGTGACGGCCATCTCGGGCACCAGTTGGACGGCGGCGAGCGCGTCGATGTTGGAGGCCATCGTGCGTTCGGACTCGGCCGCACCGTCGATGTAGTCGAAGACCACCGCCGGGACGCGGCGGCGAGCCAGCCGGCGAGCGTCGTCCACCGTGTGCATCCGCCGCACCGTGCGCTGGTCTGCCCTCCCCATGCCACCGTCCCCCTTGGCGTGTCGTACCCGGCGGTGGACCGGTCTCTCTCGCGCTCAGGCAGCCACCACGTAGAGCCGGGCGCAGAGGTCCGGACCGAACGCCACGGTGGAGTCGTCCAGCTCGAGCAGGAGGGTACCGTCGGGACCCCGTGACGTTACCCGAGCGGTGGCGCCGGGGGTGAACCCGTGCTCGTCCAAGTAGGTCAGCGCCCCCAGGTCCAGCTCGACCTGCTCGCTGATGCGCTCGAGGCGCACGGTCGTCCCGGCCTCTGCTTCGGCCAAGGGCACCTGGGCCGCGGTCGACACCGGGGTCGAGGACCCGGGGATCGGGTTGCCGTGGGGGCAGGTGCCGGGGTCTGTGAGGAGGACCACGAGCCGCGCCTCGACGTCGTCGGAGATGACGTGCTCCCACCGACCGGCCTCCCGATGCACCTTGTGCCACTCGAGGCCGATGACGTCGACCAGCAACCGCTCGGCCAGCCGGTGCTTGCGCACCACCTTTTCGGCCAGATCGGATCCCTTCTGGGTCAGCTCCACCACCCGACCGTGCCGGCGCACGTAGCCGTCGTCGGCCAGCCGGTCCAGCATTTCGGAGACCGAGGGGGCTGAGCGCCCGAGG
>DAHWPS010000029.1:0-3811 GCA_027342785.1 Acidimicrobiaceae bacterium
CCGATCGGGATCCCCACCAAGAACGCGAAGAAGAAGCCGAGCCCGACGAGGAGCAGGGTCTTCGGAGCGTCGTCGGCGATCAGGGTCCGGACCGGAAGGTCCTTCTTGTAGGAGAACCCGAAATTCCCGGCGAGGAGATGCTGCCAGTACACGACGAATTGGACGAAGATCGGCTTGTCGTACCCGTTGGCTTCGTTGAACTTCCGGACCGCCTCGGGCGTCGCCTGGATGCCGAGGATCGCCCGGGCTGGGCTGCCGGGCAGCATGTGCGTGATCAGGAAGACGATGAGCGAGACCCCCACCACGACGATGCACGCCTGACCGACTCGCCGAATGAGGAACGCGATCATGACCTGCTCTTTCGATTCCAGCGTTCCCAGAAACCCTGGGTTCCGGCCCGTGATGGGCACACACCGAAGACGAGGCGTGGGTCGCCACCAGCCGATGGCGACCAACGCCGGGCGAATGCTGGCCCAAGTTCCATGCGGACCAAGAGACCTACCCTACTTGACCACGAAGTCCTGCGGGAAGACGTTCCCCGTCACCGGGTAGAACGTGACGCCCTTCAGCTTGTTCGACACGGCATTCAGGGTATACGTCTCGATCTGCCAGACCTCGGGGTCGTTCTTGATGACCCAGGAGTCGTAGGCCTTCATCGCCTCCGCCGTCTTCGACACCGGAGCGGTCTCCGTGGCGGTGATGAGCGACGCGAGCTTCTTCGGGACCGGGTAATCCAGTCCGACGTGCCCCTCGAACATGGTCGCTCCAACCGGGTAGGGCGACCCGAAGTTCCACGAGAACCCCGCACCCCAGTTGGCGATCTGCCACCCCGGACTGTCGCATGTCGGCGTCCCGCAGATGTCTCCGACGATGGAGTTGAACGGCTGCTGCGACAGGTTCAACACGATACCGACTTCGCTCGCGTCGCTCTTGTAGTTCTCCATGGTCGCTGTCAGGTACCCGCTGCCACTCACATAGACGAGCGAAAAGGTCAGGGTCTTTCCTTTCGCGATCCCGGCGCCACACTCCGAGGATCCAGTCCCCGGACGAACGCACTCGGCCGCTCCGTTCGAAGGGATCTTCCATCCGTGGGAGGTGAGCAGCTTGCGCGCCGCGGAGACGTCGAACGGGCTCTTCTTCTGGAGCGCCGCCATGTACGGCGTCTTCGGCACGGTCGGGATCGGTCCGAAGTCCACGTACCCCCCCGTCCCGTGCAAGATGGCGGAGATCTGCGCCGGCTGGTCCATCACGTCGTTCAGCGCCTGACGGATGTAGACCTGCTTGACCAGCGGCCCGACGACCGGACTGTAGTAGTTGAGCGAGAGCATGTTCACCGCGACGAGCTCGGAACGCACGGGTCGGTACCCGGCTCCCTGGACGCGCGACTTCTCGGCCAGGTCGTTGAGGGGCACGTAGCCGATGTCCAGATTGCCGCCCAGCAGCGCGTTGAACTCGGCTGTCGAGGAGGTGAACGGCTCCTCTTCGAACTTGGCGATCTTCGGCTTGTCGGGGCCCGAGTACGCAGTGTTCGGCACGAGAGCGACGAACCCGTTGCTTGTGTACTGCTTGATCTTCCAGGCTCCGTCGACCACCTGCCACAGCGGGTTCGAGCCGTAGGTCGCCGTGTTCTCACCTTGCGTGTTCAAGAAGCTGTAGACGGCCTTGGCCCCCGCTGTCGTGAGGTCGTATGTGCCGACCGCCCCCGTCGCCGATTCCTTGTCCCACGCATGCTGAGGCAACGGGACGATATACGCGAGCTCGTCGTCGGTGAACCAGGTCGGGTTGTATGCCCGGTTCAGCTTGAAGACCACGGTATTGGCACCCTTTGCCGTCCAGCTGACCACGTTTGTCGGCATGTCACCCGGCGTGTAGTGGGCCCAACTTGTCTTGTTGGCCTTGAGGATGTTCATGAAGAACGTGACGTCGCGAGCCGTGAGCGCGGTGCCGTCCGACCACTTGTAGGGCTTGAGCGTGACGCTCACCTGGGTGTCCCCGTTGCTGTAGACGGGAGGGTCGGCAAGGCTCAGAGGTGCGTTGATCGCATTGACGTTGCTCGCCGTGCCGATCGTGTACAGCGTGGGCCACATCTGCTCCTGCAGGTTCGTGTTGGCCTGCGAGTTGTTGGCACCGGACACGAACGGCATGATGTTGTTCGGGGTCCCCTGCGCACCCTCGGCCATGGTGACGACTGCCCCCTTGGAGGCTGTCGCATGCTTCCTGGTCGCCGCGGATGCTCCCGTCGCGTCGGCCACCGACATGGCGGCGACCAGTGAAACGGTGATCGCGGTCGCCGCACTCGGTCCGACCCAGGATCTCCATCGGCGGAACGTTGGCTTCATCAGGTAGTCCTTCCTCTCTTCATGGAGTCGTTTCATGATCAACCTGCATCGAGTCACTGCGTCGTCACGTCGCGACGTTGCTCGCCGACGGCCGCCCTGGTGCGGCGGATCGCATCGGTGGTTCCCCCGCGAGGAGGAGAGATGAGGGGTCGACGATCTGCCCTCCCTTCACGACCATGGAGATCTTCGTCAACCGAGAGACGTCGGTGGTGGGGTCCTGGTCGACCAGGACGAGGTCGGCCAACTTGCCAGCCTCGACCGTTCCCAGGTGCTCCTCTGCGCCCAGGTACCGCGCCGCGCTCGCCGTCGCGCTCGCCAGGACGTCCCAAGGATCGATCCCAGCGTCCTGCAGCAGCTCGAGCTCGTGGAGCAGGTCGGGGCCCAAGGAGAGGTCCGACCCGGATGCGACGATGCCGCCGGCCTCGACCACCCTGCGCACGTTCTCCTGAGCGACCGGGGTCATGACGCGCATCCAATCGGCCCACCGGTTCGTTCGCTGCGTCTCGTGCTCGAGGGTCCTGAGACGCTCGCGCTCTGCGGAAGAGAGGCAATGGACGTACATGGCGGAGTCGACGAAGTCCGGATGGTCGGCCAGGCGTACGTAGCGCTCTCCGATGGCCAGCGTGCTGGCGATCGGGACCTGCTGGAGCGCCAGACGAGCGGCGAAGTCCTCGGTGACCGGGGACTGGATCACGGGATGCGCCAGCGCATCGGCACCGCGGTCGACGGCCTCGCGGGCTCGGAGCTCGTTGGACACGTGGACCGTGACCCGAAGGCCTGCCTCATGGACGATCTCGATGATCCCCCCGAGGACCTCCGGGGCCAGGATCGCGATGAGGGGACGGATACCCCAGTTGTGCTCGTCGTAGGTGATCTTCACCAGATCGGGCCGGTGGCCGAGGTGGGCCCGCAGCTGCGGCTCGTCGCCCGGGAGGGTGTCGACCGGCACGCTCTCGGCCAGCTCCGACCCGTGACCTCCCGTGCACGTCACGAAGGGGCCGGCACAATGGATGCGCGGCGAGAGCAGGCGGCCGCTCCGCTCCTCCTCGCGCAGCGGCCACATCAGGGTGCCGAAGTTCCCCGCGTCGAAGAGTGAGGTCACGCCGCAGAAGAGGTAGCCGTGGAGCACCGGCAGGAGGTCGTCGACGCTGGGCACGCGGCGACCGGCCGGCCGGCGAGCGTCGGAGTGCGGTCCCTCGTGTGGCGCAGCCCGCAGGTGTACGTGCACGTCCGTCAGCCCGGGAAGGAGGTAGCGGCCGCCGCAGTCGACGACGTCGACCTGCGCGCCGTCCTTTGCCCCAGCGCCTGCGCCTGTGCCGGCAGCGCCCGTGCCGGCAACCCCCCCGCCGGCCCCCGGGCCGGTGACCTTCGTGATCCTCTCCCCCTCGATGTGCACGGAGCAGCCTCGTACCGTGCGGCGCGCGGGAAGATCGACGACGGTCACGTCTCGCAGCACGAGCGTCACCGCCCGA
>DAHWPS010000047.1:0-2892 GCA_027342785.1 Acidimicrobiaceae bacterium
CGGTCGAGGATCCCGAGGCGCACCACGATCGCCAAGATGACCCAGTTGTTCCCATAGCCGACCTTGGCTTTGCCGATCGCAGAGCCGTCGTGAAACCAGGACGCCGCATGCACCTTCGGTCCGCGGCGGCAAAACAGCGTGTCGTCGATCGCGACGAGGACCGCCTCGTCGGCCGCCACCGTCAGGCGCACGGCCAGGCGGGCTGCGACCGCGGACACCTGGTCAATCGACCAGCGAGCATGGGAGAAGAACCGGTGCGCCCGGTGGTGGCTCCAGGTCTGCGAGAGCCTCGCCCCGACGAGCATCCCGCACACCGTGCGTCGGGCGCTCTGGGAGATGAGCCCGCAGGCCAGCGCGCAGAACACCGGGAAGGTCCAGGCGCTGAAGCATCCCCGGAAGACGCCGAGAAGCTCTTCCAGCGAGCTGGGCACCGCTGGCTGCTCCCCAGTGGTGCGCTGCGTCGAGTTGACCGACCGTGCCATGCGCATCCCTCCTGCTCGAGTGTCCGTCGACCTTGATACCGACGGACAGAGCAGATAGGGTGGATGGAGTGGCCGAGCGGCGACAGCGAGGAACACGAGAGGACGCGGCGCTGCAGCTGACTGCAGAGCAGCGACGACGCCAGCACAAGATCGCCGTCGCTCTGGCGAGCATTGACCTCGCCCTCCCGGGCTCGGTCGAGGTCCGGCGCACTCGCTGCGGCAAGCCGCAATGCCGTTGCCACAGCGACGAGGAGGCACGCCATGGTCCCTACATCGTGTGGACCCGGAAGGTGAACGCCCGCACCGTCACCAAGGTGCTGAGCGAAGACGAGCTAGCCGACTACCGCGCCTGGCTCGACAACTCGCGACGGCTGCGCGAGCTCGTCGACGAGCTGCACAAGCTCACCTTGCAGGTCGTCGAAGAACAGCAGGGGCGATCGCGTCGACCAGCCCGAACCCGGTCCCAGTAGGACCTGTCCTGACCGGCAGCGCCTCGCCTCAATCGGAGCGGCGGGCAGCCCGAAAAGTGAGAAAGTCGAGCGACACGCTGTGGGTGCCGAAAATGTCATCCCTGACGCTAACCAGGGGCTTTCCGCCCGGGACCTCATGCCCGGCTCCGCTGCGTTAGCGATCGGGATCACAGTAGGATCTTTGGTCGTACTCCCGCAGTGTGATACCTACCGCTGGTGGCACCGTCAATCTTAAACGGGACAAGGCCCCAGGTCGCGCGGCTGATCGAGTACTTGGCACCCACAGGCCGACCGCCAGCCCGGCGTCGAGAACCGCCACACGTCTTCAAGAGCGTCATCGACTTCGTCCCGGTGTACCTGAAGAGCAACGAGCGGATCGACGCGTTGGCGTTCTTGGGCTATCTCGCCCTCCTCATGCACGCGCTCATCGAGCGCGATCTGGTCCACCCTCTCTTCACCAGCACTACGGTGGCGGTGATGAACGTCGGCGAGCGTCAGCGCGGCGGAGAGGCCCAGGGGGGCCTCCACACTGGCGAGCTCCATCGTGTGCTGTCGTGGGGCATGTTGGTGGTCGTCGTCGGCCTGATCCCCTGGACGGCGTACCTGGCGATCAGCCTCCCCGGCCGCTTTCAGGCCCACGACTGGAGCCTTGCATGGGTCGGGTTCGACACCGCCCTCATCGCCGTGCTCGCATACACGGCGTGGGCGGCGTGGTTCCGTCGCCAGATCCTTGCTCCGACCGCGATCGTTGCTGCCACCATGCTTCTCTGCGATGCATGGTTCGACGTGACCACCTCGTTCGGCACGAGGGGCGAGATTCTGCCCATCGTCACTGCCATGGCGGGGAACCTCCCTCTGGCGTTCTTCTTCATATGGCTGGCCCGACGGATCATGCTCCGCACCGCAGTGGTAGTCGCTGTGGCAGCAGGTGACGGCACCCCACCACAGCGCGCCCGCGATATTTCCATGCCATTCGCAGCCACGTGGTACCGTTCGAACACTGGGGATCGTTCGGCGGAGGCACCGGGGGCGGAGTCCGGTCAACCAGCTTCGGCGAGCCAGGCGGAACCCTCTCGCCACCCTTGTTCGTGAGGAACCTCCTTGTCGGTGCCTCAGGAAGATCGGTCGCGTCGGGCCCTCGGCCAACCCCCGATTCGGTGCCGGACCAGCTCTTGTTCCAGACTCGGGCGGGCCTTCGGCATCAGTACCCGTCTCCAAGCCGGAAGGGCCCGGGGTGTGGACGACCTCTCCGAAAAGCGGTGGAGCCCGGGCTCGTCGCCGGGACGCTCCAACTGGCTCTCGTTCCCGCCCGGTGAGCTCCGGGGGGTCCCCTGGCGCCCGCCTTTCGGTTCCACTGCCAAGGGAGGCCTCGCGGGAGCGAGCCGCCTGACATCAGATGGGGTCGAACACGCCGGCTGTGGTCGCACCAGCTCGGGCGATGTTGGCTCCGTCTTTTCGCACCAGCCGCGGTGCCGCTGGGGCCGCCCTTTTCGCACTACGGGCACGCCGTGGCCTCACACTGCAGACTGAGCGTGCCGCATCAATGCCAAGCGGCTCCCACCACTCGGCTTTGCAACGCCATCTTCAGCCTCGCGCGGATCGACACGGTGGAGGAAGCGTCCGATCACCGGAAGCTCCCAGAAGGACTCGGCCCGTGCGACCGCCAGGCCCACGGTCAAGAAGTGCTCGACCGAGCCGAAAACGAGGTACCGGCCGACCCATTCCGGGTCGTACTTCGCGGTGAAGCGCCACAGCGATTCGATCTGCATCGAGCGAGAGAGCCGTCGCAACCCCCAGCGAAGCAGGCGAGGGCCCAGAGTCGCAGGGGCGTCGTTCGCCAAGATCGAACGCATCGTGGCGAAGTTGAGACCCAGGGCGCTCATCCCCTGCGCGTGAAGGTGCTCGATCGTCGACACGAGGACGAAGTCGATCAGCCCATT
>DAHWPS010000034.1:0-2826 GCA_027342785.1 Acidimicrobiaceae bacterium
GGATGCCATATCTAGGTAATACACCATCGGCCGACAGAACGCGAGCACCTGAACTGGACAAACGCGCTGGTCAGCGCGATCTTTCGAAGAAATCCCTCACAGCCGGGAAGCGGTGCTCAGCGGGATAGCCCGGAAACTCCCGCTAGCAGTCATGAACGCGCCTGATCGCCAGCCCGCTGCCGGCAGCTCGCAGAGAGGAACAGGGGCGCAGCCTTCGCCGCTGCCTTTGCGGTGGGCGGGGGTCGGCGCCGCCGCGCTCGGCGCTATTGGGGCGATTGTCGGGTTGGTAGTCGGACTCATCGTGCATCCACCGACCGCCCCTTTTTCCGATGCTCGAGATCGGTACTCCGGCCACGTTGGTCGGTGGTCTTGCCGGGCTGGGGAGCGGGTCGATCGTGAGCGCCGCAAGGCATATCGGCGACCGGCGGCGCGGCGAGCGGTAGCGCTCGAGTAGCGAGAAGGCCGCCAAGGTTCGCCGCACGGAGTTCCGTGGCGGTCTCCGTGCGTAGCCGGCGGCGCGTTGTGCGGGGCTGAGCCGACGTGGGCTTCGACAGCACCGGTCGCCAGGGGTTCGGCGCGGCTCCTGCCGCGCCATTCATTTGCCTCACTATCTCGGACCGGTCGCGCGCGTAGGGCAGCCGGAGGAGAGCACACACTCCCGGCGGTCGGGGCGAGGGGAGCCAGGGCGCGGCGGCGATGTTCGGGGATAGGGGCGGTACCCTTGCTGTGTTGACGCATAGCAACACTCCGTTGTACACTGTCAACGGAGATGGCTGACCGACCGCGACATCCCAAGAAGGAAGTCGAGGAAGCGCTCGACTTCGTAGAGGCCCACGGGTGGCAGGTCGAGGCACCCCGGCCCGGCCATCCCTGGGGAAAGGCGACGTGCCAACGAGACGGGCATGACTGTCTCGTATGGATTTGGTCGACGCCGAGGGCGCCTGCGAACCACGGGCGCCAGATTCGTCGAGCCGTGTACGCGTGCGACAGAAAGGAGGCCGACGATGACTGAGTACGAGTTCACCCTTGTGATCGACGGTGACCTCACCGACGAGGGTGTCGCTCGCGAGCTCTTCGAGGCAGGATGCGACGACGCCACCTTCGGCGTGAGCGATGGCGCCGGTTACGGCGAGTTCATGCGAGAGGCGCCTTCGTTTGCTGACGCCGTGCTGAGCGCAGCCCATCAGGTCGAATCAGTGCGGAGCCTTCGGGTCCGACGAGTCGAACCCGACGACATTGTCACCATGGCCGAGATCGCCGATCGGTTGGAACGAACGCGAGAAAGCGTCCGTCTGTTGATCGCCGGCAAGCGAGGCAGAGGTGGATTCCCTGCACCGATCTCTCACAGCCGCGACCGGGGCCGCCTCTGGCGCTGGTCAGACGTCGCCGAATGGCTCGACGCACTGGACCCAGAAGAGCGTGAGGCGGCACACTTCGTGACCGTAGCCAACGCCGCATTCGAGTTCAGGTCTGGAGTTCAAGGGCTGAACGACGACACCGCCATCAAGGAGTTGGTCCAGCTCGTCAACGAGGCCGCCGCGCACACTTGGTAGTGCCCACTCCCGGCGATAGAGGGCAGTAGCACCGGGACCGCCAACTGGGTTATTGGGCCAGGTTCGGAGCCCGCTCCTATGCCAGACCGAGGACGGTCACGAGCGCTTCATCGATGCCCCACATCTCCTCGTGGGTGAGGTGTCCGACGAGGTCACCAAGCCGCTGCGCATCGACCGCACCCAGCTGCTCCACCAGCACTCGCGTGACGCTCCCCTCGACGTGCGCCTCAGGGCGAAAGGATGCCGGACGCGCACTTCTCGACGTCGGAGCAACGATGACGACCGATCGAGGAAGAAGCTCGTTTGCCTGAAGAATGACGCCGTAGCGTTCGCCTTGCTGTTCGTGACCCGCACCACGGGGTAACCGGAACCGGTGGACGTCACCGCGCAGCACGTACGGCCTCCATCAGCTCGGCCACTGCCAACATCTCAGCGCGGTCCGCCTCGTCCGCTTCCAACGCGGCAACCTCCGCGGCAAGTTCGCGTCGACGGCGCAACCGACGAGCCGACGTAAGTAACGCCGACCTGATGGCGTCAGACTGGCTGAGCCCCGTCGCTTCCAGCGTGCGCAATGCTTGCTCCGCCTCGTCGTCGAGCCTGACCGAGATCGCCCTTGCCATGAGCGCCAGTGTAACACAGAATGTCATACGTCCACTCGGGGTCGTCACTGTGCTGCGCCGCTGATGAGCAGGGACGCGTGGTGTGACCCCAGGCCGGCGTTTTGGGCGAGTCCAGCCCGACAAAGCCAGCGTTGGTAGAGGTCAGGGAACCGCCAAGGATCCCGCTCGCCTGTGGCATAAGCATGCTATAGTTATGGCATGCCCCGCGTGAGGATCAGCACCACCGTGGACCAGCAACTTCTCGAGCAGGCGCGCGAGGTAAAGGCGGGCGTGCCGGACTCAGCACTGGTCGATGACGCCTTGGCGGCCTTCCTTGCTCGACACCGTGCCGCGGAAGTCGATGCAACGTACGCCTCCTACGACGACCATCCGCTTGACGAAGACGACGAGTGGGGTGATCTCGCATCGTTCCGGGCTGCGGCAGCCGCGTCATGAGCTCGTTGCCCGCTCGTGGCGACGTCTGGTGGTGTGAGCTTCCCGACGTCGGCCGGAGGCCGGTGGTCGTGTTGTCCCGCGACGCCGCCATTCCTCGCCTTCGGCGGGCGGTCATCGCTCCGTGCACCACGACCATCCGTGGCTTGCCCAGTGAGGTTGTCCTCGAACCAGGCGACGACCCTGTGCCACGGCACTGCGTGGCCAACTTGGACTCGATC
>DAHWPS010000099.1:0-2834 GCA_027342785.1 Acidimicrobiaceae bacterium
AGCGTGGATCGAGGTTAGTCGCACGACAGGCCTTCGGATACGATTGCCAGAAGCTCGTCTGCGCTGAGATCGGTCGAGGATACCCCCAGGTCGCGCATCCGGCCGTTCGCCTGTGGCAGTTCGATGGTCAATTGGGTTATCGGTTGGCCCGATGTGGTTCCCGCTTTGCCCAGCCATCCGACAAGACCATTGACATCTACTCGGCGCACGTTCGGTGTGGGGACTATGTACGGCAAATACGGGTTGGGTGTAGTTATCGTCGGCGTGAAAGGCACCGTGATTGCCATCTGTACGCTGCCGCCCCTTGCGCTCGCAGCTGCCGTGATCCGCGACGAGGTGAAGGGCCGACAGATTGATTTGTGGGTCCGCCGCTTGAACGACGTTCTCCTCGAAAAGACGACCATGGGCCAGTTCCCTCAGCAGCTACGAGAAGGTTGGAAGGTGAAGAACGTAGAGTTCACCGGGCGAAATTATCCAGGGTTCGAGTCACGACGACCCTGACTCTGAGCTGACCTTGAGTTTGAGGGTCCGCCCCGTTGGCCTAACGTGGGCCGGGGTCAAAATGTGACACGTCACCACTTCACCGGTTGAAGTGGCCGTCTGGCATGTGGCCATCACTCGTTCGACGCGTCCTGGCAAGACTACGTGCTTCGCGGGTACGACGACTATTCGCCCGACCGATGAGGGACCACGTGTCGTCAGTGAAGGCCCGAAGACGCCTGCCAACGCCAACGCGACAAGTGCACAGGCTGCTCCCACCGCAGCCCCGAACGCTCCGTAGACCGACCGCCGCCGTACCGCGTGGCACCTCATCGCAAGACCGCTTCGGAGGATATCGATGGGATCGGAAAGCCGCAGCCCCTTCTCTTCACGTAGATCATCGATGAGAGCGCCTAGGGTCGACGCATAAATAACTACTGGGTTTGCAGCGCACTTCTATCGACGTGGCCTCGAGAGGGTGCTGCGCGGGTGAGCTCGCCGTAGTCCGGTTTTCCTTGTAGCGCCAGGGTTGTCGACGAGTGCCCTCGATCCCCCAGGTGAGGGTGCGGTTTGCCCTATTATGAGAGAGTTACTCCAGTGGAGGAGGAATGCTCTCATAATGAGACCTGCACAGTACGACCCTCAGACCCTGATCAGGCTTCTGCGAGAACAAAAGATCGCCACCATGGACGACCTGAAGCAGGCCCTCGGCACTGCGGCGGACGCGACGGTGTTCCGCAAGCTCGCCGAGCTCGAGTACCGCACCAGCTACTCGCACCGGGGGCGGTACTACACCTTGGACGAGATCGCCCGCTTCGACGAGCTCGGGTTGTGGTCGTTCCGCCAGGTCTTCTTCAGCCGCTTCGGGACGTTGGTTGCGACCGTGGAGGCCTTGGTCCTCTCGGCCGAGGCCGGCTACAGCGCAGCGGAGCTGGAGGTCGTGGTGAACGTCGAGGCCAAGGCGGCACTGGTCAAGCTGGTGCGCTCGGGGCGCCTTTCCCGCCAGCAGGTGTCCGGTCGCTACGTCTACCTGTCTCCTGACACCTCGGCGCGGCGTGCTCAGCTCCATGCGCGCTCGGTCTACGACGCCGAGGCGAGCCGCCTTTCCCTCGGCCCGGGCTTGCGGGTGCTGCCCGAGGAGCTGAAGGCGGCCATCGTTCTCTTCTACAGCCTCTTGGACGAGCGCCAGCGTCGTCTCTACGCCGGCCTTGAGGCCATGAAGGTCGGCCACGGCGGCGACGCCCAAGTCGCTGAGCTGCTCGGCATCGACCCCGGCACCGTCGCCCGAGGCAGAGTCGAGCTGCTCTCGGGCGATGTCCCCCCGGGGCGGGTGCGCCGCCAGGGAGGAGGGCGGCCTTCGGCAAAAAAAGCACCCCCGAGGTCATCGAGGCGATCCACCAGCTGATGGCCCACGACACCGCCGGCGACCCGGTGAGCGGCGTCAAATGGACGAGGCGCACCACCGAGAAGGTCGCCGACGAGCTTGCCTCGGCCGGCATCGACGTCTCTGCCAACACTGTCGGAAAGCTCTTGAAGGGCCTTGGCTACCGGCTCAGGTCGAACGCGAAGAAGCTCAACCGCAAGAAGGACCCCGCGCGCGACGCCCAGTTCGCCTACATCGCCGCCATGCGGGAGACCTTCGCCAAAGGCGGCCTGCCCGTCGTGAGCGTGGATGCGAAGCACCGGGAGCTGGTCGGGGACTTCAAGCACCCCGGAGCGACCTGGGACAGCGAGCCGGCGCTGGTGCTCGACCACGACTTCCCTTCCGACGCCTCGGGTGTCGCGCTGCCCTACGGCGTCTACGACCTGCGTGCCAACGAGGCCTGCGTGTCTGTCGGCACGACCCATGACACCGCCGACTTCGCCGTCGACAACCTGGCCAGGTGGTGGGGCTGCCACGGCCGAGCGCGCTACCCCGAGGCGAGCGAGCTACTCGTGCTGGCCGACTGCGGAGGCTCCAACGGGGCACGCACCCGGGCATGGAAGCACGGCCTCCAGCACCGGCTCGCCGACCCCTGCGGGCTCAGCGTCACGGTCTGTCACTACCCGAGCGGCGCATCGAAGTACAACCCCATTGAGCACAGGGTGTTTTCCGAGATCAGCAAGAACTGGGCAGGCCGGCCGCTCAGAGACTACGAGACCGTCGTCAAGTACATCAGCACCACCGTCACCAAGACCGGCCTGCGCGTCGACGCCCACCTCGTCCAGGCTGACTACCCCACCGGCATCAAGATCAGCGACAAGGAGATGAAGGACCTTTCGATCCGCCACCACGACATCCAGCCCAATCGCAACTACACCATCAGTCCCAAGTGACCCGTCACCCGAAAGTGGGAAGTTGTTCTTGCGTCAGC
>DAHWPS010000112.1:0-2298 GCA_027342785.1 Acidimicrobiaceae bacterium
CCCTTCGGCGACGGAACCTCTCATCCAGGATCGTCTTCACCTCGGTGTAGTGGGTGTAGACACCGATCTCTCGATCGGCAAGCCTGGCCAGGAGGTTCATGGCGGCAACGTGGTCTGCATCACCCTGCCAGTTGCAATCCCAATAGGGGTTGCGGCAGTGAAACGCGTCCCCCTGGCGGTTGTCTCGTGAGACGTACCCGCAGGTCGGTTCAGGACACGTTTGGCTGGTGTAGGCCGCGTTCGCCGTTTTGGCATCGACACCGCCGATGCTCGCATGCACCACCATGCGACCTTGGTTCTCGGATCGCATCCAGGTGGAGCAGATCCGGGAGAGCTTCTTCGACTTGGCCTTGCCCCGCAGGTGGGAGAGGTCCTCGGCTGCGAGCCGGCGAGGACGCTGGGATGCCAACTGCGGGACCCTGCCCCTACCCCTGGTCCTGTTACCTGCCCCATAGACGACCTCTTTCACCGCCTGTCCGGACAGTGTGCGCACGCCGGACTGGGCGCGGGCGCGCCGGCGGGCCTGCTTCTTGTGGCCGAGGTTGTTCCTCGCGATCCTCCGGGCCTTCCTCGATCCGGGGTTGACCTTGCGAAGCGCCCTTGTGGTCGCATGCAGCTTGCCACGGGCCTTGCCGGCAGCGTTGTTCTTCTCCGTGAACTCTTCGAGGAGCCTGCCGAGCCCGAGCCCGTGCTTTACGCCATGAGCGTCCGTGCACACCTCGGTCACACCCCAGTCGATCGACTCGTCCGGTCCTGTGGCCTCCCCGAGTGCTTTCACGGCGTAGACGACGTGGATCGCTACACGGTCTGCGTCCTCGTCTGCCACGAGCCGGATGTTGCCTGACACGTGCGCCACCCCGGCAAGTGGGAGTGCGATGCGAGCCCCTGGCTCGGATCCGATGATCTCCACGTACTGGCGCATGTGGCCCTGTCCACACCTGCGATGCTCGGGGTCCCAGGTGTGGGTTCGGAGTCTGGCGGGTCTGCTGGTAGGTGGGGCACTCGTGGTGAAGGTCGTGTACAGCGTGTCGTCCAGAGACATCGACCGCTCGGCGTGCGCCCTCGGATTCTCGTGCTTGGAGAGCGCCTTGCGAAGGACCCGGTGCAGGTAGCGGGCGACCTGGGTGCGTTCCTTCTCACCCAACCCGGCAAGCTCCTTCGAGCCCACGACCGGCACCTGACCCCGGAGGATCTCCCCGATCCAGCCGTAGCGGTTCAAGCAGGTGTAGGCAAAACGCCGCTGGAACTCGTCGCCGCGGTAGCGCCGCCAGATCTTTGCCTTTACGTCCCCCGTAGCAAGCACCGACTCGATGTGGCGCACCCAGGTGTCCACTGCGTCGAATGCAGCCTGGTCCACGAGGTGGACGTTCACGCCTGCCGGGTAGGCACCCGCCTTCTTCATCGCGTCCCGGAAGCCTCGCTTGGAGTCGAGGAATCCCCAGGTCTTGGCTGGCGCTAGTTCCACGAGGAATTGGTCCTTGGCCAGGCGGAAGGCATGGAGCAGCTCGTCTATCTGGGGTTGCTTGTGAGCGGACAGGGGGAGCGTCTGGAGCCGCACGGTCCTCTGTTTCGCGAGAGGCATCGGTTTGCTACTCACGGAGCGACCTCCTTGGCCACCGCCGCGAGCGTCTCCATGACCGCCTTGTTCTTGTGGCTGCGTGAGCCGTACAGCCGGGCCGAGAACACGGTCACGATCTCGATCACGTCGGACGCAAGCTCCTCCTCGAAGGAGGACTCGACGGACGCGTTCACGATCACGACCTCGGTCCCGAAGTGCTCACAGAGCGCAAAGACGAGCTCGGACCCGAACCGCAGCAGCCGGTCCTTATGGCTGATGACCAGTCTGGCGATCTCACCCGAGCAGATCCTGTCGATGACGATGCGCAGCCCTCGCTTGTCGTAGTTGAGCCCTGAGCCGACATCAGAGATCACCTCGTAGGTCCAGCCGTTCGCCGCGCAGAATGACTCGAGCAGCGCCACCTGGCGCACGAGGTCGTCCTTCTGCCCGCTGGTCGAGACCCGTGCATAGGCAACGGTGGTTCTGGTCGACGGTGCCGGGTGTGGGGCGAGGCGGCGCAACTTCGCCAAGTCGTAGCGTCTCCGGCCACCCGCAGTGCGCTCGGCTGGCTCTACACGGCCCTCCTTTTCCCAGCGACGCAACGTGTCCGGGTGCACCCCGAGCTCTTTCGCTGCCATCCCTATCGGTACCAGTCGCCCCATCACAATCAGAGTAGCACCTGGGTATATCACACATGAATACCCACGTATATACATGTAGGCGCCAGCAGTTTGAACCCC
>DAHWPS010000117.1:0-3639 GCA_027342785.1 Acidimicrobiaceae bacterium
TCGTTGGTCATGGGAGGAGACTCGGGCGTAGACGACCGCCCGTTCGTTTCGTTTGCCAGCGCTGCGTGGTACGTCCACGAGGATCGTTGCCGTTGGCGTCTTGGTGGCTGGGACAGGAAGCTGGCCGCCCCGGAACCACCGCCATTGGGTCTGGTAGTGCACGCCTTCTTGCTCAGCCCACTCAAAGAGCTTCACCCTCGTGCTCTACGACGCATGCTCGTAGATGTTCAGTGATATCGAAGGTAGCTGTTGGCAACCCCGCCCGCGGCGTTCACGCGCCTGGCTTCTCGCGCTGCCGGCGCAGCTCCCCTTCAATGAACGCGTCGAGGTCGCCGTCGAGGACCGCTTCGACGTTGCCGGTCTCCACACCGGTCCGCAGGTCCTTCACGAGTTGATAGGGAGCGAGGACGTAAGAGCGGATCTGGCTCCCCCACGCATTGTCGGTCCGCACCCCGGACAACGCGTCGAGCTCGGCCTGGCGCTGGGCCCTGGCCAGGTCGGCCAGCTTTGCTGCGAGGATCTGCATGGCCTTGGCCTTGTTCTGGTGCTGGCTGCGCTCGTTCTGGACGGCGACCACGATCCCGGTGGGCAGATGGGTGAGGCGAACTGCCGAGTCCGTCTTGTTGACATGCTGACCACCGGCCCCCGACGATCGGTAGGTGTCGACACGAAGGTCTTTGTCGTCGATGTCCACCGCATCGCCGTCGTCGTCGAGGAAAGGGACCACGTCGAGCGACGCGAAGCTGGTCTGCCGCCGGTGCTGGGAGTCGAAGGGGGACATGCGCACCAGCCGGTGGACACCTCGCTCGGTCGCCAAGAGCCCATAGGCGAAGCGCCCGTGCACGATGAACGTGGCCGACAACAGACCCGCCTCCTGCCCCGCGGTGGCCTCGTCCACCTCGACGCGGAAGCCGCGCCGCTCGGCCCAACGCTGGTACATCCTGAGCAGCATCTCGGTCCAGTCCTGCGCGTCGGTGCCACCGGCGCCGGCGTGGACTTCGCAGACAGCGTCGCGCTCGTCGTGCTCGCCAGTGAACAGTGATTCGAGCTCGAGCCGGCTCAGCCGCGCCGACAGGTCGCCGAGGGCACCGGCCAGCTCCCTGGCAAGGCCCTCGTCGGGAGTGCCCGCCGCATCGGCTTCCCCGACAAGCTCCGCCAGCACCTGCGCCTCCTCCAGGTTGTGGCGCAGCGAATCGATGCGCTGCAGGTCGTCGGTGAGCCGGCCAAGCTCGGTCGTCACGGCGCGTGCTCGCTCGGCGTCGTCCCACAGATCGGCGCGAGCCGCCAGCTCCTCCAGCTCGGCCACGCGGTCTCTGCGCTCCTCGACGCGCAAGTACATCTCAGCTTCGACGAGGCGCGCTGCCAGGGCGTCGAGGCCGGCGGGCTCCGGTCGATCCGCGTCAGGGGGAGCCATGGCAGAGCTTGTACTTCTTGCCGCTCCCGCACCAGCACGGCTCGTTGCGCCCCACCTTGTCCTGCGGAGGCTTCACCACCGGCGCGAGCGCGTCGTCGGGAGCCGCCACAGGTGGGCGTCGCCCCCCACCACCGCCGGCCCCAGCTCCACCGCCGGCCCCAGCTCCACCGCCGGCCCCAGCTCCAGCGCCCCCCACGGCCATCGCGCCCCCACCGGCACCAGAACCCGCGCCAACGGAGCCCGTGCCACCTGAAGCCCCCACGCCAGCCGCGACGGGTGCGCCGCGTCCGGGGACACCGGGCTCGATGGGCGCGACGTCGATCCCCCGATCGGCCAGGAGCTGGCCGGCCATCGCCAGGGTCCCGGTGACCGGGTCGTCCGCCGCCTCGTAGACGGCGCGTCCGAGATCAGGCTCGGCCACGGGCTCGGCCATGGCCTCCATGTGCAGGACGTAACGCAGGTAGTCGTCGTCGATGCCGTCCATGAGCTGGCCGAACATCGTGTAGCCCTCCCGCTGCCAGGCCACCAGGGGGTCTTGTTGGCCCATCGCCCGCAAGCCGATGCCTTCGCGCAGGTAGTCCATCTCGGCCAGGTGATCCCGCCACCTCTGGTCGATCACCTGGAGCATGACCTCGCGCTCCATCTGCCGAGCCTGCTCCTCACCCCCGGGGAACGCCCGCGAGCGATCCTCGTAGTAGTCGAGGGCATCTGCCACGATGCTCTCGGTGAGCTGCGCCGTGCTCGTCCCCTGGGCCAGGTCCTCTACCGTGAACGTCGTCGGGTAGTACTGCACCAGGTCCTTCAGGAGCATCTCCAGGTCCCACTCCTCGGGGTACTCCGAAGGGCAGGAGCGCTGTACCAGCGCCACGATCGCCTGCTCCAGCAGTTCGGCAGTGTGCTCGTGCAGGTCCTCGCCGTCGATGATCTGGAGGCGGCGGGCGTAGATGACCTTGCGTTGCTCGTTCATCACCTCGTCGTACTTGAGGACCTCCTTTCGGATCTCGGAGTTCCGTCCTTCCACCGTGTTCTGCGCCCGCTCGATGGCCTTGGTGACCATCTTCGCTTCGATGGGCACGTTGTCGGGGAGCGTCCGGCTCATGACCCAGCTCACCGCCCCGGTTGCGAACAGCCGCATCAGGTCGTCTTCGAGGCTGAGGTAGAACCTGCTCTCCCCTGGATCACCCTGGCGGCCCGATCGGCCCCGGAGCTGGTTGTCGATCCGCCGGCTCTCGTGCCGCTCGCTCCCGAGGACGTAGAGGCCGCCGGCCTCGCGCACCTGCTCTCCTTCTTTCGTGCAGGTCTCCTCGAAGTGGCGCCGCAGCCGGGCCAGCTCCTCTCGGCCCTCATCGCTGTCGATGTCGACCCCTGCTGCCTGGGCTTCGTGGTTGGCGAGCAGCTCGGGGTTGCCGCCCAAGATGATGTCCACCCCCCGGCCGGCCATGTTGGTCGCCACGGTGACCGCGCCCAGCCGCCCCGCCTGGGCCACGACCTCCGCCTCGCGGAAGTGCTGTTTGGCGTTCAGCACCTGATGGGGAATGCCGCGCTTCTCCAGGATCCGCGAGAGCAGCTCGGACTTGGCGACCGATGCCGTGCCGACCAGGACCGGCTGACCCTTCTCTCGGCGCTCGATGATGTCGTCGGCAACTGCGAGGAACTTCGCCTCTTCGCTCTTGAAGATGAGGTCGGGCTCGTCCATTCGGACAAGAGGCTTGTTGGTCGGGATGGGGACGACCGGCAGGTTGTAGGTGCTGGCAAACTCGCCGGCTTCGGTCTCGGCGGTACCGGTCATCCCGCCGAGCTTGTCGTAGAGACGGAAGTAGTTCTGGAGGGTGACGGTCGCCCAGGTGTGGTTCTCCTCTTTGATCCGGACCCGCTCCTTGGCCTCCACTGCCTGGTGGAGACCGTCGGACCACCGGCGCCCTTCGAGCGTCCGACCGGTGAACTCGTCGACGATCTTCACCTCGCCTTGGTCCACGAGGTAGTCCTTGTCCCGGTGGTAGAGCTCCTTGGCCTCCAATGCCTTGGTGAGCTGGTGGACGTAGTTGGTCGCGACCGCGTCGTAGAGGTTCTCCACCCCGACCGCTCGCTCCACCTTCTCGATCCCGGGCTCGAGCGGGACCACGTGGCGCTTCTCCTCGTCGACCTCGTAGTCCACGTCGCGTTGGAGCGTGCGGGCAATGCCGGCGAACTGGTAGTAGAGCTTGGCCGCCTCGTCGGCCGGACCC
>DAHWPS010000039.1:0-6893 GCA_027342785.1 Acidimicrobiaceae bacterium
CGGTCCTGCGAGCAGCCCGGCTCTGCGCCGGTCGCCCCAGTCCCCGCTACCTTGCAGACGGGGCAGGGTTACAACCGAGACAGCGAGACAGCAAGCATCCGTCGAGCTCGCGAGCGAGGCAACAGGTATCCGCTTGTAATACACTTTGCTCGTGTGGGTCGGCTGCTCGACATCGACGTCCTCGACGACGAGGACCCCTTCGAGATCGACGACCAGGCGGCGCACCTGTTCAAGCACGCCGGGCTCGGTGTGGACGACGTCTACGAGGTGTGGCGCTCGGACCCGCTCTTCTACCCGGCCAAGCCCCCGGCGCATTGGCTCATGGTGAGCGAGGTTGCGGGTCAGGTGCTGGTCGTGCCTCTGGCGCCGCCCGACTCAGGTAACCCGAGTAGGTGTCGACCGATCGGCTGCTACCAGGCAGCCGAGCACCTCGCACGGAGATACCAGGAGGACCGATGAATAGCCCCGAGCCGATGACCCGAGCAGAGGAGCACGAGTACTACGCGCTCCCAGAGAACCAGGAGCCTCAGGGGCCGCCGCGCCGGCGCCGCTCGAAGCTAACCGAGCTTGTCCCGGTCCGTTTCCCACCTGAGACCCTCGAGGAGATCCGTCGGCGGGCCGGCGACGACGACCGATCGGTCTCGAGCTGGATCCGCCAGGCCGTCGACCATGAGCTGCACCGCGG
Source organism: Acidimicrobiaceae bacterium (assembly GCA_027342785.1). GTDB lineage: Bacteria > Actinomycetota > Acidimicrobiia > Acidimicrobiales > RAAP-2 > JAJYWF01. Next base: position 686 of record DAHWPS010000039.1, read on the forward strand.
CGTCGGATGATGCTGTCGTGCTCCTGCCGATCATGAAGGGGTGAACGTGTGGGTGCCGGGAACCCCATCCGCCCAGTTCAGGCGACCATCCGGTACTCGTGGATGAGGCCGCCCAGCCGATCGGCTCTTCGTAGCCTGGCGAGGTCGACGTCGCCGATGGTCGGGGGCGTCACATCGGGTGCAGACGGGGGGCGTTGGCTGAGAGACCGGTGGGGGCGATGCGAGTTGTAATGCTCGACGTACTCGGCCAGGACCGCCGCAAGGTGACGGCGTCCGAGGATGAGCGTCCGGTCAAGACACTCGCGCCGGATGGTGCCCACCACACGCTCGCAGATGGCGTTCGCCCGAGGTGCCCGGACCGGGGTCTTTATGATCCTGGTGCCGTCGGCGGCGAAGACGGTGTCGAAGGAGGCGGTGAACTTGGCATCGCGATCGCGGATGAGGAACTTGACCGCGTTCGCCTCGTCGGCAAGCTCCATCGAGAGGTTGCGGGCCTGTTGGGTCACCCACGCGGCCACGGGGTTGGCCGTGATGCCGGCGATCCGGACGAGGCGTGTGTCGTGATGGATGAACACGAGGACGTAGAGCCTGCGGAAGAGAATGGTGTCGACGTGGAAGAAGTCACACGCCATCAGACCCCTCGCCTGGGCGGCGAGGAACTCAGCCCACGTCGGCCCCGACCTGCGTGGTGAAGGTTCGACACCATGACGCTTCAGGATCGCCCAGACGCTCGAGGGCGCGATGACGATGCCCATGGTGACAAGCTCACCGTGGATGCGGCGGTAACCCCAGGTTGGATTCTCCTTCGCGAAGCGGAGCACGAGGGCGGTGGTCCCCTCGGCGATGGGAGGTCGACCCGGTCGGCCGTGGGAATGCGTCCAGCGCTTGGTGACGAGGTCGCGGTGCCAGCGCAGCAGAGTTGCCGGTTGGACGAATAGTTGCCCGACACGCTGGCGGGCGAGCAGGCGTGCCAGTCCCGACAGCACCGCTCGGTCTGCGGGATCGAGCGCTGGTCGATGCACCTGGCGTCGCAGGACCGCCACCTCGTGGCGCAGCACGACGACTTCGATGGCGAGGTCCGTGTCTCTGCGAGAGATGAGGCGGAGCAGCTGTAGCACCCGGCAGAACGCCCGATACAGGAACGAAAGGGCCATCGGTCGATGCTCACCGCGCCCTGCACCAGCCGTCAAAGTGCAGCTCACAGTCCATGGATGATGTTCTCGGCACCGACACGCTATCGACCACGGCTTCTGCGTCGTCGTCTGGCATCTCCAGTGAACCAAGACCGCAAAATTCTCGCTGCCACCACTCCGGTCGAGTAGTGGGATGGCGACCGTGCATCGGCTCGTCACTCGGAACCGGGCTTCGGGCAAGACGAGATCGCGTAGTTCGGCGGCCGACTCCGTCTCCGGTATGAGGACTCCTCCGGTCGGTCAGCAACCTGGCCGGGCGAGCGCCAGGCGGACCACCCTCCGGTGCTGTCCGGCGGGGGTGACGTCACTGAACCCGGCGGCGGCGAAGGTGGCGGGTGAGCCCATGTAGGTGTAGCTGCGGGGCCCGGGCTCGACCGGGTACCCCTCGACGCCGAGCGCGCCGTGCGATCTGGCGTAGTCCACCGCTGCGCCGAGCAGTAGTCCCGAGAGTCCCTGGCGCCGGAAGCGACCGTTCACAAAGAAACACGCCACCGACCACACCGGGGCGTCGTCGATGCGGGGGAGCACCCTCGAGCGCTCCAGGGCCGTATAGGTCTCCCGGGGTGCGACCGAGCACCACCCGATCGGCTCGGAGCCGTCATAGGCGAGCACGCCGACGGGGACGCCGGCACCGACCAGGTCGACCAGGGTGGCGGTGCGCCCGGCGGGGGTGGAGGCCTGGAACTGCCCGGCGGGCATCCGCCAGCGCATGCACGAGCACCACGCGAACTTCCCGTTGCCGAAGCGACCGCGCTTCTCGCAGAACCCGGTGGGGTCCTCGACCCGCTCGGGGCTGACCGGAAGGAAGGCGAGCCCGCTCATCGCTGTGCCCGGTAGAGGTCCCGGAGCACCAAGACCTCGGCGAGATGGTGGATGGCTTCGCGGTGGATGTGGAGCACCAGCGCGGCGAACGGCGCCCCGGCGAAGAAGGGCTCAACCTCTCCGACCGGCCGGGCCAAGTCCTCGTCGGTGAGGCTCGCCACTCCCTTCACCCAGATGCCGTAGGCTTGGTCCAGGTCGCCGAGCGCTTCGGCGGCGCCCGCGGGGTAGCGGGCGCTCTGGTAGTCGACCGCTGGCGCGCCGAAGTGCCAGGCGTTGCGCATGGCGAAGACCCCGACCGTCACGTGCGCGAGGCGCCAGGCGATGGTGGTGAACGGCACTGGGTCTGGCTCTGGGAGCTCGAAGTCAGCCACCATCTCCCCGGCCCCCGTCGCCATCGGGCTCTGGGCGTCGGCACGTGGCCGGATGCTCCAGCAGCCGGTGACTGGTTCGAAGAAGTACTCGTCGTCTGAGAGGCCCTCCAAGTGGGGCCGGAGATGTCCTTCGTAGTGGTCGGTGAGCTGAGCGAGCGCCAGGCGGCCGAAGGGGATGGGAGTAGTCATGGACGTGGTCTTCCTCTCATGGTGCTCGCAGGCCAGGTCGTGGTCATCGGGCTCCGATCATTTCGGCACACTATGTCGGGTCGGCCATCCGGGGGCCCTGTGACGTCAGTCCCTACCGGCTTCGAAGCAGGGATCACTTGCCGTGGAGCTCTTGGTAGGCGGCGCGTGCAGTGTCCGCCTGGCGGGCGCCATGGGCGACCGAGGTGCGTCTCGTGGCCCGATCGACGGCGATGGTGGTCCATCCCTCGCCGTCCTCGCCGCTCAGGTGGATGAGCAGCGTCGTCCGGTCGTGCTCGACCCGGAGGCGGTGATCTGGGTTGCCCTCCTCGTGCAGGCTCCGGACAGCCTGGTCGCCGTCGGCCACCTCCGCCACGAAGGAGGTCCATCTGCTCCGGCGTCGCCGACCCCCCGACGCGGCAGGCTCCGGTCCCGCCTCGCTCGCTGTCTGCCGATCCGTGGTCAACGGTCCTGTCCTTTGCTGACTTTCTACCCGAACGGGCGGATGCCGGTCGTGCTCGTGGCGGCGAAGATGGCGGTGGCCCCGACTGCCGCGCCTCTTCCCGATTGCCTGCTGCGTAGTAGAGGCGGGTTGGTCCGGCCGCGGTCGACCTCGAGGTGAAGCGCTTTACGAGCGTAGGGCAGGACGTGGAGTCCGTCGTTGATGTCGGGGGCTGGGGCGCGGATGATGCCCGCCAGCTCTTCGTGCTCCGAGCGGGGTGTGGAGGCCCTTCCGCTATTCGCCGCGGACGGACGCGCTCGTCGTGACCATCTGGCGGATCGAGGCAGCGTGCGCGACTCCAGCCACGACCTGACGCCTGTGGGTGCCGAGAATCCCGTCCGCCCAGCTTAGGCGACCATCCGGTATTCGTGGATGATGCCGCCCAGGTGATCGGTTCTTCGTAACCTGGCGAGGTCGACGTCGCCGACCAGCGCAGGAGCCGTGTCGAGAGCGGAGGGCGATCGTTGGCTGAGAGACCGGTGGGGCCGGTGCGCGTTGTAGTGCTCGACGTAATCGGCGAGCACGGCCTCCAGATGGCGGCGGCCGAGGATGAGCGTCCGGTCGAGGCACTCGCGCCGCAACGTGCCGATGAGGCGCTCGCAGATGGCGTTGGCACGCGGTGCTCGGATGGGGGTCTTGACAACCTTCGTATCCTCGGCGGCGAAGACGGCGTCGAAGGAGGAGGTGAACTTCGTGTCGTGATCGCGGATGAGGAACTTGACCGAGTTCGCGCACTCGGCGAGGTCCATAGACAGGTTGCGGGCTTGCTGGGTCACCCACGCGCCCACCGGGTTAGCGGTGACACCGGCGATCCGCACGAGACGCGTGTCATGGTGGATGAACACTAGAACGTAGAGCCTGCGGAGAAGAACGGTGTCGATATGGAAGAAGTCACAGGCCATCAGTCCCTTCGCCTGCGCGGCGAGGAACTCCGCCCAGGTTGGTCCTGACCTTCGCGGTGACGGCTCGATGCCGTGGCGCTTCAGGATCGCCCAGACGCTCGAGGGGGCGATCGCGATGCCCATGGTGGCGAGTTCGCCGTGGATGCGGCGGTAACCCCAGGTTGGATTCTCCTTCGCGAGTCGGAGGACAAGCGCGGTGGTTCCTTGGCCGTGGGGAGGGCGACCCGGGCTGCCATGGGCATACGTCCAGCGCTTGGCAACAAGGTCGCGATGCCAACCCAGCAAGGTTGTCGGCTGGACGAAGAAGCCCCCGAGTCGACGACGGGGGAGCAGGCGTGAAAGTCCGGCAAGCACCGCTCGATCCGCCGGCTTGAGCGCCGGTCGGTGGACCTGGCGTCTGAGGACTGCCACCTCGTGGCGCAGCATGACGATCTCGACGGCGAGATCGGTGTCACTTCGGCCAACGAGTCGGATGAGCTGGAGGCCGCGGCAGAACGCCAGGTAGAGGAACGAGAGGGTCATTGCTGGATGCTCGTCGCGCTCGGGTCCAGGCGTCAAAGTGCAGCTCACAGTCCATGGATGATGTTCTCGGCACCGACAAGCACTCGTGCCAGCCCGGCCAGCACTGCTCGGTCTGCGGGATCGAGCGCTGGTCGATGCACCTGGCGTCGCAAAACCGCCACCTCGTGGCGCAGCACGACGACTTCGATGGCGAGGTCCGCGCCTCTGCGAGAGATGAGGCGGAGCAGCTGCAGCACCCGGCAGAACGCCAGGTAGAGGAACGAAAGGGCCATCGGTCGATGCTCGCCGCGCCCTGCACCAGCCGTCAAAGTGCAGCTCACAGTCCATGGATGATGTTCTCGGCACCGACAAGCCAGGAGAGCGGCTCGGCAGCAGCGCGGCGTCAGACAGATGTACTACACTGAGCCAGTGGATTCGAAGCGACGCCTCGATTGGCAGTACCGCGCCGAATACATCGCGTCGCGTTCGGCCAGGCACCCCGGCGATACCGATATCGAACCCGCATGGGCGGACGAAGCCTTCGCGGACTACGACGCCGTTGTCGACTCACCGGATCCGGCGTCGAGGTCAGGGAAGACCGATCGTCTGGTCGGCTACTCGAGAACGGCTCGGATGGTCATCGTCGTGGTCTACCTCCGAGACGAGCTGATCGGTGTGAACGCATGGAAGGCGAACGAGACCCAGGCCCGCAGATACTGGGAGGACCAACGATGAAGAAGAAAGAACTTCAAGAGCTCGTCGCCGAGGAGACCAAGGCATCGGAGGCGAGCCGGGACGCGGCGCTCTCGGAGCGTGCGGTTCGCAAGGGCCAGAGCCGCTCGGTTGTCTACTCCGTCCGGCTCACCCCCGAGCAGACCGACGAGATCCAGCGGATCGCCGAGGAGGCGGGCATCCCTGCATCTGCCCTGGTCCGTGACTGGGTCGTGGAGGGGCTCGCCGCCGAACGCGGCACTGCCACCCTCGACTCGTTGGTGGACACGCTGTCAAGCGACGTCGACAAGCTCCGCCGCAGCGTTGCCCGACGCGAGACGTCCTGATTATCGCCGGAGGTTCAACGCTGAGTAGGCGCGTGCCCCATGCAGTGCCCTATGCAGAGCCCGTGAACAGCACAAACGCAGGATCTGTCAAGCTGGAGCCGCGCGAATACGTGATGTCACCTCCACCGCAAGCTTTGGATTTTCGCGTCTTTCGGGCTGACCGTGCTGGGCTTTCATGCCGTTCCGTAGCGTTTCCACGGGGTTGTCCACGGGGTTTATGGACTCGTTTATCGACTCCTGATCACCCTGCCCTACGCAGCCCTACGCACGCGGTCTTGGCCGCGCAGCCGCCGCACGCTGGGTTTTCGCGGCGCTCGGCGTCAAAGTCGCCTCTCGTGGCCCTCTTTGCCCTACGCAGCCCTACAGCAGCATGGGGCACTGCCCTACTCGGCGAGATGGGCGAGAGATGGCCGACCCTTCGACAGTGCCACGACGACGAGTCGACCGTCCGCATCGAAGATGGCACCTCGAAGAGCAAACCGACGGTTGTCAACCCTGCCCACGACCTTCAGCCTGGCAGGTCACACTCCTCGCGGTGCAGACGGGTGCGCCGGTCGGACTTGTCGCCTCCTGTCCCTCTCCCGACCAGCTACTTTGCCGGTCTGGTACACGTTTGGAGGCGATTGCGTAAGAGTATGACGAGATGACGCTTGAACGCGCAGCTGAACTGCTA
>DAHWPS010000168.1:0-10095 GCA_027342785.1 Acidimicrobiaceae bacterium
CGCCCACATCCGCCGACCCATGTCCCGGCTCTCGAAGTCCGACGGTTCCACGCCAGCCTTCGAGAGCCGTTCGATCTCGCTGGGGTCGACGACACCCACCCCCTCCCATCCGTCATCGAGGTCGACATCCATCTCGGCTCGTGCTCCGGGGGCGAACTGGCCTCCGGTCGGGGTGCCCTTCGGGCGACGGTTGGTCATGCCTGTACCGAGGGCGGCGGGTCCACCTTCCTGCCGTTCTGCCACCACTCCTCATGGCCGTCCGGATGGATGATCGCCGGGCCGTCCTCCCGGTGGAGCCGTCCGTGCTGCAACCATGCCTGGTAGCCGTCTTGCCGCATGATGGCCGGGCCGTCGTTCCGGTGGTACTCGTCGTTCTGGAACCACGACTTGGATCCGTCGTTGTAGATGACCGCAGGCCCGTCCTCCCGGTGGAGTTTGCCTTTCGTGTACCACGCCTGGTGGCCGTCAGTTCGGATGGATGCTGGCCCGTCCTCCCGATGGAGCTTTCCGCCCCAACACCAATCCTCGGAGCCGTCTGGGTACACGACTGCCGGGCCATCCTCCCGGTGTGGTCTACCCCTCCGGTACCACGCCTGGTAACCGTCCAGCCGGGTAACCGCCGGGCCACCCTCCCGGTGGCGTAGGCCGTTCTGGTACCACTCCTGGGTGCCGTCGGGCAGCACCATTGCAGGACCATTCTCCCGGTGGAGCTGGTTGTTCCGGTACCACCTCTCCGTACCGTCCGGGCGGACGGTACGGATGGAGCTTTTGCCGAGGTCGACATCCACCTCGGCTCGTGCTCCGGGGGCGAACTGACCTCCGGTCGGGGTGCCCCTCGGGCGTCGGTTGGTCATGCCGGTACAGAGGGCGGCGGGTCCACACGCCTGCCGTGCTGCCACCACTCCTCGGAGCCATCGGGCCGGATGATCGCCGGGCCATCCTCTCGGTGTCGCTGGCCGTGCCGCCACCACGCCTGGTAGCCGTCCGGCCATACGGCCGCCGGGCCGTCCTCCCGGTGGAGCTGGTCGTTCTGCCACCACTCCTCGGAGCCGTCGGGGTGCTGGATCGCCGGCCCATCCTCGCGATGGCGCTGGCCGTCCTGGAACCACTCCTCGGAGCCGTCGTGACTGATGATCGCCGGCCCGTCCTCCCGGTGGCGCCGGTCGTTCTGCCACCACTCCTCGGTCCCGTCCGACCGGATGATTGCCGGCCCATCATCCCGGTGGCACCTGTTGTTCTGGTACCACGCCTGGTAGCCGTTGTTCGGCTGTACGACTGCCGGCCCGTCCTCCCGGTGGTATCTGCCGTTCTGGTACCACGCCTGGTAGCCGTTGTTCGGCTCCACAACTGCCGGGCCATCCTCCCGGTGGAGGAGACCGTTCTGCCACCAGGACTTGGAGCCATTCGGCTCCACAACTGCCGGCCCGTCCTCCCGGTGGAGCTGGCCGTTCAGGCGCCACTCCTCGGTGCCGTCAGGACGGACGATGAGGTGGGGCTTCTCACCGAGGTCGACATCCACCTCGGCTCGTGCTCCGGGGGCGAACTGGCCTCCGGTCGGTGTGCCCCTCGGGCGGCGGTTGGTCATGCCGGCACAGAGGGCGGCAGGTGTGCCGTCCTGCGGGTCCGGCGATAGCCGCAGCCTGTGCACGGCTGTGAGACAACAGAAGCTCGCTTCGCTCGCTTGCTCACGCAGTGGAGCCGATGAGTCTCACCTCGGTACGACGAGTTCCACCTTGCCCCGCCCCGTCAACACCATGCCACCACCATGTCCGCAGCTCGCCCCCGTTACGCCCGCAGCTCGCCCACAGCATGTCACCGCCGCGCCAGCGGCACCCCCGCAGCTCACACAGCGTTCCGCACTTCTCTGCACCCGCCGCCCTCTACCCCCACGCCGCACTTTCTCACCCCATCCCGCACCACCACCGCGCTTCTCACCACTCGCCGCCCTCTACTCTCACAGACCAAGCCCCCCGCAGGGGCTATTTCGCCTGCGGGAGCGCAGCGGAGCAGGACAACGAAATAGCCCACGCGGGGGGAGGCGAGCGGGGACTGGGCAGATGCCCAGCTAAGCCGCGAATCTCCCGACAGTGAGATCGTGCACATCCCCAGTTCCTCCGCATCTGGGGATCGTGATGGCTCGCGACCCCCAAACCAAGCACTGGAGGCTCGTCAGATCGGGCGGCACGCCGCCGGACAGGGACGTCCTCATCCAGCGAGTCCGGCCTTTCGGGGCCACACTCGGACAGTTGGGCGGCGCATCACTCCTGGCCTACGCCCACGACGACGGACTGGCCGGGTACGCCTCCCTCCCCAACAGCGGGACGCAGACCGAGATCGCGGTGTCCACGCTCGCTACGGCCCTCTCCGCCAAGGCCGAGCCGGTCGACGAACTCCCGGATCTGATGGCCGGTGCCCAGCCCCACCTCGGGTGGCTCGTCGCGCGCCCGAGCACCTTCGCTTCCAGGGACACCCAGGCCGGCGGGGATCCATCGGAAACCGCGGTGCTGCTCTCGCGGGTGCTCCACCCCGGCCAGTGGGCCGCCGTCACCATGCGCAGGGCGAGCAAGACCGAATGGTCGAGGACACAGCGTTGGTTCGAGCACCGACTCGGCGGCATCGCCACCCACTACAGCCGCGAGTCCGAGGCCGTCCTCTGCACCATCTATGCCGGCGGCGGGAGCAAGGAGTCGGTCCGGAGCACACTGACCCAGCTCGCCGCCACCATGCCCGGCTTCGACATCGAGGTCGACGTTCAGATGCCCGCCACGGGCCGCGGCACCGCCGTCGCTCTCTCGGCAATGGGGGTCGCCGGATGGCTCGCAGGTGGAATCGAGCTCTCCGACTGGCGACTGGCATCGCTCGGCGGCGGGATCGTGTGCGCCGGTGGACTCGTCGCCGCTTCCGGGCACATGCCGAGTCGCTCGGCACGGGTGGCCGAAGACGTCGCGTCCGGGGTGCTGCCCCCGCCAGCGCGCCGGTTGGCACCCCCTGCCAGACCGAGGCGCGAGAGCACCAGGCAGGGTGCCAACGGGACGACCCGACAGGTGAGCGCTCGCCCGGGCGGGTGGCCATTGGCGCCATCCACATTCCTCCTCGGCCCGGCGATGGTCGTCGGGGTTGTCGCCCCTCACGCCGGTGGGTCATCGGACTCGTCCACCACCAAGCTCCGCCCGGCGCCACCGGCGCTGATCGACGACATCGGCCCGATGGTCGGCTACGCCGGAGAGGACCACCGGCCGGTGCACATCGACGCCGCCGCTGCTTACGCCGGGGTGGCGCTCATCGGCCTGGCCGGCTCCGGAAAGACGCAAGCTGCGTTCCACATCTGGGCTTGGTACGCGCTGGAACGCACCCGCCCATCGGGGAAGCCGTCGCGCCCCGGACAACGGAGCACGACCATCGCCTTCGAGTCCAAGGGCGAGGGCGCGGCCCAATGGGTCGACTGGGGTCGACGGATGGGGGACGACCCCATCCTGGTCGAGGTCGCCAACCCCGACACCCCAGCCATCGACCTGTTCCCGAATGACGGGACCATCAGCGAACGGGCGGCGCGCTTCGTCAACTCGCTCGTCTACGCCTTCGGCGACGGTGCGATCCAGGACCGGAGCTTCGAGGTGTTGAGCTCGGTGTTCATTGCCGCCCTTACGCTGCACGAGCTCCCGGGGTACCTGTCCGCCGAGCGCGAGGACACCAGCCCAGTAGCGCTCGCCCACATTCTCCTCGGTGGCCTCGGCGACGAGGCCGGGCAACGCTTGGCGGCGGAACTGGCCGGAGCGGCCGTCGAGGCCGGGCCAAAGTCCCCAGCCGCCGAGGCGGCCGCGCGGCTCGGCCCCATCTACGGCCCCGGCATCACACCGGCGGCACGACGCAACCTCATCGAGTCGTCCCGCAACAAGGTCGCGCAACTCATGGAGGCGTCCTCCTGGTGGCGCACGGACCGAGAACGGATCTCGTGGTCCGCCCTCCTGGAGGGCCACCGCTCCGTGGTCGTGAACACCGGATCTGACACCCGTGGTCATCTCACGACAGAGCGGTTGTCTACGACGCTCTCGGCCATGCTCGCTTACCACCTTCGCGAGGCGATCATGTCGACCTGCTCGGGCTGGCAGGCCAAGGGACGCTCGGTGGCGGTCTTCGCCGACGAACTGAAGCTCCTCGCCGAGAACTCTGCCGACGTCGTCGTCTGGCTCCGCAACCAAGGGCGCTCCTTCGGCGTCCGGTGCGTCTTCGCCGCGCAGTACCCCGAACAGCTCCTTCCCGCCGTCCGCACGGCGCTGCTCAGCTTCGGGACTGTGTTCTGGTTCCGCCAGAACGTGGCCTCCGTCGTGACCGAGGCGGTCAACCATCTTTCGATGCTCGGAACCGGTTGGACACCGCAGGACATCGCCGGCATGGAGCAGTTCCACGCCATCGTGTCGGCGACGGCGAAGGGCTCCGCACAGCCACCCGTCCCGGTCCGCATGGCCTACTGGGGCGAGGGTGACTCACTCGACGCTTCCGCCTTCGCCGCCGACCAGGGCTACGGTCTCGGCCCCGTCGGTGCGGCCGCCGTCGGGCACCGGCCGCCGGCTCCCGGGCCCAATCTCGGCTCCACGCCGCCGCCGGCCGCGGACCCCTATCTCGGAGGAGGCGGCGAGTGGTAGCAGTGCCGAGCCGCCTCCCGGGGCGAAGGAACGTGGTTCCTCTCGCCACACTCCACTCGGCGATACCGGACCAGAGGCTCGCCGCGAAGGCCAGGCTGGACCCGTTCTTCGGCTCCATGCTGGTGACGGCTTCCGGCGGCCTGACGGCGTCGTGGATGACCCGGCGGATGAGCACCAGATTCGAGCAGCTCGGCATCGCCCACCGGAAGCCGGTGAAGCGCTCCCTCTCGGAGGAGGAGGCGCTCGATGCGATCGTGAACGGCACAGCGAAGTGGCGCCGAAGTTGCCTGGAAGTGCTCGGGGCGCTCTCCGTCTGGCGCACCGCCACCTCGGAGCAGGTCGCCGCCATCATCGGTGATCCGAAGATGGCGAACGAGTGGCGAAGCCAAGCGCACGTCCTGTGGGCGGCCGGCCTCGTCCAGGAGGGCACGGTGACCCCGCCGGCAGGGATGAACCACTTTCCCAGGCTCTACCGCTTGGACCGACTGGGACCGTGGGAGAAGCTCGCCAAGCACCTGCGTTTCGAGGAGTGGCTGGGCGTGATCGGCGCCCGGCAGTGGGGTGCCGGGGCGAGCCACGACCGCCACAACCTGATCGCAACCGAGATCGGGCTCCGCATCGCCGAGTTCTGCCGGATCGGGACGGCGCTCGGTGAGACGCCCGTGCGCAACATCGTCGACCCGTCCTGCTCGGTTCCAGCCAGGTCTCCGCGCGCCGCCGACGGCGTGGTCGTCCGGCGGGATGGCCTCCGCATCGCCATCGAGGCGACGGCCGCCATCACTGGGCTCGACGAGAAGGTCTCCGCCTGGGCGGACATCCTGTCCAGGGACGAGAGCCGCTCGACCGTCGTCGTCTTCGTCGACATCTGGAGGAGCGCGACCGAGGCGGGCATGAGTGCATCAGCGGGGAGGTTCAGCCACAACATCAGACAGGTCGTGGCACGAGAGTCATCCGCCACGATGGCCAGAGTCTCGGCGCGAGTGCCGGAGCGCATCGGCGTCATCAGGTGGGAGGATTGGTTCCCCGGTCCGGGTCTGGTGGACGATGGTGCGCTCCTCGGCCTCACCGCCGAGTTCCACACTGGCCCGAGAGAGAAGCCGTGGGCGGCGGTCGACCTGCTCGACCCGAGCTTCAATCCCGTCCGCGACCCGGCAAAGCGGGAGGTGATCACGAACGCCAGGTCGCTCTACGGCGTCCCGCACTGGCTCCGCAGCGGCGAGAAGCGGGACTGGACCCACCGTCTCGTCCGGTGGGCCGGGCTCGAACCGGCATTCGAGTCCTACGCCGCCTAGCGATGTGCAAAACGGGGCGCCGCCGCCCTCCGTGCCGGCATGGACGTGGCACATCACTTCCGCGAGGAAGACATCCGCGAGATGCGGGCCAGGTTCCGCCGGGTTCAGGAGGAGGCGTGGACAGACCACCTCGTGGTGCACGGTCGGCTGCTCACCACAGTCGTCCCGGTGGTCGCGCTGGTCGCGCTGGTGGTCCTGATCTCTGCGGCGATCACCTCGTTCACCGCCCCCGCCGTCACGGTGGCGGGCCACACCGCAGTGCAGGGGGTCGCCCGCCCACTCTCACATCAGCCCGGACGGAACGGCGCTCCGTCGGCCTACCAGTCGGCGATCCCCAGAGCGTTCCCGCACAGACCGGTCCAGAACGGTGTTGCACCAGCCACGGCGCAGCGCGGCGCTCTGACGACCACGCCGGCTGCCGCTCGCCAGGCGGCCCACCAAGAAGGGGTCCAGTAGGGTAGGCGAGAGCTACCGGCGCCGATAGGGGGATGTCGAAGTGGCCACTTACATCTGCCACGGCAAGGGCGATCGTTGCTGTGCCCCCGGGTGTCACGCAACCGCGTCGGGTATCCAGGTCGAATGGATCCTGACCGCTGACGGTGCCGGTGACGAGGTCCACCACGGGCCTCTCTGCGACGTGCACCGCAGAGCGACGTTCGGGATCTATGACCCGGCTGTCGGGCGCCCCGGCGGCATGTTGTTCATGCCATTCAGCGGTGAGGGCCCTCCACCACGGCTTGCCTGACCAGGGGACGTTGACTACTCCCCGCCCTCACGGACGGGGCTTCCCGGCCTGGCGGGGCGCATCACGCCGCCACCGGGACTGAGCAGCTCCGGCATCCGCAGGCGCCCACCGTTGGCGGCGGCGGTGATCCCCAGGTCGAGGCCCGCCCCCGCCCCGGTGGGGGGGGGGCGCTCGAAGGCCAAGGAGGGCGGTGAAGGAGACGCTCCAGCGACCAGCCCGGTCCGCCGGGTCGGTGTACAGGATGCCGTGACCCCACACCGAGACGAAGGAGCATCGCAGACCTACCCGGGCACAGCTCTGCGAGGGACCCGCCGTCATGGCTAGGTGCCGATCGTGGAAGCCGTCCGCCGGCTCTCCGCACCACCCCCCACACCTGCCGGGACAGTGCCGTCGGTGTTGGGAGCCCTGCCATGCCCGCGTGGGTGAGGGTGTCAAGCGTTGTCCTGGCTGTCTGGTCGCCATCGTGAGGTCCCCATCAGCTCAGGTGCGGCTCAGTCTGCTCTCCGAACCTGACGTGCCAGACGAAGTCGTGCGCACGTTCCTCGACGACCTGGACCTTGGCGTGGCGGGGACCGCTCGGTGGGTCGCCAGACAGCGCGGTCTCGTGCCGCGAACAGGTGCGGCTGCCGGGACGACACCACCCGACGACACATGGGATGGATGGCGTTGAGCGCGCTCGTGCTTGCCGGAGGTGTCTCATGCGGGTTGGTGGGTGGCTCGCTGGCCGCCATCACCGCGGCGCGGGCGACTTCGGAACGCGTCGCGGACGGCAGGGTCGGCGCCTGGGCACCGGGGTGGGGGCGCGACGGTGGCATCGCACACACCGCCGTCGGTGCGATCTGCGGCGCTGTGGTGTGTACGACCCTGGTGCTCCGGCTCGGCTTGTCCGCACCCGCCGCGGTCGGATCACTGATCCTGCTGGTGATGGTCGCAGCGTCCGCTGTGGACATCGCCGTCGGGCAGATCCCGCGGGAGATGGTCTACATCGGTGTCTCCATCGGGGCGGCGGGCATGGCCTCCATCGCCATCGCCGACGGGGACTACCGGGCGGCGCTCGACGCACTCGGTGGTGGCGCAGCGTGCACCGCAGCGTTCGGCCTCCTCTGGGCTCTCTCTCCTCGCAGCATCGGCATGGGTGATGTGCGTCTCGTTGGTCTGCTCGGACTCACGCTCGGGTGGTACGGGCCGTTCACCGTCGGGTTCGGCCTGTGGGCCGCGTTCATCGCCGCCGGTCTCGCCGGCGGCCCCCTCTTCCTGATCCGCGGAAGGCGGAGTCGATTCCCATTCGCCCCAGCGCTCACCGTCGGCACACTTGCCGGCCTGCTGGTCGGAGCATGTGTTCGATGTTGAGCGGCGGGGTGGGTTCGGGAGAGGCGGCGGTAACGTGCCAGGAGATCGTCGGAATGGGGCTGCCGCCGCCCTCATCTCTTCTGGCCCGACAAGCAAGGAGATGCTGTCATGGGAGACAAGGGCAGAGCTCATCGGTTGCGCCGGTCGGTCGTCGTTGTGTCAGCCGCGGTGGTGTTGGTCGGACTCAGCGGGTTGGTGAGCCCCGTTGCAGCGCACGCCAGCACCACCGCGAGTATCGACTGGGCGTGCGTGAGCCGCCCGCGAGGGATTGAGCCAACCCAGGATGTCTACGACATGACTCCTTGGGTCTACCAGGCGAACAAGGCTTGCACCAGCACCAGCACCAGCACCAGCACCGGCACCGGCACCGGCACCAGCACCAGCACCGGCGGTATCAACAACTTCTACTGTGCGGAGTGCGACCCGCCACTGGACTTCACCCCGAATACCCCCGTCATGGGGAGTGCAACCGGCACCCCTGGTGACGTGACGATCACCCCGATCTTCTGGAAACCGCCTGGCTACCACTTCTACGGCGACACCACCTATGACGGGCCAGACCCGAACCCGGACGCATACACACAAACGCTGGACAGCTTCTTCTCCAACGTGGCGGCAGCGGACGGTTCGACCACCAACGTCTTCTCTACGATGACCGAGTATTACCAGCAGATGACCGGCGGGCCCCGCCAGTACATCAAGTACGACATCCACGCCGGAACACCTCTCACCGTCACGACCCCATTCCCGACGGCGACGTCAACGACCGGTTGCACCGTTAGTCCGCAGGTACCTCCGGCCGGCCCCGGCCCCTACACCGCCTGCGTCACCAACGGGGCCATCATGCGGGAGATCAGCGCAACGATCGCCGCGAACTCGCTCACTGCGAACGACGCCAACCTCTATGTGATGTACCTGCCATACGGGGTGGCTTCCTGCCTGGACCCAGGTGTTGCACCGGTCATCACCCAACCCCCGACCGGCGACCCGTGCTCGACCAACTACTTCTGTGGCTACCACGCCGGCTTCAACTACAACAACACCCAGCAGCCGGTGGTCTACGCGGACATCCCCTACTCCACGCAATACTGCTTCGGCCCGGGCCAGCACAACCCCAACCAGTATCCGAACGGCAGCTACGCAGTAGACCCGGCCATCAGCACCACCACTCACGAGATCATCGAGTCGATCACGGACTGGGCCGGGGCATGGCACGATGCGGCTGGCAACGAGATGGCCGACGAGTGCGCCTGGATCTATGGCAGCGTGCTCGGGTACCTCTACCCAAGCACAACTTCACCCATCGGCGGCTACAACCAGGTCATCAATGGTGGGCACTACTTCATCCAGACCATGTTCTCCAACTGGGCGTACGCAGTCGGGCAGGGCACAGCCTCGGACCTCTCGACCGGAGGCGTCGTCAAGGGTTGCATCCAGCGGCCGATCCCACCACCTGTGGTCGGGGCCAGCGCTCCGACCACAGTCACCTCTGGGCAGGCGACCCTGAACGGCACCGTCGACCCGGGCGGATCGACGACGACGTACGTCTTCCAGTACGGCACCTCGTCGTCCTACGGGCACACGGCCCCCGCCACGCCGGTCAGCGCCGGCTCCGGCACCGCCGCCGTCACCGCCTCGACGGTGGTCTCCGGGCTCACCCCGAACACCACCTACGACGTGCGGTTGGTGGCGACCAACGGTGGCGGCCCCATCGACGGTGCGATGGAGACCTTCACCACGCCCCCGGCCCCGCCCACTGCAACCACGGGGGCAGCAACGAGCCTGACCCCGACCGGGGCGACACTGAACGGCACCGTCAACCCCGGCGGCGCCGCGACGACGTACGTCTTCCAGTACGGCACGTCGTCGTCCTACGGGCACACGGCCCCCGCCACGCCGGTCAGCGCCGGCTCCGGCACCACCACCGTCACCGCCTCGACGGCGATCTCCGGGCTCACCCCGAGCACCACCTACGACGTGCGGTTGGTGGCGACAAACAGCGTGGGCACGATCGACGGTGCGATGGAGACCTTCACCACGCCCCCGGCCCCGCCCACTGCCACTA
>DAHWPS010000048.1:0-8071 GCA_027342785.1 Acidimicrobiaceae bacterium
CGCCTCCCACGAAAAGGTGGCGTTGCCCCAGACGAAGACGACACCGCCGGTCTCGTCTTCGAGCAGGGCTGCTGCGGCGCCCATCTCCCGAGCGCCCCCCGGGTGCAGCGGCAACGGTGGCTGGCCTGGCTTGGCACGACGTCCTTCAACCATGTCATCTATTCTGTCACCCTAGGCCCCGAGAGGCGGACCATCAAGGAGCGAATCCCAAGGTCAACGCAGGAATCTCAGCCGAACGTCGGCGCTCTATCTCCGGTGTCCTGGAGTCATCGAGCAGTGGATGGATGACCAGCCATACCTCTCCATGAACCTTCTTGGGGCGCCATTTCCCTATCTGTATCCCAGGTGGCATAATCACTATGTTCACTCTTCATTCCAGAACCCATTTTGCACACAACTGCGCACACAACTAAGGGGCGCGACGTCGGGGTGGTCGAGGGTGTAGATGCGCCCGTAGACGTCGTCGCCGGCGCGGTGCCCCATGAAGCGGCGCCGCACGGCGCCCTCGATGCCGGATGCCCACGCGAGGTCGGTGGCGCAGGACTTCCGGAGCAGGTGGGTGGAGACGGCGAAGCCGAGGTGGTCGGCCGAGAGCTGCTCGGCGATGGCGGCTTCGGCGAAGGCGTGGCGGTAGGCGTGCTGGCCGGAGCGGTCGGGGGTCTGGAGTCCGGGGACGAGGCGCGCCGCGGCGTCGACCTGGCCCGTGTCGGGGTCGGCGTGGAAGGCGTCGATGGCAACCCGGATGAGCACCATGAGCTGCTCGGGGACGACGAGGACCCGCGAACCAGCCGCGGTCTTCGTGGTCTGCTTGTACGGGACGGCGACGACCTGGCCGTGGTCGTCGCGAACGCTGAAACTGCGCCCGCCTTGACCTTGGACGGCGAGCAGTCCGGTGCTGCCGAGGTCGACGACGTCTCCGACCATGATCCCAAACGCCTCGGAGATTCGTAGGCCCATGACCCGCTGGAGCCAGAAGGCGAGCTGGTGGACCGGGTGGAGGTGGGAGGCGAGCCGGGCGCACTCGGGGAGGCTGAGCGGCCGGGGCTGGGTCGAGCGCTCGGGGCGGCGACGGTCGGCCTTGTCGGCTATGGGGGCGTCGAGGCCTTCGGTGGGGTCGAAGCCGGGCGGGAACAGTCCGTTGGCCCGGGCGAAGGCGAGGATGCAGCGCAGCACCCACAGGGCGTCGGTCACGTACCCCTGGGACAGGCCGGCGGGCGCCCGCCGCTTGGCGGTGATGGCGACGGCTGCCGACGCGGGCACACAACTCACGACCAACCCCACCAGGGACTGGGTTACCCAGGCGGCCCGCGACGTGACCGCCGAGCTTCGTGACGCCGGCATCCCATCAAGTACTTGTTGCTATCTGACCGCGACGGCAAGTTCGCTCCGGGCTTCGACGCGGTGCGGGAGAGCGAGGGTGCGAGCATCGTACGAAGCCCCGTTCGAGCACCCAACGCGAACGCTTTCGCCGAACGCTCGACACGCACCATGCGATCAGAGTGCACCGACCTCCTTCTCATCGTAAACGAGCGGCACCTCGTCCGAGTGCTCGTCTCCTGCGTCCGCCACTATGACGGGCATCGCCCGCACCGTGGCTTCGGGTTGCGTCCACCGGATCCGCCTTGAGCGAAGATCCCGTCGACGCCCGCTGAGCTCGCGAGCATCTGCCGAACCGGATCCTTAGCCCCTCATCAACGAGTACCACGCCGCGTGACCGGCTCGGCCGAGTTTTCGGGCCCTACGGGTTTGGTGGTGGGAGGCCGAGCGACCGCACGACGCAGCACGAGCCCAATCGCCAGCACGACAGTGGTAGCCGATAGCTCGCTGGATGTGCCCGCGGCGCGACGAGCCAGTCCCCAGAACTGCCGGGAGAGTCTATGCAGCTGTCCCGGTCCTCGTCCCTGCGCTGCGCGGGTCATCGATCAACCGACGACCTGCCGCCCGTCGACCCAGGTCTGCACGACGCGGAGGTCCTCCAGCCGGTCCGGATCAGTGGCGAGGGGGTCCCCCGACAGCACGACCAAGTCTGCTGCGGCCCCCTCCGATATCACCCCTGCTCGGCCTGCCATCCCCAACGCGTCGGCCGCCGAGGTGGTGTAGCACCGCAGTGCCTCTTCGATGCTGATGGACTCGGTTGGGCCGACGACCGACCCGTCGGGAAGGCGGCGGGTGACCGCAGCCCTGATCCCGACCAGCGGGTCGAAGGAGCCGGCCGGGAAGTCCGAGCTCGCGGCCACCGTCACACCGGCGTCGAGCAGGGTACGCAACGCCAGAAGCCGCAGCGGCGACGGCAACGGGAGCACCGTCAGTTCGTCGCCCAGGTCATGGAGGAAGACGGGCTGGGTGACGACAAGCGCACCTATGTCCGCGATCCGATGAGCCAATGGGGGGTCGAGCACCATGGCATGTTCGAGTCGCGGCCGTCCGGACAGCCCCGCGAGCGCCCCTCGTGCCCCGTGCAGGGCATCGGCGCTGCCAGCCACCGCACCGTTGCCGATGGCATGGATGGCGACCTGCAAGCCGCGATCGGCCGCCGCCAGCGTGGCGTGGCGGAGGTGGTCGTCGGCGAGGACCCGGATCCCGGTGTGGTAGTGGCCGTCCCTCCCGCGCCGCGCCCACCCCCCGCGGTTGGCCACCGTGGCGGCCAGGCGGCCGTGGTGGACGGTGGCCCGCAGCGTGGACGACACGCTGGAGAGCACCTGCCGGACGCTGAGGCAGAGATCGCAGCGCTCCCCCCCGTCGGCGAGGAGCTTGGCCGGGCCAATCGGGATCCGCGGGTCCCCCGTCCCGGTTGGCGCGGCGAGCGTCGCCGGCTCGCTGATCGCGCCTGCGCCGACGGGAAAGCGATGCACCGTGATCGCCAGTCGACCGGCGGCGGCTGCCTGTTCGTAGAGGGCCATGCCGACCGGCGGCACCGCCGCGTCGCCGATGCGGGTGATGCCGGCCTGAGCAAGGGCGAGACTGTGTCGTTCGGCTCGGGCGATCCACTCCTCGCTGGCGTCCCCAGCCAGTACCGCTTCTCGTGATGCCGCCTCAGCGAGGAAGTTGGCGGACTCGACCAGCACGCCGGTGGGACGACCACGCCGGTCGCGCACGATCCTGCCCCCTGGCGGGTCAGGGCTACGGCGGCCCCATCCGAGCCGGGCCAACCCGGCGCTGTTGAGGCTCGACTCGTGGTACGTGAGGCCCAGTACGTGCAGTGGGCGCTCGGGGCAGACCGAGTCCAGCTCAGCGGCGGTGGGGGACCGTCGCTCCGCGAGGGCGAGCGGCTGGTAGCCATGGACCCGCAGCCAGCCGCTGCCATCGTCGGCCGATGCCACGCGGCGGATCTCCTCGAGCAACTCGGAGATGCTGCGGGGCGGACGCCCGTGGGGCCGGCAGCTCCAGCGGTCGGCCGCGACCAGGAACAGGTGGTGGTGCGGGTCGATGAAGCCTGGCAGGAGGCATCCTCCACCGAGATCCACCACCTTGGCTGTACTGCCGGCTCGGCGCGCCACCTCAGAGAGCGCACCCACAGCGAGGACGGTGCCGCCCGAGACCGCGACCGCCTCGACGCGCGGCCGAGCTGGGTCCATGGTGATCACGGTGCCTCCGGTCAGCATCGTCGGTGGGGAGTCGCTCATCGATCGGGCTCCACAGGGCGCATGCGATGGTGCGTGGAGAGGGCGCGGGCCCGCAGGGGGTCGACGGGTGTCGGGCCCGACCGGCGCGTAGTGAGGTTCATCCGGCTCTCCCTGCCGTGGTCATCGGGGTGCGGTCTGGTCGATTCGCCCGCCAGCGCGGCGAGCCAGGGGGATGAGGATGCTTGCCGGCGTTGCCCAAAGGATGAGGACGCTCCCACCGTCGTTGACGACGCCGGTCAAGAAGATCCGACCCCCGTGAGCCGAAGCGTCGTGATACCAGCGTGGGACGACCGCCAGGGATGCCGCCGCGAGCAGGCACAGGGCCGTGCCGGTAAGGACATATCGTCGCTGGGCGAACAGCCGGGCGAGGGGGAAGAAGTGCAGACCGGCCACCAGCGTTACCAGCGGAGCAGCGATCAGGTCGTGCCCGGAGGCCGATGCGATGGCGACAGCAGCGATCATGACCGCAACCCCGCCTTCCACGATCAGGGCGAAGCGCCGACGGTGTCCCGGCTGCCAGGTGGGGCCGCTGTCGGCGAGGTTCCCGGGGCGACGGGCGAGTCGCGCCGCGGGCGCGCAGAGCACACCCAGCAGGACGGCACCGGCAAACCACACAGCGCCTCCCCCTGCACCGTGCAGCGCGCCTATCGCAGCCGACGCCCACACGCCACCGATGACGGCGAGGAGCACAGCGGCGCGCGCCAGGCCGGAGACGTTGACTGTTCGCGCGGGCCCAGAGCCCAGGGAGATGGGATCGGTTGTCACTGCAACTCGCCCTGGTCACGGTCTTCCTAACGGACTGGCGCGCTTCCGACTACGGATGCAGCGCCAGCGAGTGCCTGTGCGTAGGCGGCGTGACCCTGGGGGTAGCCGGGCCAGGTCGGGTCGTCGGCGACGAGCCACTCCGTCGGGTACAGCTCGAGGATCTGGGCATGCTCGGACAGAGCGAAACGGAGCAGCGGTGGGAGGGTGCCCTCGGGGCCGGTACCGGCGGGGTCGGTCTTCTCGTAGGTCTGGACCTCGAGCGGCACCCGACCCGTGTACTTGTCGAACAGCGCGCACCAGTTCGCGTAGCACGGCTGGCCGCTGCGGATGGCCGAGTCGGCCAGGCCCTGGGTGCCGAAGCCGAACCCGTCGGCCACCGCCGTTGCAGCCACCTGATCGGGGAAGCCGTCCCCACCACGGAAGGTATTGATCCCAACCATGATCTGCTTGGCCGAGTGCAGCGAGGCCTCGTAAGCGAGCATGGCTGCGGAGTACGCGGGGAAGTCCTGCTGGTAGCCGTGCGCGTTCCACTGCGCCAGGCAGGCGCCCTTCAGGTCATTCTCCACGTAGCTCTCCCCGCCAGTGCCGATCCCGAAGCGCAGGTAGCCGACGTGGGGATCCCCGGCCACGTGGTCGACGACCGCGGCGACGAACGCCTTCCAGTTGTCCTCGTAGCCCGGCTCCCAGTAGACCGGCGTGGGCGGGGTGTTCTGGTCGCACTGGACGGTGTCCACCTGGGAGAGCACGTAGGCGGGGGTGGCAGGCACCGGGGTCTGGCGGGGTTGCTCGTCGACACCCCAGACGATGAGGTTCACCTCCTTACCGGCCGCCTCCCAGGGCCCGGTCCACTTATCGAGCTGGGTCCAGTCGTAACGGGGGGTGGCACCGGGTCCCTTGTCGATCGCGCTCCACGGTACGACGATGTCAGCCCCGCAGACCGTCGGATCGGCCAGCAGATAGTGGAGGATGACCTGCTGCTGGGCGGGGCTGGCCAGGTTGACCGCGTTGGCGAACAACCCGTGAGGGGCGCCGGGGTCGGCGACCCTGGGATCGGTCGCCGTGCAGGAAGTCGCTGACCCGGCGGGGACGGTGGACACGGTCGCTGCTGTGGTGGTCGACGCCGAGGTCCCTGACGTCGCCGTGGGTGGTTGGGCGGCGGCACAGCCGCTCAGTGCGGCGACCGTTGCCACGGCGACGACCGACCCCGCGTGCCGGCTGAGGCGGCCCCACCCACGAACTTGGGTCATTCTAGCCACACCGGGATCATAGCACATCCGACCCGGAGCGACTATGCTTACATACGTGGGTTCCGAGACGGTGACCGACGGTTGGCGGGCTCGTTCCGCCGCGACCCGCCGCCGACGCAGCCAGGCCAAGATCACCGATGCGGCCCGGGCGCTGTTCGAAGCCCGGGGCTACGAGGACACGACCATCGACGCCGTCGCCAAGCGCGCCGGTGTGGGACCGGCCACGATCTACGAGCACTACGGCACCAAGGACGCCCTGGTGGCTACCGTCTTCGCCGGCGAGCTCGGCGACCTCGACGGCCCGGCTGCCGAGGACGCGATCGCGCTGCCCGTGCGCGAGGCTGTGTACCGCCATCTCCTCCGGGTAGCGACTGCGGTGCACCAGCACCGGGTGCTCGCCACGGCGCTGCTCAGCGCCGTGAACCGCACCGAGGGGCCGCCGACCGATGAGCGCGACCCGCGTCTGATCCTGCCGCTGCCGAGGCCGCTCGCCGCCATCCTCACCGTGGCGGCAGGTCGCGGAGAGATCAGCGTTCCCACCACCCCCGAGGACACCGCCGCGTCGATGACGAGCCTGCTCCTCGTGCGGATCAAGGCCCGCGACGAGACCCCTGAACAGAGCGTCGAGTTCGTCACCGCCCTCGTCCTCGACGGCCTGCTCGCCCGGTCGCCAACGAAGTGACGGCTTTGACCCGGGGCAGACGGCACCGACCTGGCCTCCAGACGGCAGCGCTCGTGCTGGTGCTCGTCGGTCTCACCGTCGGTGCCTGCGCCGCTCCGAGGTTCGATGCGACTGGGAACAGGCGGTCGACGTCAACCACTGCCACGACCGTGGCATCGCCTGCGACGTCAACGACGCTGGCGACGACTGGCGGGCCTCCCATGGCGGGTTTCGGTCTCGGCGTGGACGTCGCGCCCATCAACCTTCTTCCCGGTCAGAGCCTCCAGCCGACTGGCCCGGCACTGATCGACCTGCTGGTCCGGGACCACCTCACCCAGGTTCGCCTACTCGACTCGCCCCCCGCTCCCGACATCGCCCAAGCCCAGGCACTCGCGGCAGGCGGTTGGAAGACGGTCTTCGGGGAGCTTCAGCACGCCGGCATGCGGGCGGTGCTGCTGCTCTCGGGCGCCTACCGCGCCGACGGCGCGCCAGCCGGCGGCACGTGGGCCCCCGAAGGCCCGCCCGGTGCAAGCGCGAGCCCAGTGGGCGCCATGCCCACCGCTACCTGGATCGCCGACGAGAAGGCCGTCCTCACCCAGATCCGCAGCCAGAACGGCGGGTCGTTCCCGCCGGCTCTCGCGGGGATCGAGGTGGCCAATGAGCCCACCGTCGACCCCTCGACGATCCCCGACCTCGCCCAGGCGATCGCAGCAGCGCACGCCGAAGCACCGGGCATCCCGGTCACCATCGGCGGATGGCGGGCGCCCAAGACGAAAGGTCAGGGCTTCCTCTACAACGACCCCTCCACCGCCCCGGCCGTGGTCCCGCTCGTCGACTTCGTCTCCGCGCACCTCTACCCCGATAACGCGGTGCCGTCGCGCCAGCACCCCGACCGCAGCTCCACCGACCCTTCCGCCTTCGCCGCTTATGCCCGCTCGTTCCTCCAAGCGCTCGTCGCCGACGCGAAGGGCAAACCCGTGTTCGTCGGCGAGTTCGGCGGGCGCTCCGGCCTCGGAGGCGGACCGGCAGCATCCCAAGGCGGGTCGCCGGCGCATCAGCAGGCTGTCGTCCAAGCTGTTGCAGACGTCTTGGTCTCCGAAGCGGACCACGGCTTGACCGGAGGCACCGCCTGGTGGCTCGAACCCGCCCTGGGCACCCACACCACCTGTGACTCCTTCGCGCTCATCTGCCTCGACGCCAACGGCGCGCAGCCAGCGCTCAGCACACTTGCCCTGATAGCGAACTCGGCTCCAGATAAATGACTCAGACTCCTTCCGGCGCGCAGCTGATTGGCATCACGTCGGACCGCACCAGCTCGGAGAGAAAGATGAACAACCGAGGTGGGCCTCACGGCTCTCACTCTTTACATGCCGAGGCACGGATTCTCCGCTCCCGATCCCGGGTTGGACCGAACCCAGCCCCGATGGGTTCTCTTCGCCACCGCGAGGGCAGTTGCCCTCGACCCGCTCCTCCGCGGCCCTCCATACACCCGCTGAACTGACGATGCCGAGGAACAGCTTCAGCGTGCGAGCTACCGGTGCAGTCACAGCTCCCCTCGCCCAGCTCACCGTCGACTCCGCCGGCCTCGAGCTCATGGTGCGCAGGCTCTTCGGTTCGAACAAGACCACCACAATCAGTTGTGTGCGCAGTTGTGTGCAAAATGGGTTCTGGAATGAAGAGTGAACATAGTGATTATGCCACCTGGGATACAGATAGGGAAATGGCGCCCCAAGAAGGTTCATGGAGAGGTATGGCTGGTCATCCATCCACTGCTT
>DAHWPS010000187.1:0-4678 GCA_027342785.1 Acidimicrobiaceae bacterium
GCGGATAGGTGACAAGCCTGTGACCTGGGAGTATGCGGTCACGCCGGTGACCGGATCGTACGGTGGCGCTCGCGCGAAATTCACTCGTAATGGTCGGCTGGGCCACTTCCAGTTCGCGTCACGATCACGCAGCTACGACAGCGTAGTGCCAAAGTGTCAGTAGGACACGGCTCCAGCAGCGGCAGTGCAGGCGGCGCATCGGCCCAGCACGTCGATGCGGTGGCTGGTGGGGACGAACCCCTCGGCCTCGGCCAAGCGGTCGAGATGCTCGGCCGCCATCCGCTCGAACGCCGCCGAAGAGGCGATGTCGACCACGTTCCCGCAGCCGGTGCACATCAAGTGGTGGTGGTGCCCGGTGAGGGTCTCGACCAGCTCGTAGCGGGCGAACTCGTCGGCCCCGGTGATGCGATGGACCACCGACGCCGTCTCGAGATCGGCCAGGTGCCGGTAGGCCGAGCTTCGCGGGACCGAGGGGAGGGCGCGCTCGATGTCGCCGATGCTGACTGGGTGTCCGCAGCCGGCCAGGAGCTCTACGACGGCGCGACGACCCGGGGTGTAGCGCAGTCCGACCGAGCGTAGGTGCTCGGCCACTACGGCGTGGAGGTCGGCCGTGCCCGACTCCCGATCGGCGGAGCTCGGTGCTGGTGGCATCGGGGGCTGCTGGTCCTCTCTCAAGCGGTCAAATATATTCTGAGACTGAGTCTTAGTATATACTTGGGTTTGCAGGTGGGAACGCGGACCAGACCGGAGGGAGTGTCTGATGAGAGAGCGTCTGGCGGGCCGGCGAGCCTTCCGCATCGCCGGGACGGTCGCGGCGATGGTCGGCGTCGCCGCCGTGCTCTCGGCGTGCTCGACGTCCCCGTCCTCTCCGAGCCCGTCCGCCTCCGGTGGACAGGGGACCGGGGCGATCCCGGCGGTCGGGGCCGAGAACACCTACGCCGGCGTCATCTCCCAGATCGGTGGCCCCTACGTGGAGGTCACCGCGGTGGAGAGCAATCCCAACACCGACCCCCACACCTTCGAGGCGAGCCCCAAGGTGGCCGAGGAGATCGCTTCGGCGAAGCTCGTCGTTCAGAACGGCCTGGGATACGACAGTTGGGCCACACGGATCGAGGCCGCTTCGCCCCAGCCCGACCGGAAAGTCATCGACGTCCAGCAGCTCCTCAACCTGCCCGACAGCACCCCCAACCCTCACCTCTGGTACAAGCCGTCCACCATGCCCGCGGTTGCAGACGCGGTGGCCAAAGACCTCGCGGCTCTGGCGCCCGCCCACGCCTCCGTGTTCGAATCAAGGGCCAAAGCGTTCGTCAGCTCCCTGAAGCCCTGGGACCAGGCCATCGCAGCGTTCGACCGAGCGCACCCCGGCACCCCCGTGGCGGTCACCGAGCCGGTGGCCGACTACATGCTCGAGGCGGCCGGGTGCCGCATCCTCACCCCGTTCAGCCTGCAGGCGGCGATCATGAACGGCACCGATCCCTCCCCCCAGGACGTGACGGACGAGGAGAACCTCTTCAACGACCATCGGGTGAAGGTGTTCTTGTACAACCAGCAGGTGACCGACTCGCTGACCGCGTCCTTCCTCGCCCTCGCCCGCCATGACGGCATCCCGGTCGTCGGCGTCTACGAGACGATGCCCACGCCGGGCTACGACTACCAGTCGTGGATGATCGCCGAGGTCCACGCGCTCGACGCAGCGGTGACCCACCATACGTCCACCTCGAGGCTGTGATGCCCGACGACGCGGCCCAGCCGGAGCCCGCGGCCCAGCCGGAGCCCCCTGCTCCGGGCGAGTCCCAGCCCGACCAAGTCCTCGCCGTCGACCGGCTCGAGGTCCGCTTCGGTGACCGGGCGGTCCTCGACGGCGTGTCGTTCATCGTGCGCGCAGGCGAGCTGACCGGGCTCATCGGCTCCAACGGCGCCGGCAAGACCACGCTCCTTCGCAGCATCCTGGGGCTTCAGGTGCCAGGGAGCGGCACCATCACGGTGGCTCCCGGGGTCCGAGGCCACGGAGCGTCCATCGGGTACGTCCCGCAGAAGATCGCTCTGGACCCGGACCTGCCGGTGCGGGCGCGCGACCTTGTGGCACTCGGGATCGACGGGCACCGCCTCGGGATCCCGCTGCCGTCCCGGAGCCGCCGGGCCATGGTGGACGAGGTTCTCGCGTCGGTGGGAGCGACGGCCTTTGCCGACGCCCGGGTGGGGCACCTCTCGGGTGGCGAGCAGCAGCGCGTGCTCATCGCCCACGCCCTCGTGCGCCAGCCCCGGTTGCTCCTACTCGACGAGCCGCTGGCCAATTTGGACCTCCGCAGCGAGTTCGAGGTCGTGCAGCTCTTGGACCAGCTCACCCGGGATCGGTCGATCGCCGTGCTGATCTCGGCTCACGACATGAACCCGCTCCTGCCGGTGATGGACCGCATCGTCTACCTGGCCGAAGGGCGGGCCGTGAGCGGCACGACCGACGAGGTCGTCCGCACCGAGGTCCTGAGCGAGCTCTACGGCCAGCACGTCGACGTCATCCGGGTCCACGACCGCATCCTGGTCGCCGCCGGAGGTGGGCATGACTCCGGCCCGTCGCCCGACGAGCCGGGCGTGTGGACCATCGGGGAGCACTGAGAACCGGTGCACGCGGCCTTCGGTTGGCTGGTCGAGCCGGGGTTCTTCTCCAGCGCTCCGGTGCGCACCGCCGCACTGGTCGGCGGGGTCGCCGCGGTGGTCTCGGGGATCGTCGGCGCGTTCACCGTCATGCGGGGCCAGTCGTTCGCGGGCCACGCGCTGGCCGACGTGAGCGCCGCCGGGGGGTCGGCAGCATTCCTGATCGGTATCAGCCCGCTGCTCGGGTTCGTCGGGATGGCCGGGTTGGCCGCCGGCGGTATGGAGGCAGTCGGCGTCGAACGGGCCCGCGGCCGGGATCTGGCGACCGGGATCGTGCTCGGTGCCGGCCTCGGCCTGGCTGCCCTGCTCCTCTATTTCGACTCCACCTCCACGAGCACGACGGGTGCGGCCATCAGTGTCTTGTTCGGGTCGATGTTCGCCATCGCCCCGTCGATCATCCCCTGGGCAGCGGGCCTCAGCGCGCTCGTCGCTCTGGCGGTGCTGCTCGCCTACCGCCCGCTCCTGTTGAGCTCGCTCGACCCCGACCTCGCGGCGGTGCGCGGCGTGCGAGTGCGGGTCTTCGAGACCCTCCACCTCCTGGCGCTGGCCGCGGCCGTGGCCCTGTCGGCGCTCACTATCGGCGCCATCCTCTCGACCGCCCTCCTGGTGGGGCCTGGAGCGGCCGCGCTGCGGGTGGCCCGGCGACCCGGGTGGTCCCTCGTGTGGGCGGCGGGGATCGGCCTGGGCTGCACCTGGCTCGGCATCCTGCTCGCCTACGACAGCTACGACTGGCCGCCGGGGCACCGGGGGTGGCCGGTGAGCTTCTTCATCGTGGCGCTGGTCTTCGTCGCCTACGTCGCCGGTGGGATCTTCCACCGCGTCCGCCGCGACCGCCGCGACCACCGCGACCGCCGAGGCACATCCGCCCGTCAGGCACACGCCACCGCCGGGAGCGCGTGATGTTCTCGGGGTTCATGGTCACGACCTGGGTGGTGGCCACCGTCGTCGCTGTCGTGGCCGGTGTCGTCGGGTTTTTCGTCGTGGCTCGAGGCTCGGCGTTCGCGGCCCACGCACTGCCGCTGGGAGCGTTCTCGGGCGCGGCCGCGGCGGCGCTCGCCGGGGTGAGCACCCTCGTCGGGCTGGTGGGGTTCTCGGTGCTCGGCGCGGTCGGGATCAGCCGGCTCTCGCACCGAGCCCGGCGAGACGTGGCCACGGCGCTCGTCCTCGTGGTCCTCCTCGGCCTCGGGGCGCTGTTCTTGAGCATGACGAGCGAGTACGCGCCGGAGATCTACTCATTGCTCTTCGGCGAAGTCATCGGCGTCAGCACCAGTTCCATCACTCCCATCGCCGTGCTCGGTGCGATCTGTGTCGTCATGGTTGCCGTCGCCTGGCGGCCGTTGCTACTGAGCTCGATCTCCCCGGAGCTGGGTGAAGTGGCCGGCGTCTCCAGCGGGCGCATGGAGCTGTGGTTCCTCCTCGTGCTGGCCGCGGTGACGGCCATGGCGCTGCCAGTGGTCGGGGCACTGCTCGTCTTCAGCCTGATGGTCGGCCCACCGGCCGCCGCCCGCTCGTTCACCAGCAAGCCGCATGTCGCGTTGGCGGGGTCGGTGCTGGTGGCCGTGGTCACGGTGTGGGCAGCGATCGCCGTCTCCTACCAGACGAACTGGCCCGTGGGGTTCTTCGTCGGGATCATCGGCGCTGGCGCGTACTTCGTCGGCCGTAGCTGGTCGTGGTGGGTCCAGACCGGCAGGTCCGGCTGGCGCCTCAGGCGTGGAGCAGCTCTCCGGGACGGGCGTCCTCGCACGGCATCCCTTCGAGGAGCACCGGCACCCCGTTGACCAGGGTGTGGGTCATGCCGACCGGGGCGTCGGCGGTGAGGCGCTCGCCGCCGGCCGGGAAGTCACGCAGCCGGCGCAGGGGTCCGGGCGCCACGGTGTCGGGATCGAAGACGCACAGGTCGGCCGCCTTGCCGACCGCGAGCGTCCCGCGGTCGTCAAGCCCGTAGACGGCGGCCGGCTCGCCGGTGAGCTTGTGAACGGCCCGTTCGAGCGACATGACCTCGCGCCCGCGGACCCAGTTGCCGAGG
>DAHWPS010000202.1:0-16011 GCA_027342785.1 Acidimicrobiaceae bacterium
CCCACGATCGGCTTGTTGAGCGCAATGGACCCGGTGGACCCGTAGAAGCGCGCTGCCCCGAAGCTGAAGATCCCCCCGTCGGAGGCCACCAGCCGGTAGCCGGTCCCCCGGATGACAGCGGGCGGAGGTGTCGACGGTGGCGGTGTGGATGACGTGCTGGTGAAGGTGAGGTGCGGCTGGGTCGCGAGCGTGATCTCGGGAGAGACCGAGGTGACCGTGGCCGAGAGGGTGAGCGTCTCGGCCGTCTTGTCCGTGACGCGGAAGTCGGCCATACCGCTGGGCGACGTTGTGGCGCTGGCCGGCGTGATCTCGGCATGGCTGCCAGCACTGGAGCCGAGGACAACCGTCGCTCCGGCGACGGCGTTGCCGTAGCGATCGGCCAGGGTGACGGTCACCGTCACTGTGGCGCCGACGTCGGCCGACGTGGTCGATGCCACGACCGTGGACTCCGGCGCAGAGGGGTCAGGCGCTCCGGCGACGACGGAGTACGGGGCAGAGGAGACCGGGGCGGTGTCGGCAGACGTGAAGACGCGGGCAGTCAGTGTCGTGGCTGCCTTGGTCGGGTCTGCCGCCCCTGTCACGATCAGCACCGCAGCGCTCCCCGCCGGCACGTCGGCCGACGTGCCCAACGTCGCAACCAGGGGGGATGTGGATGATCCCGTGCCTGAGACCTGCGTCACCGTCGCCTCGGTCGTCCCCCCGCTGCCCGAGACGCGGTAGTGGCTCGGTGTGGTCGGCAAGGCGGTGCCGGTCGGGACCACCAAGGTGATCGAGGAGCCGGACGACAGGGCGCCGGACGACGACGTGGTGAAGGCAACGTCATAGGTGACGGTTGCTCCGGCGGCGAACGACGTGCTGTCTGTGCCGGGGCTCACGTGCACGTCGGCCAGTGCCGTCGTACCCGGCGACGCCGTGAAGGAGACCGTGGCCGAGCCGACTGTCACACCGGCTGTCGTGTCGCGTGCGGTGAGCGTCACGTCCTGGACGACGCTGTCGGCCACGGTAAACGTCGCCACCCCTGTTGCCGACGTCACCTGAGACGTGGGGGAGACCGAGGCGTTCGAGGCCGCTGTGGGGTCGAGGGCCACCGTGTCGCCGGCGATCCGGCTCCCTTGGGCATCGGCCTCGGTCACCGTCACCGACACATCGGCCGAGCCGGTGGCGGCAGCCGAGCTCGGTGTGGCGACGACCGAGGAGTCAGCCGGATCGGGGACGTCCGCGGTGACCACGGCTGTCCCCGTGGCGGCCACCGTGTCCGAGGACGTGGCGACGGAAAGCGGGTAATTGCCGGGGCGGCTGGGGTCGCCCAAGCCGCTGATATCCACCGTGACCCGGTCTCCGGCGCCGATGCCCGATCCTCCAAGGAGCAACGTCGCCCGTGTCGACGTCACGGTCACCCCCTGGACGAGGTCGAAGCCCGACGTGGCGTCGCTCACCTGGTAGTCGGCCGACACCTCCGGAAGCGGACCAAAGGCAGGCGCGCTCAGCGTGAGGGTCGGCGTCCCGTCCGACCCTCCCAGGAGCTGGCCGGTGCCCGACGTGGTGAAGCTCACGGCGAGGGTGACCCCTGAAGAGCCGGCCTCCGACGGGAGAGGGTCGCCTGCCACCTGCGAGACCGAACCCGGTGCGGTGAAGGCGACCGATGCCGTCGCGCTGAGGGGCGTCGTGCTGCCGCCGACCTCTGCTCGAGCGCTGAAGGTGACGGTCTGGGGTGTCGTGTCGGACACGGCAAACGATGCCGTGCCGTTCGGAGCGCTCACGGGTCCCGAGGGGTCGACGGTGGCATGGCTCCCGGCCGAAGGGGCGAGGCTCACGCTGGCACCGGGCACGGGGTTGCCGTAGCGGTCGGTGACGGTGACGGTGACGGTGGCGTGGGCAGCCGTGCCGGCCACCACGCTCGCCGGCGACGCCGTCACGGTGGATGCGCCCCCTGTGACCGGGCCGGGCACGATGCCGACCGGTGAGGAGATCGCCGGCACGGTGTCCCCGCTCCCGCTCGCGCTCACCGCTGCCTCGTACGCTCCGGCCCGAACCGGGTTCCGAGTGCCGGTCACTGTGACGTCGACGACCCCGTCGCCTGGGAGGTTCGATGTGGACAACGTGATCGTTGCGATGTTGGCCGTCGAGCTCCCCGGCCCTTCGGAGGTTGCGACCGACCCGATGACCTGGGACTTGCCGGTGTTCTCGTTGACCACCTGGTAGTCGGCTGCCGCCGTGGGCAGCACGGTGCCCGGGAGCGCTTCGAGGACAAGTGACCCGCCGGATGGGACGGCACCTGCGAGGTCGAACCCGGCTGTGATCGACACTGTCGGTGCACCGGCCGCGTAGGACGACAGTGTGTAGGTCACCCCGCTCATGTCGGTGAACGCGAGATCGGGCCCTGTGATCGTCACCGAGTCGGTCGTGTCGTGAGCCGACAGGCTCACCGATTGGGCTGTGGCGTCGCTCACCTCGAAGACGGCCTGGCCGCCCGCGCCCGTCACGGCAGCAGCCGGTGTGACCTTGGCCGCCCCTCCGGCCTCGAGCGTCACGTCGCGCGCCACTGCCGGGTTGCCCCCGGCGTCGCGCAAGGTGACGGTCACTGCATCGGTGGTGACGCCGTCGGCGGGCGCCGAAGGCGCGGCGGCGACCACGCTGGACTCGGTTGCCGACGGGATGCCGGCGGTGAGGGAGAGCGGAGCGAGCACGGGCACGGGGTCGGACGAGGTGGCCAGGGCGACCTCGAGGCCGTGACTGCCTGTCCCGCCGCCCGCGATCTGGGCCGGCGCCGTCGCATCGGTCACTGCGATGGTGACGCCCTCGCCGGCGGCGACCTGCGACGAGCCCAAGGTGAGCGTGGCCTTGTCGGCGAGTGCCCCGGCGCCACCAGCTGCGACCAGCACGCCGCTCACCGGGACCGAGGTGCCCGCTGCGCTCACGTGGTAGTCGCCGGGTGTTGCGGGCAGGGACATCCCGGCGGGCGCCAGTATGCCGATGGTCGAGCCCGGGCCGAGCGCCCCGTCGGCAGGGGTGGTGAACGCTGCGTCGAGTGTCCCCTTCGCTCCGGCAACCGCCGGGCTCATGGAGGCCGAGGCCGCGGTGAGAAGGGTGAAGTCGACCGTGGCCGAGCCGATGTCCAGCCCCGATCCGGGTGTGCCTGTGGCGGATGTGTCGGTGGCGGTGAAGGGGACGGCCTCGCTCACGGCATCGGAGACTGTGAACGTCGCGGTTCCCGCCGAGCTGCCCGATGCGGCGGTCGTCGCGCTCGACGGGGTGGCGCTCCCCGACGTGCCGGTCGCCGCGTGCAATCGTACCGACGCCCCCCCGATGGGGTTTCCCCACTGGTCGCGCAGCGTGACGGTGACGGTGTCGCCGGTCGTGCTCCCGGCAGTGGCCGAAGGGTCGGCAGCCGTGACGCTCGAGGTGGCGACGTCGGGCGGTCCGGCCGTGATGGCATACGGCGCGTCGGCCGGCACGCCGTCGGCGGTCGTGGTGACTGCCAGGTCACGGGCCCTCGCAGCGGTCGGGTTG
This sequence comes from Acidimicrobiaceae bacterium, assembly GCA_027342785.1. Taxonomy (GTDB): domain Bacteria; phylum Actinomycetota; class Acidimicrobiia; order Acidimicrobiales; family RAAP-2; genus JAJYWF01. Next base: position 3,511 of record DAHWPS010000202.1, read on the forward strand.
GCCACCCCGGCCACCGTCACGAGGACCCGCGTGGACGCGGCGACCGCCGCGCCCAGGGTGACGACCGCGATGTCGGGGGTGGAAGAGCCGCTGCCGTCGAGCACGGTGACGCCGGTCACGGGCACCGCCGTCCCGGACGGGGCTTGCACGCTGTAGTCGGCGGCCGTCGACGGCCAGGTGGTCCCAGGCGATGCGGTGAACGTGACCGTCTCCCCGGCGGCGAGGCTCCCGCCCGGCGGCGTCGTGAACCCGAGCGAGTAGGTGACCCCGTTCGTGCCGGCGGCTGACGTGGAGAGCACAGCGCTCGGTGTGAGCACGGGGACCTCGCATGCCGCCGCGAGCAGGTTGGCGCCGTCGGGGGCGCCCCAGCCAGAGGCGTTGTCCCAGCCGACGCCGGCCGAGTAGAGGGTGCCGTGCGTGGCGTCGAGGTCGTTGTTCCCCGTGGTGATGTCGTAGTAGTCGCCGCCGCCGGCCGATCCCAGCCGGTAGAGGAGCGGGTTGGCGAAGCCCCAAGCCCGCCCGTTGCCACCGCAGCTCTCGTCGCCGAGTGCGGCGAGAGCTGCCCACAGCGGGGCGGCGGCGCTGGTCCCCCCGATGACCGACCAGCTCCCGTGGTAGATGACGTCGCCGTGGTTGGGGTTGGCGGATGCCGACACGTCGGGGACCTGCCGGCAACTGGTCGAGGTTGCCGGTGTGCCTGGTGCGACCGAGCACGTGCCTGTCGAGGGCGGGGGCGAGCCGCTCACGTCCTGCCAAGCGGGCTTGGCCCAGCGGACAGAGACACCGCCTCCGCCCGCGTTGTCTCCCTCGTTCCAGACCGACTCGGTCGGCGCGGTGGTCGGCGGCGAGCCCAGTGTGGTGAGCGAGGTCCCCCCGACGCCGGTGACGTAGGGCTGGCTCGCCGGGTCGTCGACGGCGAGCTTGGTTGTCTTGAGTGTCGATGTGTAGCAGTCGTCGGAACCGCGGTCTCCCGCAGCGGCGAAGATGCTCTGGCCCTGGGCGGCAGCTTCGGCGAAGATCTCGTTCTCGCCCAGCTCCACCCCCGGTGTCTCGTCCAGCTCGCACTCGCCCCAGCTCGTGCTGATGACGTCGGCCTTGTCGTCGGTGACCATCCGGTCGTACTCGTCGAGGAGGCCCGCGTTGGTGTTCGGAGCGCCGTAGACCATGACGTGGGCGAGAGGGGCGAGGCCCAGCACGTCTTCGATGTCGAGGTTCGCCTCACCCGATCCCGGGCCCGACCCCGGACCGCCGTCGACCGGGACGTTGGTGACCGGTCCGTACGAATCACCGGCCGGCAGGGTGAAGCACTTCTCGAACGTCGTCACGTCCGAGGAGCTGTACGGCTCGAGCTCGAACAGCCCGATGGTCTCTGTGGCCCCCAGGTGCCCGGCAGCATAGGCGGTGGTGAACCCATACGCCTTGGCGAGCTGTGTCCAGGTGTACGCGTCCCCGCTCCCCGTGAGCGCCTGGGCTGTGGCGCAGGCCGCGGGCCCGCCGTCGGACGCCTGCGGGACCGCTTGGCGGGGAGCGGCAGTCAGCGAGGTCGACGTGCCCGCCGCCCCACTCGCCGCCGGGAGGGCGAGCTGCGGTTGGTCTCGGGCGATGTCGGAGATGCCGCTCACCGTGGCCACGGCGCGAGCCACTGCAACCGGGAGCCGGGGCGCTCGATCCGCGGCGTACGCGACCCGGCCCCCGGGGAGGCGGTAGCGGACGAAGCCGACGTGCAGGGCGGCCGACACCTGGCGGGCCGGCCCGCTCGCTCCCAACAGCAGACCGTCTGCCGAGAGCGAGCCAACCGACAGACCCGCCGACGACAGTGCGGACCGCACCGACGCGACCGCCGACGGCGTGGGGCCGAACCGTCGGGCAAACGCGCCGCGGGCCAGGTAGTGGCGGTACGAGCTCGACGACGGGTCCGAGACCGCCGCCACAAACCGGGAGAGCGCGCGCGGGTGGCGCGGGCGAAGGACCACTTCGACGGTGACCTCGGTGGGACCGGGCAACGGCCCGATCGCCACGGCAGTCGACGGCACCGGAGGGGCAGCCCCGACTTCGGCCAGCCGGCTCCCGGCGGGGGCCGGCGGCCGAGCGGCGCCGGCCGGCACCGCTCGGGTCCCCACTGCGAGCGCGGCGCGCCCGGGCGAGGAGGGTCCGGCGTCGCCGAGGTTTCCCCCGCCGCCGAGCGGTCCGGCGCCGATCACGGCGGCCGCCATCAGAGCGATGGCCGCGGCGACGGCGATCGTGCCCACACGGCCCCCGACCCCGCGTGGCGCGCCACGCCGACTGGTCACGCCCACAGGCTAAACGAGAGAGGTTCGCCGGTGACGAGCAGGGCGCGGTCGGTTTAGCCTTGCGGCATGTCGCGCCGGCGCACCCTGATGGCGGTCCACGCCCACCCCGATGACGAGGCGCTGTTCACCGGGGGCGTCCTGGCTCGCTGCCGCGCCGAGGGGATCGACACCGTGCTCGTCACCTGCACCGGGGGAGAGCTGGGGTTCGGGCCCGGGGGGGTGAGGCCCGGCGATCCGGGCCACGATCCGGCCCAAGTTGCCCGCATCCGGCGCCGGGACCTCGAAGAGAGCTGCCGCATCCTCGGGGTGACCCACCTGGAGCGCCTCGGGTACGGCGACTCGGGCATGTCCGGGTGGCCGCAGAACGACGCGCCGGGCGCCTTCGCCGCGGCACCGCCGGCCGAGGCCTCGGCTCGGCTGGGTGAGCTGATGGAGCGCTACCGCCCCGACGTCGTGGTGACCTACGACGCCGACGGCTTCTACGGGCACCCCGACCACGTCCAGGCGCACCGCATCACGGTCGCTGCATCGGACAGCACCGGTATCCCGGCGAAGCTCTACTTCGTCACCGTTCCCCGCTCCAGCCTGGCGGGTTTCGTCGACCTGGCGGTCTCGTTCGGCGTCGAGCTCCCCGAGTGGCTGGACGGCGCCACCGACCTCGGTACCGCTGATGATCTCATCTCCGCAGCGGTGGACTGCTCGGGAGCGATCGAGACCAAATTCGCGGCGTTGGCGGCGCACCGGAGCCAGGAGGACATCGCCTTCTTCCTCGGGCTCGGCCTGGAGCTGTACTCGGAGATCTTCTCCATCGAGCATTACGTCCGAGCGCGTGACCGGACGGGGGCGCCTTTGCCCGAGGACGACCTGTTTGCCGGGGTGGGGCAGGTCTGAGCCAGGCGGGCAGGTGGGGCAGGTCTGAGCCAGGCGGGCAGGTCGGGCCGGTGGCCCCGTGCCGGTGGCCCCGCGCCGGTGGCCCGAGGGTGCTGAACCGTTACCCTGCAGTGTGATCTTTCTCGCCGCGCTCCTTTTCGTCGCCGCCGAGATCGTTGCTTTTGTGGCCGTGGCCGGGCAGATCGGCTTCGTGCTGGCGCTGGTGCTTCTCGTGGCCGCGAGCGCACTGGGCCCGTTCGTGGTGCGCCGGGTGGGCGTGGGCATCATCGCCCACACTCGCAAGCGGCTGTTGCAGGGGGAGGTGCCGACCAAAGAGCTCCTCGACGGTCTGGTGGTGCTCGTCGGCGGCGTGTTGATCTGCGTGCCCGGGTTCATCGGCGATGCCCTCGGCCTCGTGCTCATGGTGGGCCCGGTGCGACACCTGCTCATCCGGGTGTCGGGACACCGGATCGCCCGAAGGGTGCAGCGTCCCGGTTCAAGCCGTTGGCAGGTGATCAACGTCGAATCGCAGCCGAGCCACCACGACCGGCGATCCGGGATGCCCTTGCCGCCCGGGATTGGGCCGCCGCCCGGAGTTGTGCCGCCGCACGGGATCGCGCCGCCGCCCGGAGTTGTGCCGCCCTCCCGGCCACCGAGCGGGGCAGGTGACGAGGAACCGGACCTGAGCTGAGCTGAGCGCGCACGCCGCTCGCCGGGCACACCGCTCGCCGGGCACGCTGCCCACCCTTGCAGGCCGCGGCCGCGGCCGTGATCGTGACCGCGTGCTCAGTCCGTGGAGTGCTCGCGGCGGAAGGTGACACAGAGCGCGGCTCCGACCACCAGTACGACGAAACCGGCGACCTCGATGCCGAAGGCAGCCTTGGCTGTCGGGGCGAGCCAGGTGTCCTGGAACCCGAAGAGGCCGAAATTCACGGAGACGAGGAACCCGGCGACGGTCGCGACGAAGTACCCGGCGCAGAGCACCGCGATCCAGACCCGGCGAACGAGGGCGAGGACGACTGCCATCACGATCCCCGCCACGCCTTGTACCAGGAAGAGTGGTCCGATAGTGGCGATGTGGCGGTAGCCATCGGACCACAGGTGCAGGTGCACGGCGGCCGACCACAGCATGAGGACGCCACCGGCCCACAGGACGAGGTTCACGACGAGGGGATTGCCCCGGCCGCCCGCGGCGAGCAGCGACCACACGGGCTTCGTCGGGGACCCGGGTTTCCTGTCCTCCGGGGACCCAAAGCCGCCAGCATCGAGGTGCGCTCCCCGGCACGGGCCGGGGTGCTCGTCGGGGTGTGCCGCGTCAGAGGGGATCACTCATGGTATCCGTGGCCACGCGTGTCGGCGGATGCGCGGATCTCCGGTCCGCTCACGGGGCGAGGCCCCTCGTGATGGCGACTCAAGCGGTTGTTCGAGGTGTAGCCCGACGCGTCAGTAGCGGTAGGTGTCGGGCTTGTAGGGGCCCTCGACGGGCACCCCGATGTACGCGGCCTGCTCGGGCCTGAGCGTGGTGAGCCGGACCCCGAGCGCGTCGAGGTGCAGCCGGGCGACTTTTTCGTCCAGGTGCTTGGGCAGGACGTAGACCTTGGTCTCGTACTGCTCGGACCTCGTGTAGAGCTCCATCTGCGCCATGGTCTGGTTGGTGAACGAATTGGACATCACGAAGCTCGGGTGCCCGGTGGCGTTCCCCAAGTTCAAGAGCCGACCTTCGGAGAGCACGATCACCGCATGCCCATCGGGGAACACCCACTTGTCCACTTGGGGCTTGATGTTGATCCGCTGGATCCCGGGGATGGCCGCCAATCCGGCCATGTCGATCTCGTTGTCGAAATGCCCGATGTTCCCGACGATCGCCTGGTGCTTCATCCTGGCCATGTGCGCGGCGGTGATGATGTCCCGGTTGCCGGTGGCGGTGACGAAGATGTCGGCATCGCCGATGACGTCGTCGAGCGTGTCGACCTGGAACCCTTCCATCGCCGCCTGGAGCGCGCAGATGGGGTCGACCTCGGTCACGATGACCCGAGCGCCCTGGCCACGTAGGGACTCGGCGCATCCTTTGCCGACATCGCCGTAGCCGCAGACCACGGCCACCTTGCCCCCGATGAGGACATCGGTGGCCCGGTTGATGCCGTCGACGAGTGAGTGACGGCACCCGTACTTGTTGTCGAACTTCGACTTGGTCACCGAGTCGTTGACGTTGATCGCCGGAAAGAGCAGCTCGCCGTTGCGGTGCATCTCGTAGAGGCGGTGGACCCCGGTCGTGGTCTCCTCCGTCACGCCGCAGATGCCGTTCGCGATGGTCGTCCACCGGCTCGGGTCCTCGGCGAGGCTCTCTGCCAGCAATCGGAGCACGACCGCCATCTCCTCGGAGCCGGCCGTCGCCGGGTCGGGGGCGACCCCCGATTTCTCGACTTCGACGCCCTTGTGCACGAGTAGCGTGGCGTCGCCGCCGTCGTCGAGGATCATCGTGGGACCCACCGCTCCCGTGCCCTTCTCGTCTGGCCAGCACAGTGCCTGCTGGGTGCACCACCAGTACTCCTCGAGCGATTCACCTTTCCAGGCGAAGACCGGCACGCCCTTGGGGTCGTCCGGCGTGCCGTCCGGGCCGACGACGACCGCAGCCGCCGCGTGGTCTTGGGTGGAGAAGATGTTGCAGCTCGCCCACCGCACGGTCGCCCCGAGAGCGACGAGGGTCTCGATCAGCACGGCCGTCTGGACCGTCATGTGGAGAGAGCCGGTGATCCGGGCCCCAGCCAGGGGCTTGGACGGCGCGAACTCTTCCCGCATCGCCATCAGACCGGGCATCTCGTGCTCGGCCAAGTCGATCTCCTTGCGTCCGAAGTCGGCTTGGGAGAGGTCGGCGACCTTCCAACGGGGTCGTTCGTGGTCGGCGTGGCTCATTTCGGCTCCTCTCGTCGGGGTAGCTCGCACCCGGTCCTTTGGGGGTCGTCAGGGTGCAGCAGTGCGTGGGCCAGAGAGCACGCCGGTCGCAGGCTCGGGGCCATCACCCGGCACCACCGCGCTCCGCCACCGTCCACCGGCGCCGCGCCGCACGTCTCGGATCCATGCGCCCCAATCATGCCACGCCACAGTCGGGCCCTCTCGCGTGCGGCACGCGTGGGCGACGGAATGGGTACCATCGCTTCATGCTGTGGTCACGGTCCGGTCACCGAGCGGTCGCGCGGTGGCGGCCGGCCGCGTCCGTGCTCGTGGCCACGATGACGGCCGCGGTCGCGCTGGCTGCCTGCGGCACGTCGACGAGCTCGACGGCCCATTCCTCCCTCCCGCCCCAGCCGCTCGAGTCGCCCGTTCCCGCACACCCGCTCCTCGCGAGCCACACCGGCACGGACTGGGGTGTCGGCGTGCCGGGTGCACCGGTGTGCAACCCGCTCGGAGGGCAGAGCTGCATGCTGCCGTTCCCGAGCGACTACTACAGCGTCCCGGACCCGAGCACGGCCTCTGGACGACGGATCGACTTCCCCTTGGACGCGATGCCCTCCAACGTCAGCGGCGTCCACATCGACCCGACGACATGGAACGCCAACGACGGGTTCTCGCCGGGGTCGACCATCGAAGTGCAGGTTCCAGGTCTCGATCTGACCGCTTCGAAGATCGTCAACCAGTACCACATTGCCGGGTCGCTCGCCGCAGGCTCTCCGGTGGTCCTCCTCGACGCGACGACCGGACGCCGGCTGGCGTGGTGGGGCGAAGTCGACGTGAGGAGCCCCGCGACAGCGCCTCCCCTGCTCATGGTCCACCCGGCAGCAGACCTCCCCGAAGGAAACCGCATCGTGGTGGCGCTGAGGAACCTGCGGACCGCAACCGGCACGCCGATCACCGCCTCCGGGGAGTTCGCACAGGTGCTCGCCGGCACGACGCCGGCGGGCGCGGACGGCGCGGTCCTGGCCTCCCACGAGCGTCGGCTCCTGGCGATGCTCCGCCGAGATGCCGGCGTGACCACCAGGGGTCTGTACCTGGCCTGGGACTTCACCGTCATCAGCAGGTCCAGCCTCACCGGCCCGGTGCTGGCGATGCGGGACGCCGCCATGTCCGAGCTGGGGTCGGGCGTGCCCAGCTACACCGTGACCAAAGTGAACGATCTGTCATCGTCGGCCACAGGTGGACGGACCATCGCCCGCCAGGTGGTCGGCACCTTCGACGTGCCGGACTTCTTGAACGGGCCGAGCGGCGACCATACCGATACCCTCAACCTGGGGCCGAACGGGCTGCCCAAACCGGTTCCGGGCAACGTCGAGGACGCGTCGTTCTCCTGCCTCATCCCGCGCTCGGTCGACGCCGACCCCGGTGCACCCGGCCACAAGGTGACGCCCGGTCGCCCCGTCCTCTACGGCAAGGGACTGTTCTCGCTCGACACACAGATGGACGCGGTCGGCGTCCGAGACGGAGCCGACGCCTACCGGCAGGTGCTGTGCTCGACCAACACCCTGGGCCTCGACGGGAACGACGAGATCGCCGACGCCGGGCTGTTTGCGAACTTGTCCGCGTTCCCTTCGCTCCCCGACCACCTGATGCAAGCCATGATCGACGATCTCTACCTGGGGCGCCTGCTTGCCAGCGCGAAGGGGTTCGCGGCGAACGCGGCGTTTCGCTCGGGGGGGCCCAAGCCGGTCTCGATGATCGACACCTCGCTGCCCTTGACCTACTACGGCAACAGCGAAGGCAGCCTGATCGGTGGAGCGGTGACGGCGATCTCCACCGAATGGCGCCGGGCAGTGCTGGGGGTGCCCTCGATGAACTACTCGCTGCTGCTGCCCCGCAGCGTCGATTTCGTGCCTCTCTACCCGTTCTTCGACAAGAGCTATCCGAACGAGCAGACACAGGAGCTCATCTTGGACCTCCTCCAGATGCTGTTCGACCGGGGCGAGACTGACGGGTACGTCGAGCAGCTCACCACCCACCCGCTGCCCGGGACGCCTGCGCACCAGGTGCTGCTGCAGATGGCGTTCGGGGACCACCAGGTCTCCAACTTCACCACCGAGATCGAGGCGCGCACGCTGGGCGCGGTCGTCCACCGGCCGGCGCTCCCCTCCGGCCTCGTGTCCGGCGACCCCTTCTACGGGTTGGCATCGGCGCCGACTACGAGCACGGCTCCGGCCACCCTCTACGTCTGGGAGGACCCGCACACCCCGCCACCCCCTCTCACGAACGAACCTCCGACGGCGGGTATCGATCCCCACGACTTCATTCCCCGGAGCATCCCGGCCGCACAGCGCCAGCTCACGACGTTCCTCGCGACCGGATCAGTCCCCGACGTCTGCGGCAGCAAGCCGTGCCGGACGACCGTCACGAGCGCGGTGCACCTGCCCCATCCGACCCCGTGATCCGCAACTCGCCGGCGGGAGATCGCAATGCGTCCTACGTGCTGCGGTCCTCGCCACCGGCAGCGACGGCGAGCGGCACCGGCCGGGCCAGGCTCCAGCTGAACGTCTTGGGGATGTCGTCCACACCGATCGGTTCGGCCAGGTCGGCGACGGTGGGGCCCACCCGATCGGCGACGGCCTGGAGCTTGGCACCGTCGAAACCGTAAAGCTCCACGGCGTTCGAGCCCAGCATCGCCCGTACGTCGTCTTCGGGCAGCCCGCCGAAGACGTGCTGGAGCACGAGCCGATGGACCGGAGCGGCACCCTCGAGATGCGGGTAGTCCGATCCCCACATGATCCGGCCGACGCCGATCTCGTCTCGCATCTCGGCTTCGTAGCGCTTCATGAGCGAGCCTCCCAGCCAGACGTTGCGTTCGACGTACTCACCGGGTCGGAGGCGAAGGTACGAGCGGATCGGTGCGCCGCCGTGGGTGTCGAAGAACGACTCCATGTCGCGCACGAGCGACGGCAGCCATTGCACGCCGTTCTCCGTGACGGCGACCTTGAGGTCCGGGTGGCGGTCGAACACGCCGCCGAAGATCATGAACCACAGGGGCCGCCGGGTGAAGACGAATACCTCGAAGAGCCCGAGCATCCCACCGTGCTCGTCGTCGTAGAGGAACTTGGTGTCGGTGGCCGACCCCGAGGCGCCGGTGTGGAGGTTCACCACCATCCCCAAGTCCTCGCACGCACTCCAAAGCCGCTCGTAGTAGGCATCGGCGTACCCGGGCAGCCCCGAGCGCACCGACATGGCCGGCAACATGATCCCCCCGAAGATCCCCTGCTCGCGGGCCCACGTCATCTCGTCGATCGCCCGGTCAAGATCGTGCAAGTCGATCGGGAGCACGCCAGCCCGGCGCCCCGGCGCGGCGGCGCAGAAGTCGGCCAGCCAGCGGTCGTAGGCGTGCAGCGCGGGCCAGACCGCATCCAGGCCGGTGGACGCGTGGCCACCCAGGTACATGGCCGGCGAGATCCCTCCCGCCAGGACCGGCCCGGGGAAGACCACCTCGGCATGGACGCCTTGGTCTTCCAACACAGCGAGCCGGCGACCGTTCCCGTCCCCGGGCACCACCCAGTCGCTGCTGTACGCGGCGAGCCATTCGGCGGCCGCCGCGGTGTCGACTCCCATGCCGGCCAGCCGCCGGATTGCGACGGCCCGGACGGGGTCCTCCTCGTCGGTCTCGCCCGGGTCCACACCCCCGAACATCGAGATCGCGAGCGACGAGAGGTCGCCGAACGCGGCCACCGCCTCACGCTGCGCCGGGTCGACGTACGAGAGGAAGTGGGCCAGATCGTCGGGCGCGGCATGGGCATCGGCGGACACCACCACGTAGGGACGTGACGGACCCGGCTCCACTGCCTGCCCGGTGCTCCTGCGAGCCTGGACCAACGCACCACCTCCGAGGCGACCGGACACCCGGCGCGCACCGATCGCCGTCCTCAAGGCTACCGGGGTGGGCTGCGTCCGATCCGGGCCGAGCTCCACCGGCAGCTTGCATCGGCGTCGGGGTGACCAACCCGACCTACCAGGGATGGCCGTACTGATCCCGGTGCACCCGATCGGCGAGGGGGAGGCGGCGGGGTGGGCCCGGAGGGCGCTTGGGCCAGCCGATGGGAACGACCGCCATCGGGCGCGCCGTGGGCGGGAGCCCCAGCAGGTGGCGCAGCTCGTCTGGGTAGCGGGTGGCCAGCGTGGTCATCGCGGAACCGAGGCCGAGGGCACCGGCCGCCAGGAGCACGTTCTGGACGGCGGGGTAGACAGAGGCGGCGAGGGTCTGCTCCAGCCCCAGGCCGGTGTCGCCGCAGGCCACCACGATCACCGGAGCGGTCCCGATCCCGCTCCGCGCTCCCCGGTCGACCTCGTCGAGGAGGCGTTCGGGGAGCCTCCCGACCGAGTGCTCCCTCGCACCGTCGAGCCAGGCCCGTCGGGTGAGCTCGGCCAGTGCGCCCCGGAGGGAGGCGTCGCGCACGACGACGAAGATCCACGGCTGGCGGTTCTCGGCGCTGGGCGCATGGGTCGCGGCCTGGAGGCACGCCTCGACCTGCTGGTCGGTGACGGGGCGGTCGGAGAACTCCCGGACGGCTCGCTGCGCGAGGGCGACGTCGAAGAAGCGGGGCTCGCGGCCAGGCTGGTGGTTGTCGGTGCTCACAAGAGACGCAGTCGTCGGTTCGGTGCTCGACCATAGCCCGGTCCGGTGGCTGGTGGCTTAGCATCGTCCACGGCGACCCGCCGCGGTGCCGGTCGTGGGGAGGCTCGATGCAGGACCACAGCTTCGACTTCGTGGTGGAGGGGACGGCCGAAGAGGTGTGGGAGGTCATGTGGCGCCCGATGCGGCGAGGGGTGACCACCGACACGGTGTCGATCGACGTCCTCCACCCCGGAGACGAGACCGGCAACGGCCTGGTGCGCCACTGCCGGTTCCCGGTGCCCCGCTACCTGCTGTCGCACGGACGTGGGCAGTCCTGGGAGTGGATCACCGAGGCCGTCCACCCGGTGTCGTGGCGCTACGACGCCATCGGCAAGCCCCTGTGGTCCAGGGCGACGGGGTGGACCCGGCTGGAGCCGGTGGACGAAGGACACACCAAGGTCGCGTTCCGTGAGACCTACGAGGCGTTCAACCCGATCTCCCGCCTCGTCCTCGAGCGGCGGGTGCACCGGTTCATCTCCAAGGACAACGATCGCCTGATCGAGGCTTCGCTCCGTGCGATGCTGCGGCGCCTGCACGAACGTCACCAAGGTGCTGCCGGCTGATCGCATCTGGCGGAGGGCCGGTGCGCTGCGCCGGCTCGCCACGGGGCGATCGCTCGCGTTCGGAAGGCACGGCGGATAGCGTGTCGAGACCGATCGCGTCCCGCGCCTCCGACCGGGTCTCGGCGCGAGGATGGAGATTGCGCCCGACATGCCTCCGAAACCAGCCTTCGCGACCGACGCGGCGACGGCCGCCTACTACGAACAGCGAGCCGCCGAGTACGATGATTGGTATAGCGGCGAGGGATTGTTCGCGCTCCGGGAACGACCCGGCTGGCAGGACGAGGTCGCAGAGTTGGTGGGGCTGGTCGGTGGCCTGCCGGCCTTCAGCACCCTCGACGTGGCCTGTGGCACTGGTTTTCTGACCAGGCACCTTGAAGGGTTCGTCGTCGGGATCGATCGGAGCCCCTCGATGGTCGCGATCGCGCGGTCCCGCCTGCCTCGCGGGCTGGCCGTCGTCGGCGATGCGCTCCACCTGCCCGTCGTCGACCGCTCGTTCGGTCGGGTGTTCACCGGTCACTTCTATGGCCACCTGCCGAGCGACGAGCGTCGGATGTTCCTCACCGAGGCGCGGCGCGTCGCGACCGAGCTGGTCGTGGTCGACTCCGCTCGCCGACCGGGGATCGACCCCGAGCAGTGGCAGAAGCGCGTCCTGAACGACGGGTCGCACCACCAGGTGTACAAGCGGTACTTCACCGCCGACCAGTTGGCCGGGGAGATCGACGGCAAGGTGCTGTTCGAGGGGGAGTGGTTCGTCGCGGCCCGCACCGCGTCGTCGGGTCGCACCGCGTCGTCGGGTCGCACCGCGTCGTCGGGCCGCACCGCGTCGTCGGGTCGCACCGCGTCGTCGGGCCGCACCGGACGGCAACGGTGGCTGCGAAAGGCGACGCCCCGGCCGACGGTGCAGAAGACATCCGCGCTGCACGTTCCTTCGATCTACGATGGCCGAGGTGCCGGAAGAGCGCGGGCTCGTGCAGCGCAGTGCCCGTTGCCGGCCCTTCCAGTTCCCTGCCCCCGTAGCTCAGAGGATAGAGCGTCGGTTTCCTAAACCGTGCGTCGCAGGTTCGAGTCCTGCCGGGGGCGCCACGCAGATGGGAAGCGCTGTCCCGTGGACCGGGGCGCCGCTTCTCGCCGACGGTCCGCTCGGCGAAGAGCGCGATGACGTTGGTGTCGAGATAGTCGATGGTGTCCTCCGCGA
>DAHWPS010000203.1:0-105177 GCA_027342785.1 Acidimicrobiaceae bacterium
CGAAGGCCGACTCGCTCCTCCCAAGGCACAGCGTCGTGCTGCGATACGCCCGACGAGACCGGCGACGCGCCCGAGCCGATCAACCTGTCCAACTCGCCACCTCGTCCACCGCATCGCCGAGCACGCGCACGATCCGGTCGATCTCCTCAGAGGTCACCGTGAGCGGCGGCATGACCACGACTACGTCTCCCAGGGGACGCAAGAGGACTCCGCGACGGACTGCAGCCGCAGACACGAGCCTCCCCCACCGCAGGCCGGGGCCCGGCGGTGCCAGCTCGACCCCGACCATGAGACCGCGACGCCGGATGGCCGTGATCGCTCGATGCCCGCCCAAGCGGGCCTCGAGCCCGGCCCCAAGCTGTTCGGAACGAGCCTCCACGTTGGCCAGCACGTCCCACTCGGAGATCAGTTCGAGGTGGCGCAATGCCACCGCTGCCGCCAACGCGTTACCGCCATAGGAGTGCCCGTGAAAGAAAGTCGCGGGTCCGAGGTCCTCGCCGAGGAACGCCTCGAAGACACGTTGGGATGCCACCGTGGCCGACATCGCGAGGTACCCACCGGTGATGCCCTTCCCCAGGCAGAGCAGGTCGGGGCGCAGGCCGCACTGCTCCGACGCGAACAACGTTCCCGTCCTACCGAACCCGGTCGCAACTTCGTCGCAGATGAGCAGGACCCCGGCTTCCCGGCAGGCTCTCCCGAGGGCGGCGACATCGTCCGGCTCGGCGCACAGCATTCCCGACGCACCTTGCACCAGCGGCTCGATCACGACGGCAGCCAGCTCGTCGGCGTGAGCCAGCACAACTGTGATCGCCTTCTCTGCCCAGGTCGAGTCGGCGTACCCCGGGGTCCTCAGGACAGGGAAGCGGAGCGGATCGAAGATCTCGCTGAAGAATCCGCCGTCACCGAGCGACAACGACCCAACCGTGTCGCCATGGTACGCGTCGCCCAGAGCGAGAAAACGGGTCCGGCCCGAGACCTTCCTGTTCACCCAGTATTGGAAAGCGATCTTCAGGGCTTGCTCGACAGCAACCGCCCCATCCGACGCGAAGAGGAAGTGCGCGCCATCGACGGGCACCACTCGACGCAGCGCCTCCGCGAGCTCGACCACGACGGTGTTCCCATGGCCGAGCATCGTGGTGTGCGCCACTCGGGCAACTTGGTCGACAAGTGCTTGGTCGAGCTCGGGGACTCGATGTCCGAGCGTGTTCACCCAGAGCGAGGAGATCCCGTCGAGATACCTGCGCCCGGCCACGTCGATGAGCTCCCGGCCTTCTGCCCGCTCGATCACCAACGGCGAGCTCGCGGAGTACACGGCCATCTGAGTGAACCCATGCCAGACCACCGAGCTGTCCCGATCGACCCAGTCCCCCAGTCGATCCGGGTCTCGGTTGGCAGCCTGCGGCATCGGCGACGAGGCAGCCGGAGCGGTCGGTCCAAGTTCCACGATTGATGATTCTCGACCAGGCAGCGCCCGGAGTCCACTGGAGGAACCACACAACCTGCCCGAGGCGCGCGACAATGGCAGGAGCCCGCCGTCAAAAGCGGCGTGGGAAACGGTCTCGAGATTGGAGCGCTGACGATGCAGCGGATCGGTGTGGTCGACACGATGTTCGCTCGCTATGACATGGGGAGCGAGGCGGCGGACCAGCTCGCCGGATGCCCGGGCTACGAGCGGCGCTTCGAGGTGGTCCGCAAGACGGTGCCCGGGTTCAAGGACCTCGCCGTGGCCGCCAAGCGGCTCATCGAGGAAGACAGCTGCAAGATCGTGATCGCCCTCGGCATGCCCGGCAAAGAGCCCATCGACAAGACCTGCGCCCACGAAGCGTCGTCGGGGATCATGATGGCCCAGCTCATGACCAACACTCCCATCCTCGAAGTGTTCGTCCACGAGGACGAGGAGGACGACCCGGTCCGCTTGGCCGAGATCTGCCGCGACCGTTCACGCAAGCACGCCCAGAACGCCTATTGGATGCTCTACGAACCCGAAGCGCTGCTTTCACGGGCCGGCCAGGGGATCAGGCAGGGCTCGGCCGACGTCGGGCCCCTCATTCCCTCTGGTCGTTGAACCGGCCCGTCCGCTCGGCGATGGGGCTGCTGCCGGCGTGAGTGCTGCCGGCGCGAATGCCGCCGGCGCGGCTGCCGCCGACGTGAGCACCGCCGGCGCGAGTGCTGCCGGCGCGAGTGCTGCCGGTCCCGGCGAAGTCAGCCGAGCACTGGATCTCTGGGGAGCCCGAGCACTCGCTCAGCCACGATGTTGCGCTGCACCTCGGCCGTCCCGCCCCCGATGGTGAGCGCGGGAGAGAACAGGAAGCCCCGGGCCCAGCTCGTCGCGTCCCACCCTGCTGGACCACCGGACTCGAGCGACCCGGTCGCCGACCCCGCGGGTGTGCGTTCTCCCCATCCGTCAGTGGGGCTGCCATCTGAGAGCGTCCCGAACGGTCCAGCCAGGTCCCGAGCGAGCTCGAGCACCTGCTGGCCGTGGGCGTCAGCGAGCGCCTTGCGGACGGAAGCTTCGGGACCCGGGGCACGTCCGGCCAGGTGGGCCGAGAGGGTGCGCAGGCGCAGGGTGCGGAGGATCTCGCCTTCGGCCCAGACGCGGGCAAGACGCTGACGGAGGTAGGGGCTCGGGGCACCGCCGGCCCGGCGCACCTGATCGACGAGGTCCGAGGCAGTCGGGCCGTTCCCCCACAGCGATCCCTCACCCGACAGCGATACCCGTTCGTTGCCCAGCGTGACTTTGGCAAGCTCCCAACCACCGTTCACGGCACCCACCAAGTGGTCGGACGGGATGCGGACCTCGTCGAAGAACACCTCGTTGAAGGCGTGCTCTCCGGTCATGTCGACCAGCGGTCGGATCTCGATCCCGGCGGCGTCCATCGGGCACACGAAGTAGGAGATCCCGCGATGCTTGGGCGCTTCGGGGTTGGTACGGGCCAGGAGGATCCCGAACTTGGCCACGTGGGCAAACGTCGTCCACACTTTCTGCCCGCTGACCACCCATTCGTCTCCATCCCGCACCGCGCGGGTGGAGAGGGACGCCAGGTCAGAACCGGCGCTCGGCTCGCTGAAGAGCTGGCACCAGAACTCCTCGCCCGCGAGCATCGGCATGATCCATCGCCGCTGCTGATCGGGAGTGCCGGCATGGATGATCGTCGGACCGGCCCAACCGATGCCGATCGGGTTGATGGGTCGGCGGGCGCCGGCTCGGCGCAACTCGTCGTCGATGACGAGCTGGGCCACCGGATCGGCAGCCAAACCCCACGGGCGAGGCCAATGCGGAGCCACGTAGCCGGCCTCAGCCATCTGGCGACCAGTCGGATCTGGATGGTCCTCCAACCAGGCTCGGATGGCTTGGCGCTCGGGATGATCGTCGCCGGGAAGTCTGAGTTCCACCGCTGCAGCGTAGGCTGTGGCAGGAGGCGGGATCGAACTGGCGAGCCGTCGACGGAGCGCTCCGCTCCCGACAAGGACCGGCCGGACGTGGGCCGGTCCGGCCGAGGGGCAGCGGCAGTGCGACCGCAGGAAGGAGAAGGGCGAGGACGGTGTCGAACTGGAACTACGCGGATGTGTGGGAAGAGGTTGCCGACCAGCTCCCTGGCGCGCCAGCCCTGACCCAGGGGGACCGCCGGCTCACGTGGGCTGAATTCGATCGCCGCGCAGACGGTGTCGCCCACTGGCTCATGGGCCTCCACCCGGTCCGACAGGACAAGGTCGCGATCTACCTCTACAACTCGCCGGAGTATCTCGAGACCACGTTCGCTGCGGCGAAAGTGGGGCTTGTCCCGGTCAACACCAACTATCGCTACGCCGACGACGAGCTGGCCTATCTCTGGGAGAACGCCGACGCGATCGCCGTCGTGTTCCACGGTGCCTTCACCGAGCGAGCCGAGAGGGTCCGCTCACGCGTTCCGCGCGTCCGGGACTGGCTCTGGGTCGACGACGGATCGGGGCCCTGCCCGAACTGGGCCACTCCCTACGAAGACGCAGCCTCGTCGACCGATCAGAGGGAGACGGCCCCGTGGGGCCGCAGCGGCGACGACCTGTTCATGCTCTACACCGGGGGCACGACGGGAATGCCCAAAGGTGTCATGTGGCGTCAGGACGACCTCTTCGCCCGGCTGAACGCATCGGGCTTCCGGCGCTACCCCGACGAGAGCATCGCCGGAGTGAGGTCGGTCCTCACTCAGCTCGGCCCCGGGATGAGCCTGCTGCCGGCGTGCCCCCTCATGCACGGGACCGGGGGGTTCACCGCGTTCGAGTGTCTCAGCGAAGGCGGTCGGGTCGTCCTCCTCGAAAGCCGTCGCTACGACCCAGAAGAGCTCCTTGACACCATCTCCAGGGAAGGCGTCAACGGCCTCGTGATCGTCGGCGATCCCTTCGCTCGCCCCCTGCTCGCCGCTCTGGACAACGCACCCGACAAGTGGGACTTGAGCTCGCTGGTCGGGATCATCTCTTCGGGGGCGATGTGGAGCGAGCCGATCAAGGCGGGACTCCTCGCGCATCACCCGAACATGCTGCTTATGGACGCCTTCTCCTCCTCCGAGGCGTTGGGTATGGGATCCTCGGTGTCGTCGGCCGGTGCGGCTGCAAAGACGGCGGAGTTCACCCTCGGCCCTGAAGTGAAGGTCCTCGGTGCCGACGGGCGGCCGGTCGAGCCCGGCTCGGACGAGGTTGGCGTGCTGGCCCTCGGCGGGAGGAACCCCATTGGGTACTACAAGGACGAGGCGAAATCGGCGGCCACGTTCAAGGTCTACGACGGCGTCCGCTACTCGATCCCCGGCGACTATGCCCAGGTCCGCGCCGACGGCACCATCCACCTCCTGGGCCGGGGTTCCGTCTGCATCAACACCGCCGGCGAGAAGGTGTTCCCCGAGGAGGTCGAGGAAGCCATCAAGACCCACGAGGGCGTGCGAGACGCCGTGGTGGTCGGCATCCCCGACGAGAATTTCGGCGAGCAGATCGTCGCCGTCGTCGAGCTCGAGAGCAGTGGGAAAGGAGGTTGCGCCAGCGAGCCCGAGCTGATCGACCATGTGAAGGCCAGGTTGGCCGGGTACAAAGCGCCCCGCCGTGTCATGGTGGTCGAGTCCATCGGCCGCTCCCCCAACGGCAAAGTCGACTACGGACGGCATCGCCGTGAAGCGGCGGAGTGGGCCACCACCCCCGCTTGACCGCTCCACCCCCGCTTGACCGCTCCAACCCCGCTTGACCGCTCCGAGGGCGGTGCCGGCCGGCACCACCGTGGTTGCCCGGCGTGCGAGAACGTGTTCTACTAATCAGCCGATGGAGTTCAATCTCGCCGACCTGTTCGAAGCCGCCGTCGACGCCTACCCCGACCGCGAGTACCTGGTCGCGGGTGACCAGCGGCGCACGTACGCCCAGATGGAGGAGAGATCCAACCGCCTGGCCCACCACCTCGCCGCGCATGGCGTCGGGGTCGGCGACCACGTGGGGATCTACGCCCACAACAGCGCCGAGTGGGTGGAGACCGCCTGGGCCGTCTTCAAGCTCCGGGCGGTGTGGATCAACATCAACTACCGCTACGTAGAAGACGAGCTTCGCTACCTTTTCACCAACGCCGACTTGAAAGCCCTGGTCTACCAGCGGGCGTTCTCCCCGCACGTGGCCACGCTGATCGACGAGCTGCCCGAGTTGCGCCATGTGCTCGCCGTCGAGGACGGGAGCCCGTGCGCGACCCCAGCAGGTGCGGTGTCCTACGAGGAGGCACTTGCCGAAGGAGACCCGTCACGGGACTTCGGGCCTCGCTCGGCCGACGACCACTACATCCTCTACACCGGTGGAACGACCGGACTGCCCAAGGGGGTGGTCTGGCGCCACGAAGACGTCTTCTTCGCCCTCGGGGGAGGTGTCGACGCACTCACCAATGCAAGGGCGCAGCGGCCCGAAGAAATGGTGGAGAAGGGCCGTGGCGGTGTGATGACCTTCCTGCCGATCGCGCCCCTCATGCATGGTGCGACGCAGTGGGCCGTCATGGGTCAGAGCTTCGTAGGCTCCAAGATCGTCCTTGTCGCCCGGTTCGACCCACACGAAGTCTGGGGGCTCGTCGAGCGCGAGCGTGTGAACTCACTGATGGTCACCGGCGACGCCATGGCCAAGCCCCTCGTGGAGGCCCTGGACGATCCGGGCCACTCGTATGACCTCTCGTCGCTGATGGCCGTGGTCTCGTCGGCTGCGCTCTTCTCGGCGCCGGTGAAGGACCAATTCTTCGCTCGTCTCCCCGACATCGTCATCACCGATGCAGTCGGTTCTTCCGAGAGCGGGAACAACGGTGTCACGTTCATCACCAAGGATCAGACGGCGATGAGGAGCGGACCGACCGTCCAGGTCCTCGGCGAGACCGTCGTTCTCGACGAGCACCTCCGCCCGGTCGAACCCGGATCGGGTGCCATCGGCAAGATTGCCCGTTCCGGCAATATCCCACTCGGGTACTACAACGACCCGGTGAAGACGGCCGAAGTGTTCATCACAGTCGACGGGACCCGCTACGTGATGCCGGGCGACTTTGCCACGGTCGAACCTGACGGCTCGGTGACCCTCCTCGGACGGGGTTCGGTGGTCATCAACTCCGGTGGCGAGAAGATCTTCCCAGAAGAAGTGGAGTCGGCCGTCCGCTCTCATCCCGAAGTCATGGACGCGATCGTCGTCGGCGCTCCCGACGAGCGATGGGGGCAGACGGTCGCGGCCATCGTCCAGGCCCGCCCGGGCATGAGCCCGACGCTCGAGTCCATCCAAGAGCACTGCCGCGCCACGATCGCCGGCTACAAGCTGCCGCGCCGCCTGCACCACGTCCCGGCCATCGAGCGTTCGCCGAGTGGCAAACCCGACTACCGCTGGGCCGAGCGGATCGTCGCCGGGACATCCTGAGGTGCCCGTCGACCTCCGGGCGCTGCTCGAAGGCAGAGCACTCCCCGGAGGCCGTCCTCTGGAATCCCGGGGTGCTCTGCCGGTCGCGGTGGTCACCATGGAGCTCCAACGAGGGGTGATCGGGGACCTGGCGGGCTTTCCGGAGCTGGCCGCTGCCGCCCGGTCGGCCGACGTCGTCTCGCGTACGGCCCGGCTCCTGGACGCCGCGCGGCGCTCGGGGGTGGCGGTCGTCCACTGCACGGCAGAGTTTCGAGCCGATCGCGCCGGGACGATCGTGAACACCCCATTGCACGCCGCCGTCCTGCGGCGCCCGGATCATCTGCTGCGAGGCACGGCGGCGACCGAGCTCGTTCCCGAGCTCGGGCCGGCACCGCAAGACATCGTGTGCAGCCGCACGCACGGGGTCTCCCCGTTCGCAGGGACCTCGCTTGACGCCACGCTGCGGGGCCTGGGTGCTCGAACCCTGGTCGTGGCCGGTGTGTCGGTCAACCTCGGCATCCTGGGACTGTGCATCGAGGCGGTGAACTACGGCTACCAGGTGGCGCTCCCGATCGATGCGGTCGCGGGTGTGCCGCACTCGTACGCCGAGCGCGTCGTACGCACAACGCTGGCGCTGATCGCCACCCTCACCACGGTGGAGGACGTCGTGCACGTCCTCTCACGCGAGAGACCGAGCACCTCGACATCCTGATCACTTTGTCGCGACACCCACGCGGTAGCGTCCTTCACGGGCACGACATGCCCGCAGGACGCACGGGGAGGAGCCCGCCATGCCACGACGTCTGCTGAGGGCCGTCGTCATCCCCTGTGCCCTGCTGCTGCTGGCAGCCAGCTCAGGGGTGGTGGGTGCAGTGGGTGCGAGCCTCGTCGCCTCCGGTGCCACCGCCGGCGGCGCCACGCCAAAGTTTACGCTCACGTGCACCGGCATCCCCGTGTTCACAATCCTCTCGCTCACAGTTGAGGTCACCGGGACGCTGACCCCAAGCCCGGTCACACCGGGCCGTGCTGTGTCGGCGGCGACATTGCTGCTCTCGACCCACGTCTCCAAGACACTGGCCGGCTACGTTGCGGGGGGCAAGCTTGGCGTCATGCTCGTCGAGACAGCGATCGTGACCGGAGCGACGACAAGCGCGGGAACGCTGACGTTCGAACAGACAATCACCGTGCCGGCGAAGACAGCCATCCCGTCGACAGGTCTCGCCGTCACAGCGCCCGGCACCCTCCGACCGGCAACGCTGACCGCAAGCAGCGCCGGCGTGGTCTCTCTCGGGCTGGGCACGACCGCCAAGATCACGATCACCCTGAACGGGAGCGCGGTCGGACCGTTCACATGCACCCAACCGTCCGAGACCATTGCGACAGCGACAATTGCAGGCCCCCTGGTGATCGTGACGACATCCCTGCCGTCCGGGACCGTGACACAGGCCTACACGGCCACGCTGTCGGGCGGAGGCGGGAGCAAGCCGCGCACCTGGTCGGCCGTGGGCCTACCGGGAGGGTTGCAGCTGGACTCGACGACCGGTGTGATCTCCGGCACGCCCACTGCCGCGGGCACGACCACGGTCATGGTGACCCTCGACGGGGGCACAGGTGCGCAGACGTCTCGGACACTCGCCCTCGCCGTCTCTCCTATGGCCCCTCTCTCGATCACGACCGTTTCGCTCCCCCCCGGAACGGTCGCCAAGGGGTATGCCGATACCCTCGCAGCGACCGGTGGGAAAACGCCGTACTCGTGGGCCGGCACGGGCTTGCCCTCCGGCCTGAGCCTTGACCCGGCGACCGGGACGATCAGCGGCACGCCGACGACGCCGGGGACCTCGTCGGTCGAGGTCACGGTCACCGATGCCCAGACGCCCCCGGTCCGGCAAACCGCGACCTTCGAGCTCGATGTCGCCCCGGCGTCCGCCACGGCTGCGACACCGGCGGGCTACTGGGAGGTGGCCTCCGACGGCGGGGTGTTCGCCTTCGGGTCGGCCGCCTTCTACGGCTCCATGGGCGGCAAGCCGCTCGACGCGCTGGTCGTCGGCATCGCTCCGACCCCGACAGGGGCCGGCTACTGGGAGGTTGCAGCCGACGGCGGGGTGTTCGCCTTCGGGTCGGCCGCGTTCTCCGGCTCCATGGGAGGCAAGACGCTCGACGCGCCGGTCGAAGGGATTGCCGCCAGCGCCACCCCAGCCGGTTCGGGCTACTGGGAGGCCGCGGCTGACGGCGGGGTGTTCGCCTTCGGGTCGGCCGCGTTCTCCGGCTCCATGAGCGGTAGCCCGCTCGACGCGCCGGTCGTCGGCGTGGCCACTGCCTCACCGGTGCCGCTCGACGAGACACCGATCGGGGATATCGCCCACTCGGGCCGCTGGCTCACCGATGCAAGCGGGCGGGTGGTCCTCCTCCACGGAGTCAACGTGGTGGCAAAGACAGTCCCCTACTACCCCTCGGCCGCAGGGTTCGACGCCGCCGACGCCGCATGGCTCGAAGAGAACGGCCTGCGCGTCGTGCGGCTCGGCGTCATGGCCACCGGGCTGATGCCGACACCTGGCAAGATCACACAGGGGTACATCGCCGACCTGGCGGCCACCGTCCGCACACTCGAGGCTCACCACATCTACGTCCTGCTGGACATGCACCAGGACGGGTACGGACCCAAGGTCGGCAGCGACGGCTTCCCGGCCTGGATGACGCTCACAGAGGGCAAGCCCAACACGAATGATCGCTTCCCCACATACTACTACGAGGACCCGGCAACCCAGCAGGCATTCCAGAGCCTCTGGGACAACGCCAAGGGGCCGAACGGGGTAGGGCTCCAGACAGACGTGGCCGACATGTTCGGCGCCCTCGCTCAGGCCTTCCACTCCACGCAAAACGTCCTCGGGTACGACGTGTTCAACGAGCCGTGGCCTGGTACCACATGGGAGAGCTGCGGTGCGGGGCCGGCTGGATGCCCGAACCTCGATTCGAGCGAGCTGGACCCGCTCTACGCCAAGGTGGATCGAGCGATCCGGAGCGTGACACGCTCCCACACCGTCTTCGTCGAGCCGTTCGTGCTGTTCAACGACGGGAACGTCCAAACCACAGTCGCTCTTCCAGGCGGCGATCCCGACAGCGGCCTCTCGTTCCACCAGTACGCCACAACCGCCCCAAAGGCCACACACGCATTGGACGTACTGAAGAACGCGATCACATGGTCGTCGAAGACCGGTGGCGCTTTGCTCAACACGGAGTGGGGGGATACCACGACAAGTGCCTCCATCACGACACAGGCGGACCAATTCGACCAGGAGATGCTCCCTTGGATCTTCTGGTCGTACTGCTGCGAGGTGGTCCGCACCTTGGGGAGCCCTCCTGCGGGGTCCAATCTGATCACATCCACCGCCGATGCTCTCGTCCGCCCCTACCCGCTGGTGGTCGCCGGCACGCCGACCTCCTATGGGTACGAGGCCACAGACCGCACCTTCACCGCATCCTGGTCCACCACCGAGCCCGACGGACGGAGGGCACCTGCAGGGGCGATCTCGACCATGGTGGTCCCGCAGCGCGACTACCCCGGGGGCTATACGGTGAACGTGACGGGGGGGCAAGTTACGTCGAAACCCTGTGCGACGGTGCTGGCGATCTCGACCGAAGCCGGTACGTCCTCGGCGCGCGTCACCGTCACCCCAGGTGCATGCTGAGTATGCCGGTCTCCGGGGAGGTGATCAGGCGGTGCCGATGACGTAGGAGGTCATCGACAACGAGCTGTAGGCACAGCCTTCCACCAAGACCCGAGCCGGCTCCCCGGCCACCTCTGCCATTCCCGCCAGGTACGCGAGCGGCAGGAAATGATCGGGCGTCGGCGCGCACAGTCCGAAGGCAGGGTGCGAGGTCATCGACACGATCTCCTTGGGGTCCGAGGTCATCACCTCTTGGACCGCACTGTCGAACTGACGGGCCCAACCTGCGCCAGCGTCGGGTCGGGAGAAGTCGACGCGTCTCAAGTTGTGCACCACGTTCCCGCTGGCCAGCACCAGCACGCCATCTTCTCGCAGTGGCGCGAGCCGCTTGCCGAGCTCCAGGTGGTACGCGATGGGCTCCCCGGCGTGGACCGAGAGCTGGACCACCGGGACGTCGGCTGCGGGGAACATATGGGCCAGCACCAACCAGGTGCCGTGGTCGATGCCCCAGCTGTCCTCGTCCAGGCCGACCCACGCGGGTTGGGCCAGGTCCACGACGGACCGGGCCAACATCGGGTCGCCGGCGCATGGGTACTGGTAGGAGAACAGCTCTTCGGGGAACCCGAAGAAGTCGTGGATGGTCCGCGGACGCTCCATCGCCGTCACCGCGCTGGCGTTGACGTACCAGTGGGCCGAAACAGCCAGGATGGCTCGCGGACGAGGACACGACGCGGCAAGCTCCGACCACGCGCCGGTGAAGCGGTTGTGCTCCACGGCGTTCATGGGCGAGCCGTGCCCGACAAAAGCCGCCGGCATGAGTCGATCGGTCACGGGCGGTCCTCCCATCGGTTCTGTCCTCGTCCTCCTCGACGGCACGGAGGAGCCACCTGCTGAAGACGAGCCGGGCACAGCACGCCTGCACCGAGCCCGCTCCGAACCTGCACCGAGCCTTCACCACGGCCACTCCAAGACTACGGCGTTCGATCCCAGTTTCGAGCGTCTAGTGTCGGGGCCGACGTCAACGGAGGTTGCCATGAACGTGCTACCCACTTCAGTCCCACCGCAGGTCCCGAGGCCCGGCCCCGACCCGACCACGCGCGAGCGGGTCACGGCGCCGCGGCGCGCGAGCGCCGCCAGCGCGCTCCGGGCGGCGGTGACCGGCATTGCCGTCTCGGCTCTTCTCGCCGGCGGCGTGCTCACCGCCCTCGGCACCGTCCCGGCCGCGGCAGCCGCTCGAAGTGGTTCGGCAGTCGCCGAGCCGTACTACGTCTCCCTCGGGGACTCGTACTCGGTCGGCTACCAGCCCGGCCACGGCTCGACGACCGGCTACACGGGCGTGGTGGCCTCGACACTGGGCATGCAGCTCGAGAACTTCGGGTGCGGCGGCGCCACGACCACGTCGATCCTCGAGCAGATCGGCTGCCCGTCGGTCGCAAGCGCCGTGACAGGCCGTGTCTCCTACCCCACAACGACGCAGGCCGCGGCGGCCGAGACGTTCCTGCGCGACCACCGGGGCCAGGTGGGCCTGCTCACCATCTCCATCGGTGGCAACACAATCACGTACTGCGCAGGCCAGCCCACACCGGTCACGTGCGTCGCGACAGCGATGAACAAGGTCAAGACCAACCTCACGACGCTGCTCGCCGGTCTCCGCGCTGCCGGCGGCGCGTCCATGCCGATCATCGGTCTCACGTACCCCGACGTCGTCCTCGGTTCATGGGTCTACCCGTCCACAAAGCCCGACCAGAGCTTGGCCAAGCTCTCGGTCGCCGCGTTCCTCGACTACATCAACCCGACCCTCAAGGAGACGTACGCCGCAGCAGACGCGGGATTTGCCGACGTGACGACAGCCACCGGGGTGACCACGCCGCTCACACAGACCACGACACTGCCGCCCTACGGCGTCATCCCCGAGGCGGTCGCCCAGGTGTGCCAGCTCACCTACTACTGCACATCGGGGACAATCCACGCCAACACGCAGGGCTACACCCTCATCGGCCGGCTCGTCGTCAGCACCTTCCACCAGCTCACGACCTCGAGCGGCTACTGGGAGGTGGCCGCAGACGGCGGGATCTTCAGCTTCGGGTCGACGGGCACCACACCGATCGGGTTCTACGGCTCGATGGGCGGCAAGCCGCTCAACGCACCCATCGTCGGGATGGCCGCAGCCCCGACAGGCAAGGGCTACTGGGAGGTGGCCTCTGACGGGGGGATCTTCAGCTTCGGGTCGGCGACATTCTTCGGCTCGATGGGCGGCAAGCCACTCAACAAGCCCATCGTGGGGATGGCCGCCGCGATCACCTGACTTGGGCCTCCCGCTGGCGGGTGGTCGAGTGGACCGGGTCCTTGTCGAACTGTGGCAGCACGTGCTTGCCGAACGTCTCGACCGCCTCCAGGCAGGTCTCGCGCTCCATGGACGACGAGAGCATGCCGAACGCAAGCTGGTCGGCACCGGTGTCGACGAAGGTCTCCACTGACCGGGCCACTTCCTCGGGGTCGCCGATCGCAACCGTCCGGCTCTCGATCATGGCCTCCACCTGGTCGGGCGTGGCCGCCGGGATCGTCTCGGGCCACTCGGGAATGCCCTTGGGCTTGGGGAACGTGTCGAGGTAGCGGAAGACCAGGCTCAAGTGGTAGTTCGAGTCGGCGTCCAGGAACGCCTTGCGTGCCCGAGCGCCGTCCTCCATGCAGAGCATCTGGGTGGTGATCATGACGTTGTCGTTGACGTAGGCGCCGACCGGATCGGTGCAGTCCTGGATCATCTCCTTGTACTTGGCGATGAGCGGCGTCAGCACCTGGGGCGGCGTGAAGGCGAAGCAGAGCACCCCGACCCCGAGCTTGGCCGCCAGCTCAAACGTGCTGGGACTGCCCGCCGCCATCCAGATCGGCGGGTGCGGACGGGTGTAGGGCTTGGGCAGGACGTTGCGCTCGGGCATCGAGAAGAACGTCCCCTCGTGCGAGTACGGCTCGTCCCGCCACATGGCCACGATCTCGGGGAGCGTCTCGGCGACCATCTCGCGCGTGAGCTCTGGTGTCTGGATGCCGAAGCCCTTCTGCTCGGTGGTGGACGAGCCCCGTCCGGTCCCGAACTCGAAGCGCCCCTCGCTCAAGTGGTCGAGCATGGCGACTCGCTCCGCGATGCGCGCTGGATGGTTGGCCGGGGGCGTGATGTTGAAGATGCCCGAGCCGATGTGGATGTTCGACGTCTTGGCCGCGCAGAACGCCAGGAACGACTCGCTGTCCGACAGGTGCGAGTAGTCCGTGAGGAAATGGTGCTCCGAAGCCCACGCGTACTTGATGCCCGCGGCATCGGCGGCCTCGATGAATGCCACCTCGTCCATGAGACGGTCGTGCTCTGCCGCCGCACCGTGCACCTCGCGGTAGCGGGGCAGGATGCTGATGGCATTGAAGATCCCGAACTCCATGTCGTTGCCCATCCCTCCTGTCGGTGCCCCGAGTCCGTCTCCCGAGGCTGATTGACGGTACCATGGGCAGGGATAAATTGCAACGTGTTCCAGTATTGAAAGGAAATACCCAGTTCATGGACGTATTGGACGGAGGAACAAGTGCAGCGAGCTGCTGAGGAGCCCGCTTCGGGCCGCGCGGCGCCGGACGCGGCCACCATCGCCGGGCTCATCGCGGCCCGAGCCGGCGACCAGCGCCCGGGGCTCCTGACCGCGGATCGGACCTACACCCACGCCGAAGTCGTCGCGTGCGCCCGAAAGCGGGCTGGCTGGCTTCTCGAGCGGCGCCGGCCCGGCCCCTTCCACGTGGCCGTCCTCTTGGACAACACCGAGGACTACGTCTTCTGGCTCCAGGCGGCCTCGCTCGCCGGCGCCGTCGTCGTCGGCGCCAACCCGACCCATCGCGGCGACGAGCTGGTGCGCGACCTGCACCACACCGAGTGCCAGCTTCTCGTGACCTCCCAGGAGCACTTGGCCCTGCTCGACGGCCGTGACGTCGGCCACGGCCTCGGCACCGTGTCGTTCGGCAGCGAGCGGGTCCTCGTGGTCGACGATCCAGCGGCCGGAGCCGAGCTGGAGGGAACTGCCGCGTCGGTGCCGCCGGACCCGGCTGCGGCGGGGGTCACCCCGGAGAGCCTCGGCTACCTGCTGTTCACCTCGGGCACCTCGGGTGCCCCCAAGGCCTGCCGCTGCACCCAAGGGCGCCTCGCCAGGATCGGAGCGGTGATCACCCAGATGTTCTCGCTCACCGCCGACGACGTCTGCTACCTGCCGATGCCGCTGTTCCACTCGAACGCCCTCATGGCCGGGTGGGCCCCCGCGCTGGCCGCAGGGGCCGCGATTGCGCTCCCGAGCACGGGACGGTTCTCGGCGTCGGGCTTTCTCCCCGACGTCCGGAAGTTCGGGGCGACCTACTTCAATTACGTGGGCAAGCCCCTCGCATACGTGCTCGCGACGCCCGAACGTCCAGACGACGCCGACAATCCCCTCGTGCGAGCCTTCGGCAACGAGGGGGCCGCCACCGACGTCGAGCGGTTCGCCACCCGTTTCGGCTGCACGGTCACGGACGCCTACGGGTCGACCGAGGGCGGCGCCACCGTCGCTCGGACCCCCGACACCCCGCCGGGCGCGCTCGGGCGGGCACCCGAAGGCACGGTGGTGCTCGATCCGGCGAGCGGGCTCGAATGCCCGCCGGCCCGCTTCGACGCCAAGGGGCGCCTGGTGAACGCCGAGGAGGCGATCGGCGAGCTGGTGAGCAAGTCCGGCGCGTCGGGCTTCGAGGGCTACTGGCGCAACGACGAGGCCGAGCACGCCCGCCTGCGCCAAGGGTGGTACTGGACCGGCGACCTCGCGTACCGCGACGAGGCAGGGTTCTTCTACTTCGCGGGTCGGGACCACGAGTGGCTCCGGGTGGACGGGGAGAACTTCGCCGCGGCGCCCGTGGAGCGGATCCTCGAGCGCTTGCCAGGAGTGCTCCTGGCAGCGGTCTACGCGGTCCCCGATCCCGTGGTCGGCGACCAGGTAATGGCCGCACTCGAGCTCGAACCTGGAGCCGGAGCGTTCGATCCTGAGCGTTTCGCCGCGTTCTTGGACGAGCAGGAGGACCTCGGGACCAAGTGGGCACCCCGGTTCGTGCGGGTGGCAGCACGCCTGCCCCTCACCGCCACCAACAAGGTCGTCAAACGGACCCTGAGGGCCGAGCGCTGGCACACCGCCGACCCGGTGTGGTGGAGACCCCGGCCCGGCGATCCCTACTCGTTGCTCTCCCCCGACGCAGCCGCCGAGCTCGACGCCGCGCTCTCGGACCGGGTGCTCTGAGGAGCACCGGCCCGCACGAGCGGTGCCAGCCGCGTGGCGAGCAGGCGCTCGTCGAACCACGTGAGGAGCGGTACGGCCACGGGCCAGAGCACTGCCACGATGACGCCGCCGATGACCAGGCCGCCGACCACGTCGAAGGGGTAGTGCATCCCGGTGTAGACGCGGCCGAAGCCCAGCAGCAGACCGAGGACCACGGCGAGGGCCGCGGCGATCGGTCGCCGAGCCAGGAGCAGGCCGACCATCACCGCTCCGGCCACCGTGGCATGCCCGCTGGGGAAGCTGTACCCGGTCGTCTTGGTGAGCAGCACCTCCACGTGGGGAAGGGCCAGGTAGGGACGGCGCTCGGCCACCAGGGGCTTGAGGCCGTAGTGCGCAATGACCCATGCGACGACCGTCCCACCGGCCGCCCACAGCACGCCGGCGACCGCGCGCTCGGGGACCGGGGAGCGGCGGGCCCACCACCAGGCGCCGAGCAGGATGAGGGCCAGCACCCCGATGCCCAGATCGTGCGAGTAGAGCTTCATCACCCCGTGGGCCCACGCGGAGTGCCGGGCCACTGTATTGAGCTCGAGGTACCAGCGGGTATTGATCGAGTACGTGCTGCCTCCCACGCGCGACCCCCTCTCCTCGTCCGGTCGGACCCGAGGCTACTCAACCGGTCGTCGCGATTGGGTCACCCTCAGGTCACCCTCAGTTCACGCTCCGGCCAGGTACGCGTGCGCCTCGGGCCGTACTGCCGTCCTTTCGGCGGACGGGCTCAGCGGTCGACGCCGAGGATCAGCCCGCTGGTCGGCACGCCGGTGCCGGCGGTCACGACGACGTGCTCGGTCCCGGCCACCTGGTTGACCGAGGTCCCGCGCACAAGGCGGACACCCTCGGCGATCCCGTTCATCCCGTGCAGGTAGGCCTCGCCGAGCTGCCCGCCGTGGGTGTTGATCGGCAGGCGGCCGCCGACCTCGATGGCGCCGTCGCGCACGAAGTCCTTCGCCTCACCGCGCCCGCAGAAGTCCAGTGCCTCGAGCTGGGCGAGGACGTACGGAGTGAAGTGGTCGTAGAGGATGGCCGCGCTGATATCAGCCGGGCCGAGACCGGCGGTCCGGTAGAGCTGGCGGGCCACGACCCGCATCTCGGGCAGCTCCACGAGATCGTCTCGGTAGTACGAGGTCATCATGTCCTGGCCCGCCGCCGAGCCCTGGGCCGCAGCACGCAGTACCGCCGGGGGGTTGGGCAGGTCGCGGGCCCGCTCGATCGAGGTCACCACCAGCGCCTGCCCCCCGTCGGTCTCCTGGCAGCAGTCGAGCAGGCGTAGCGGCTCGACGATCCAGCGGCTGGCCTGGTGCTCCTCCAAGGTGATGGGCTTCTCGTAGAACCAGGCCTTGGGGTTCGTGGCCGCGTGGCGCCGGTCGGCGACCGCCACCCGCCCGAAGTCCTCGGTGGTGGCTCCGGTCACGTGGAGGTAGCGCCGAGCGGCCATGGCCACCCACTGGGCCGGCGCCAGCAACCCGAACGGCGCGTAGAACGCGAAGTGCGCGTTCTCGGCGTTGGCGACCGGTGCCCGGCCCTGGACACCGGCGCCGAAACGGTTGCCCGATCGCTCGTTGAACGCCCGGTAGCAGACGACGACGTCGGCGACTCCCGACTCGATGGCGATCGCCGCCTGCTGGACGGTGGCGCAGGCCGCACCTCCTCCGTAGTGGATGCGGCTGAAGAACGTGAGGTCGCCGATGCCAAGCGCCCGGGCGATGTCGATATCGGGGTTGGTGTCGGCGCTGTAGGTGACCATCCCGTCGACTTCACCGGGTGCGATCCCCGCATCCCGCAGGGCGGCGTCGACCGCTTCGGTCGCCAGGCGCAGCTCCGAGCGGCCGGAGGCCTTGGAGAACTCGGTCGCCCCGATCCCCGCGATCGCGACCTTGCCGGCGTACGCGTGGACCCCTCGATCCTCCCGGGTGCTCATCGGTCACCACCGCCCGGGAGCGACCCTGGGAGGGACACCGGGAGGGACACGGCGACCGTGCCGGTGACGTGGTCACCCAGCGAGTTGGCGCCGCGCACCGTCACCTCGACCAGTCCCCGCTCCCCTCCGGGCTCGACCCCGGCCAGAGCACCGACCGACCCGCTGAGGGTCATGGTGTCGCCCGGGTAGTTGGGCGCGCCGAGCCGGATGGAGACCGAGCACAGGAGCCCCCCAGGACCCGACCAGTCGGTGACGAAGCGCCCGACCAGCCCGTTGGTCGTGAGGATGTTCATGAAGATGTCCTTGGACCCCCTGGCACGGGCCAGCTCGGGGTCGTGGTGGACGTCCTGGTAGTCGCGGCTGGCCAGCGCGCCGGCCACGACGAGCGTGGTCGTCACCGGAACCACCAGCGCCGGGAGCGCATCGCCGACTCCGACCTCGCCGTAGAGGCGGGTCGTCGGCAGGAGAGCCGGTGCCTCGCTCACTGATTTCCCTCCTCGAGGCCGGCGACGGGCACGAGCTGTGCAGAGGGATCGCCCTCTGCGGCGGTCCTCGACGCGATGAGGGCGCCCAACCGGGCCAGGTGCCGGCTCGGCCCTCCCAGGACCAGCTCGATCTGCTTTCCCCACAGGAAGTAACGGTGGATGGGGTAGGTGACGTCCGCCCCGACACCTCCGTGCAGGTGCTGGGCGGCGTGGACCACGCGCTGGCCCCGCTCGGAAGCCTGCCATTTGGCCACTGCGACCGCCTCGGCCGACGGCAGCCCCGCGTCGATGCGCCACGCTGCGTGCCAGAGGGTGACCCGCATGGCCTCGACGTCGATCGCCGCGTCGGCAGCCCTCAGCATGGCGCCTTGGAACGTGCTCAGCGGCCGGCCGAACTGCTCCCGCTCGTTCAAGTAGGCCGCGGTCTGGCGGACCGCGGATGTGCACACGCCGAGCGCGATCGCCGAAAGACCCGTCCACGCCGCGTCCAGCATCCACCCCAGTGCGTCCCCGCCACTCTCGGGATCACCGACCACCATGTCGCCAGGAGCGACCGGCGCGCCGGAGAGGTGCACGTGGGGATGGATCTCCCGGTTCGTGGTCTCGGCACGTTCGAGGACGACTCCGTCGCCGGCCGGGTCCACGAGGGCGATGACCACCCCGCCTGACGGCGTTGCCGCGGGGACCACGAGCCGGTCGGCCAGGTGCGCCTGCGGTACTGCGGGCTCGAGGCCCGTCAGGTGCCAGCCACCGCCGCCAGCCGGCTCGGCCTGGACCGGCGGGCGGCCTGCGATCGACTCAACCGTCCCCGACAGCGCTGCGGAGAGCATGACGTTCCCCGACGCCACCCCTGGGAGCCACCTCCCGGCGACTTCGGCGGGCGCGAAGCGGGCGACCGGGAGCGCGCCGAGCACCAGCGTGGCCCACAGCGGGACCGGGGCCACGCATGCCCCCTGCGCCGCGAGCACCAGGCACAGCTCGGTGAGCCCTTGGCCCGCGCCGCCGAAGGACCGAGGCACGGCCAAGCCCAGCAGGTCGGCGCCCGCAAGGGCCGACCACAGGTCACGGTCGACGCGCTCCTCGGAGCGCTCGACCGACGCGACCCGCTCGGGGTCGACGGCACCCCCGAACACGGCGGCAGAAGCCTGTATGACCGCCTCTTGCTCCTCGGTGAACGCGAAGTCCATTACCGCGCCCCGGTCGGGTCCACAGGCCGGAACGCCGGAAGGGTGAGCTCGTCGTCGTGGTCGACGAACTCGACTTCGACTGCCTGGCCGACCCGCCAGGCTGTCGCACCCAGTCCCCGCAAGTCGGCCACGAGACGGGTCCCTTCCTCCAGCTCGACCAGCCCGATCGCCAGCGGGTACTCGAAGCCGGGCACCTGGGGGTAGTGCACCACCACGAAGCTGTACAGCGTGCCGCGCCCCGTCGACTCCACGGCGTCCCAGTCGAAGGACCGGCACGACGGGCACGACGGCAGGGGGGGATGCCGCAGCTCGTGGCATCGACTGCAGCGCTGGATCAGCAGGCGGTGGCGGCGGGCGCCCTCGAACCAGAACTCGATGTCCTCGGTGAGCGCCGGGCGGGGACGTCGCGGGGGCGGCAAGGCGGGCTCGTCGCGTGCCCCGGCGTCCGGGACTGCAACCGCCGGGCGATATTTCAGGATGCGGAACCTCATCGTGGCGACTGCCTCTCCGGTGGCGAAGAGCGCGTCGGTGTCCGGGTGGTGTCCGACCGACGCGTCGGGCACGGCGACGAGGTCCGTCCGGGTCGTGGCAAAACGCCCGACCCCCAATGCAGTCTGCTTGGGGGCAGAGATGGACTCGATCACCGAGGAGGCGATCACGCGATCGCCGATCCGCAGCGGCCGGGCATAGGTCTGCTCGCAGTTGGTGGCGACGACCGACGTCATGCCCTCGGCATCGAACAAGGCCATCATGCGGTCGTGGGCACTGGCGCCGGCCGCGCTCCCGTCGATCCTGGCCTGCTCGACCTCCAGCGTCGCCCGCAGGCCGCGCATGGTCCACGCCTGGAGCATGGTCGGCGGCGCGACGAGCGATTCGAGACCGACTGCGCGAGCTGCGGCATCGGAGACGTAGACCGGGTCGGTGTCGCCCATTGCCTCTACCCAATGGCGGATCATCGGCAGGTTGACGGCGTCCGGTGAGAGGGCAGGAGGGCCGGTCGGCAACCCGATCAGCGACTCCAAGTCCGCGGAGTGGTCCGGCCACGCGTCGGTCATCGAGCGCTCCGCCGCATTCCGAGCCCCGCGGTGGCGACGATCTCGCGCTGCACCTCGTTGACCCCGCCTCCGAACGTGTTGATCTGCGCCTGGCGGCCGGCTGCCTCGAGCCGCCCGCGCAAGACGGCGCCAGGTGAGCCGGGGGTGATGTAACCCGCCGCGCCGACGATGCCGAGCAGCACGCGGCATGCCTCGACCGTCCGTTCGGTCCCGAACACCTTCACCGAGGAAGACTCGGCCCCGGTGAGGCTGTCGGCCGCCACCGCAGCCACCATTCGCCAGTTGAGCAAGCGAACGGCCTCGACATCGGCAGCCACTCGGGCCAGGTCCGACTGCACCCACGGCACGTCGATCAGCCGCCTGCCGTCGTCGGTGCGCACGCCGGCCGCCCAGGCCGCGACGTCGTCGAGGAGCCTGGAGGACAGCCCGCTCCATGCCGCCAGGCCCACACGCTCGTGGTTGAGCTGCGCCGTGATCATCCGCCAGCCTTCGTTCTCCGGTCCCACGCGATTGGCAACGGGCACCCGCACATCCCGGTAGTAGGTGGACGTGGTGGTGAGCCCACCCACCGTGTTGATGAGGCTCCATTCGAACCCACGTGCCGAGGTGGGGGCGCAGAGGATCGAGATCCCCTGGTGCTTGGGCGCCTCGGGATCGGTGCGGACGGCGAGCCAGATGTAGTCCGCGATGTCGGCACCGCTGGTGAAGATCTTCGACCCGTTCACGACGTACTCTTCGCCGTCGCGCACTGCTCGGGTCTGCAGCGATGCCAAGTCGGTGCCAGCGCCGGGCTCGGTGTAGCCGATGGCGAAGTTGCACTCGCCGGCCAGGATCTTCGGGAGGAAGAAGGCCTTCTGCTCCTCGGTGCCGTACCGCATGATGGTCGGTCCGACGGTGTTGACCGTCACGAAGGGGAACGGCGCCCCAGCCCGGCGGGTCTCGTCGAAGAAGATGAACTGTTCGGTCGCCGGCCGGCCCTGCCCGCCGTACTCCTTTGGCCAGCCGATGCCCAGCCAGCCGTCGCGGGCCGTCGTCTTGACCACCTGGCGCCAGAGCTCGCCCCCCTCGCCCCCTTCGGACAGGCCGGCCCGGACCTCGTCGGTGAGTACGGCGGCGTAGTAGCGCCGGAGCTCGGCGCGAAGGCGCAGCTCGTCTTGGGTCTCTTCGAGGAACATGTGGCGGCGGCTCTTTCGGGCTCCCTCGCCGGTCCCGGCGGGTCCAGGCCGGCGCGGATTGGAACTGTAACACGTTCTCGTTGTCCGGACGCTGGCTGCAGGCGCCCGACGGCCCTAGTATTCCTGACACACGTTCTAGAAATTCCGCACCACCCTTCGGGGCGGCCCTGCGGGCGAGGAGGGCGAAGTGGAGCTCGATGGGGCAGGCCGGCCGGACCGCGGGCAGGGGCTCGGGCGTGAGGTCGGGCGTGAGGTCGGGCGGGGGCTCGAGGCGATCGACCTCACGGACGGGCGCAACTTCGTCGAGCGCGTCCCCCACGAATGGTTCAGCCTGCTTCGCCGCACCGCCCCGGTGTGGTGGCATCCTGCGCCGAGCCGTGCGCCCAGTGCTGCCGCCTATGCCGACCCCCTCGCAACCGGCGGCTTCTGGTGCGTGACCGGCTACGAGGACTGCGTGACCGTCAACCGCGACTGGGAACGGTTCTCCTCGTACCGGGGGGGCGCGCTGTTCCACGACATGGAGCCAGAAGCCCTCGAGCAGCAACGCCTCATGATGCTCAACATGGACCCCTCGATGCACACCCGCTACCGGCGCTTGGTCAACAAGGGGTTCACCCCCAAGATGGTCCGAGACCTCGAGGCCTCGATCGTCGGCTACGCCGACGAGATCATCGACGCGGTGTGCGAGCAGGGGACCGCCGACTTCGTCGAGGACATCGCGGCCGAGCTGCCCCTTTTGGTCATCGCGGAGCTGCTCGGCATCCCCAAGGCCGACCGGCGCATGGTGTTCGACTGGTCGAACCGGATGATCGGGAGCGAGGACCCCGAGTACCAGGTGAGCCCGGCAGCCGCATCCGAGGCAGCCATGGCCGTGTACGCCTACGCCGACGAGCTCTCGTCGGCCAAGCGTGCCTCGCCGGGAGACGACGTGGTGTCTGTCCTCCTCCATGCCGATGTCGACGGGGAGAAGCTCGATCAACTCGAGATCGACTTGTTTTTCCTGCTGCTCATCGTGGCGGGGAACGAGACCACGAGGAACCTCATGTCCGGGGCCATGACGGCGTTCTTTGAGCACCCTGACCAGTGGCGCCGGCTGCTCGACGACCGCACCCTCCTCCCGAGCGCCGTCGAGGAGATGCTGCGTTTTGTCACCCCGGTCATGCACTTTCGCCGAACGGCCACCCAGGACTGCCGTCTCGGCGACCAGGACATTGCCGCCGGTGACAAGGTCGTGTTCTGGCACATCTCGGCCAATCGGGACGACACCGTCTTCGATGCGCCCGATGTGTTCGACGTCGGCCGCCGCTCCAACCCTCACATCGCGTTCGGGGGCGGCGGGCCGCATTTCTGCCTCGGGGCCAACCTGGCCCGGATGGAGATCAAGGTGATGTTCGATCGCCTGCTCGAACGCATCCCCGACATCGAGCTTTCCGGCGACGTCCAGCGTCTGCAGTCGAATTTCATCAACGGCACCAAGCACCTCCCTGTGAGCTTCGCACCCTCGATGCCCTTCGGCAGCTGAACGTCGATGACAGGCGAGCGAGCACCCAGCACTGACTACCGAGCACTGAGCACCGAGCACTGATTACCGAGCACTGAGCACTTCGTCCCTCCCACCGCCACTTCAGATCGGACCTCCATGCGCTTCCACCAAGCCCTCAGCTTCCTCCCCATCGAGCAGGTGGTCCCACTGTCCACCGCCTGCGATGCCTTCGGGTACGCCGGGGTGTACCTCTCGGACCACCTGTTCAACCCCCGTGACCTCGACTCGCGCTACACGTACTCCGAGCGCCAAGACGGGGCGCCGAGCTGGGACAAGGAGACCGGCTGGCCCGATCCCATGTGCGTGTTCTCGGCGCTGGCCACCGTCACCCACACCCTTACGTTCACGACCGGTGTCTACGTGGCACCCGTGCGCGACCTCGTCACGGTCGCCAAGTCTGTCGGGACCGCCGCCGTGCTGTCGGGTGATCGGGTACGCCTCGGGGTCGGCGTCGGCTGGTGCCGAGAGGAATTCCAGCAGACCGGCCAGGACTTCTCCACCCGTGGGCGACGCCTCGACGAGATGATCACGGCCCTGCGGTCCCTGTGGAGCGGAGGGTGGGTGGAACACCACGGCCGTTACTACGATGTCCCGCCTTGCCAGATGAACCCCTCGCCCAGCCATCCGGTGCCGATCCTCGGCGGTGGCCACTCCGAGCCGGCACTGCGGCGGGCAGCCACCCTGTGCGACGGATGGATCGCCGCCGGTGCCTACCAAGAGGAGGAGGCGTGGGCTCACCTGGCCGAGCTGCGACGCCACCTCGAGATGGCAGGGCGTGCAGACGAGCACTTCGACATCTACCTCTCGCTGGCCGAACGCCCCGACGTGGACCTCTACCGCAAATTCGAAGAGGCGGGGGTGAGCGACATGGTGTGCGCTCCTTGGATGTTCACCCCAGTCCCCGACGGCGCTTCGCCCGACGAAGTGCTGGCTGCCCGGATCGGGGCGTGTGAGTGGTTCGCCGATCACTTCGTCTCGGCAATGCCGTGACCGGTCTCCGACGCGCTCGCGCAGTTCACGTCGAGGCGGAACCCGGACGCCCCATCGCGTCCGGCGCCGCAAGAGAGAGGAGCGAGTGGTGAAGGACATGAAGATCGGCCTCCAGCTCGGCTACTGGGGGGCCGGACCACCCCCGAATGCCATCGAGCTGGTCGAAGAAGCCGAGCGCCTCGGGTACGACTCGGTGTGGACGGCCGAGTCCTACGGATCCGACGCCCTCACCCCGTTGGCCTGGTGGGGCTCGAGGACCACTCGGGTACGCCTCGGAACGTCGCTCTGCCAGCTCTCGGCTCGGACTCCCACCGCGATGGCGATGGCCGCGGTGACCATCGATCACCTCTCCCGCGGCCGCTTCGTCCTGGGCTTAGGGGTGTCGGGCCCGCAAGTGGTCGAAGGGTGGTACGGGCAGGATTTCTCCAAGCCTTTGGCTCGAACCCGTGAGTACGTGGGGATCGTGCGTCAGGTACTCGCCCGCGAGGCGCCGGTGACCAGTCAAGGACCGCACTACCCGCTCCCCTATCCGGGAGGCACTGGGCTCGGCAAGGCGCTCAAGCCCATCGTCCACCCGCTCCGGCCCGACATCCCGATCATCTTGGGCGCCGAAGGGCCGAAGAACGTCGCACTGGCGGCCGAGATCGCCGACGGCTGGTTCCCGATCTTCTTCTCCCCCCGCGCGATGAAGGATTTCGAAGCCTCGTTGGCCGAAGGCTTCTCCCGTCCCGGCGCGCGGCACAGCGCGGAGGACTTCGAGGTCCTGGCATTCGCGCCGACCGTCATCTCCCACGACGTCGAGAGCGCGGCCGACTCCTTCCGTCCGTACCTTGCCCTCTACGTGGGAGGCATGGGGGCCAAGGAGATGAATTTCCACTTCGACGTCTTCGCCAGGATGGGCTACGAGGACGCGGCGCGGCGGATCCAAGCCCTCTACCTGGACGGGAAGAAGGACGAAGCGGCGGCCGCCGTGCCCACTGCCATGGTCGAGGACATCGCACTCATCGGCCCCAAGGAGAAGATCCGTGACAACTTGGCGGCCTGGCGCGAGTCGATCGCGACCACGCTTCTCGTGAGCGGGGACGTCGCCACGCTGCGGACCATGGCAGAGCTCGTGGGATGAGGTTGGGACGTCAGGAGGCGGCCGCCAGGATCGCCCCCAGGCGCCGCAAGCTGTCATGCGCTCCGCCCAACGTGAGCTCGACCTGGCGGGTGAGAAGAAAGTAGCGGTGCAACGGGTAGTCGCGGTCCACACCGACACCGCCATGGAGGTGGACTGCGGCGTGCACCGCACGCTGGCCTCCCTCGGCTGCCCAGTACTTCGCCACCGCGAGCTCAGCGTCTGCCGGCTGCCCCGTCGCCAGACGCCAGGCGGCTTGCCATGCCGTCAGCCGGACGGCTTCGACGTCGACGTAGGCATCGGCCGCCCGTTGGCCGACGGCCTGAAACGTGGCAATGGGCTTGCCGAACTGCTCACGGGTCTTCGTGTACTCACCGACGAGGTCGAGGGCAGCAGCACAGGCACCGGCCTCCAGCACGCAGAGACCGGCCATCGCGTGGTCGACGATGGTCGAGACAACGGCCGCGCCATCGGCCTCCGCCCCTCCCACCAACGCCTCGTCTCCCACCTCGACGCCGTCGAGCACGACCAGAGCTTCGGGAGCCCAGGTGCCGTCCTGGCGGCGGACGGTCAGGCCATCGGCGCTTCGAGGCACGATGAACACACCCACCGAGGCGCTCTCAGCTCCAGCTCCGGCCCCGTGCAGCGATGCGGGCACGAGGAGCGCGTCGGCGCGCAAGCCGAACGGCACGCACGCCTTGGTCCCCTCGATCCGCCATCCCCCGCCCGGCAATGGCCTGGCCGTCGTCGCCGGCACCGGTACCCCGGGGACAACGAGGTCCTCGTCACTGGCCCACTCGGCAGTCGCCGCGGTGAGGATCAGCTCTCCACGAACCAGGGGCCCCAGCCACCTCTCTCGCTGCTCTTGGGTCCCGAAGCGTTCGAGCGCCGGAGCCGCGTATGCCATCGCCTCCACCACCGGCACTCGGGCCGCGGTCCGGCCGGCAGCTTCGAGCACTGCGGCCACCGCGACGAAGTCGAGCCCGCCACCCCCGACGTCCTCGCCAATCCCGATACCGACCAGTCCGGACTCGGCAAGAGCCGACCACAGGTCAGCGTCGAATGGCCCGTGCTCGCCGGCATCGGCTTCCACTGCTTTCAACCGTTCATGGGTCGACCGCTCGGTGAAGATGCGCCCGGCAAGATCGCGGACCGCTTCCTGTGCCTCGTTGAAATTGAAGTCCATCTCTCCCATCCCTCGTCAAGTGCGCTCAGTGGATCAGAGCGCCGGTCACCGTCCCTCGCCCTGCACCTATCGCAAAGAGCGAGGCAGCCCCAACCCGAATATGGCAATGAGATCGCGCTGGATCTCGTTGGTTCCCCCGCCGAAGGTGAGGATGATCATGCTCCGGGCGTACATCTCCAACCGGCCGGCGAGGACGGCTGCCGGCGAGTCACGGCGCAGGTACCCCGCTTGGCCCACCACTTCCATGAGCAGTCGAAACGCTCGCAGGTAGAGCTCGGTGCCGAAGACCTTGATGGACGACGCGTCAGCCACGTCGAGCTGTCCCTGGGTCGCCTGCCAGGCCACTTTCCAGTTGATCAGGCGAAGGAATTCCAGCTCGGCGTGGACTCGGGCCAAATGCGACTGCACCCATTCCTGGTCGACGACCCGCCTCCCGTCCGGCAGCCGGGTGTCGCGTGCCCACGTAGTGACGTCGGTCAGCACCCGCTCGACGATGCCGGGAGAGCACAGCGTGACGCGTTCGTGGTTGAGCTGGTTCGTGATGAGCGTCCACCCTTGGTTCTCTCCGCCGACAAGGCTGGAGGCAGGTACGCGCACATCCTCGTAGAAGGTGTAGTTGATGTTGTGATCGCCGAGGAGGGTCATGGGGACCACCCGGATCCCCGGGGTGTCCATCGGAACGATGAACATCGAGATCCCCTTGTGCTTGGGAGCTTCGGGGTCGGTGCGAGTCGCCAACCAGACGTAGTCGGCATCGCCGGCAAGGCTGGTGAAGATCTTGGCGCCGTTGATCACATACTCTTCCCCATCGCGTACTGCGCGCGTGGTGAGCGCTGCCAGATCGGTGCCGGCGTTCGGCTCGGTGTACCCGATGCAGAAATGGATCTCGCCGGCCAGGATCTTCGGCAAGAAGAACTCCTTCTGCTCGGGGGTCCCGAAGTTCATGATCGTCGGACCGACGGTGTTGATCGTCAGCATGGGCACCGGTGCACCGCTCCGCATCGACTCATCGAAGAATATGAACTGTTCGATCGCCGACCTCCCCTGCCCCCCGTACTCCTTGGGCCAGCCGATGCCCAGCCACCCGTCCTGTGCCATGCGGCGAACGAGCCGTCGGACGGTCGGACCGATGCCGTGGCTAGTGGCGAGCTCCTCTTCGACCTCGGGGGTGAGGAGGCCGCGGTAGTACTCGCGCAACTCGTCGCGCAAGGCTTCCTGTTCGGCCGTGTACCCGATCTCCATGCGCCAATTCCCTCCTCATGCTCTCGGCAACCGAGCCGGAGCGCCTCGCTTCCCGTCCTGCCCCGACCACCGTGAACCCTGACCGAAACCGCTGCCAGTGCCTCGGACCGGCTCGGCGAAGCATTCCACACGGGCCTGCGGAGGCCCACCGAGGCCTACCGAGGCCCTTGCCGCCGGTAGCAGTCCCACGTGACACCGCCTGTGCGCTCAGCTCCCTTGAATAGAACACGTTACAGTTACCCCACCTTTCACGCCAAACCCACCGGTGGTGGCGCGGGATCAGCTTGCCCGGTATCGTGACCGCCACCCGAAGCAGTTACCACGGGGTAACCCCCAAGGCACCCACCGGGCTGACGCCGCGCCGGGCGGCGCGCCCGTGACGCGGGATGATCTGCACGCGAGACAGGAGGACACGAATGCCCGAGGCCGTCATCGTCGCCACCGGTCGGACTCCGATCGGCCGAGCCATGAAGGGATCGCTGGTCGACTGCCGTCCCGACGATCTGGCGGCGGGGGTGGTATCCGCCGTTCTCCAGAAAGTCCCCCAGCTCCCCACCCACACCATCGACGACCTCATCATGGGGTGTGCACAGCCTGCGGGCGAATCCGGCTACAACCTGGCAAGAGTTGTCGCCGTCATGGCCGGCCTCGACGATGTGCCCGGAGTGACGGTGAACCGCTACTGCTCCTCCTCGCTGCAGGCAATCCGCATGGCGGCCCACGCCATCAAGGCCGGTGAAGGGGATGTGTTCGTCGCTGCGGGAGTCGAGACGGTGAGCCGGTACGGACACGGCGCGGCCGACGTCGGCCCCCACAACCCGATCTTCGCCGAAGCAGAAGCCCGTACCGCTGCTCGCAGCGCGAAGGTGACCGAGGAGTGGAAGCCGCAGGCCGGTCTGCATGACATCTACATCGCCATGGGCCAGACCGCCGAGAACGTCGCCGAGCACATGCACGTCAGTCGCAAGGAGATGGACGAGTTCGCTCTGCTTTCGCAGACCAGGGCGGTTGAATCTCAAGGCAACGGCTTCTTCGAGCGCGAGATCATCCCGGTGACCACCCCAGACGGGACCGTCGTCACCAAGGACGACGGCCCCCGCCCGGGCACCACGATCGAAGCACTGGCGCAGCTCAAGCCGGCCTTCAGGGAGGGAGGCACGGTGACCGCCGGAAATGCCTGTCCCCTCAACGACGGTGCCGCAGCGGTGGTGGTGATGAGCGATGTACGAGCGGCTGAGCTCGGCATCACGCCCCTCGCACGGATCGTGGCGAGCGGGGTCACCGCCCTCAACCCCGAGATCATGGGCCTAGGACCGATCGATGCGATCCGGCAAGCGCTGGACCGGGCAAAGATGACCATCGACGACGTGGATCTCGTGGAGATCAACGAGGCGTTCGCCGCGCAGGTGATCCCCTCGGCGAGGGCCCTGGACATCGGCTGGGACAAGTTGAACGTCCACGGCGGCGCCATTGCACTCGGTCACCCATTCGGGCAGACGGGAGCCCGGATCATGACCACCTTGCTGAACGGCCTGGAAGACGCGCAGAAGTCCATCGGGCTCGAGTCGATGTGCGTCGGAGGCGGGCAGGGGATGGCCATGATCGTGGAGCGCTTGAGCTGAACGCTGCCTCGCTGATCCTCGCTCTCTTGTTGGCCACTGCCGACCGACGGGCCTGAGGCCGCGCCGCCATCTTGGATTGCCGAGCGCCTACGCTCGGCGCCGTGAGTGATGAGCGTGAACAGGATGCTGGTCCAGGGTGGGGGCAAGGTCCCGCACAGCCACCTGGTCCAGGGTGGGGCGGCTACGGCCCGCCTCCGGCGACCGATTGGGGGCAAGGTCCCGCACAGCTACCTGGTCCAGGGTGGGGCGGCTACGGCCCGCCTCCCTGGCTGTCGAGGCAACCGGTTCGGCTGCCGCGCCCTGAGCGCACGCCAGAAGAGCGACGACGTCGCAAACGTCTCGGTGCCATCCTCACGGCCGCGGTGGTTGTCGCGTTGGGTGCCGGGATCGGGATCGGGATTTGGATCGCGCCGACAAGTCCGGGGTCGGTTGCCCGCGCCACCCTGCACAATGCGATTGCCGCAGGCATCCATGCCGGCACGTACCACTACGTCGAAGACTCACGCACCGACGGTGTGCGAGATGACATCGTCGGCACAGCCGCACCATCCTCAGGGCGCCAGATCATCACCGAGAGCGGGAAGAGCGGAACTGACGTGTTCGACCTTCGTCTCGTGGACGGGATCGTGTACTTCCGAGGAAACGAAGCGGCCGTCGTAGATCAGCTCGGGGTGTCGTCGGCCAATGCGCCACAGGTCTCCGGCACTTGGGTGAAAGTCACACGAAAGGCTTCCGTCTACCATACGTTCGAAGAGGGCATCACCACGCGATCCAACATGTCCCAACTCGCAACGGTGATGGTGCCCGACTCCACCGCCAACCTTCCGAACGCCACTATCCCCACGACCCAGGTGCTCGGCGGCGTGATCGTCGGTCCACATGACCAGACCGCCGGCGTGGCACGACTGGACGTGAGGACATCCACATCACTGCCCACGACGCTTCAGGCACGCGCCGCCGATCAAGCGACGGGTGCCAGCATCACGATGTCGTGGACGTTCAGCCGGTGGAAGGAGCATGTGAGCGTGCCGGCGCCGAGCAAGTCGACGCCGTTTGCATCACTCGGCGCTCGACCGAGCACATCCGGCGGAGGATGAAAGGCGGAGGAGCGGGTCCCACCGTGGCCACGAGGTGAGCAGTCCTCGTTCCGGGTCAACCGCCAAGGCTCGATCGCAGCTCTTCGAGCTCGGCGCGTAACTCGGCCACATCTGCTTTGAGCTGGTCCAGCTCGTCCCACCAGGACTCTCCAGCGCGCGTCGGTGCCGTGCTCGGCTCGCCGATCGGTCGATGGAGCTCGATCTCACGTAGTCCAACCAGTCCGTTCGCCTCGGGAGGAATGTCGAGCGCGGGTACGGCGGGTGCCACCCCTCCCCCGGCCCGCCCGGTGAGCACCTCAGCCCAGCGATCTTCTTTCTGTCCCGGGCGGCGGTCGGCCCGTTCGACGAGAGGCTCTTTTCGACCGGCGAGTTGGTCGAGAACACGCTCGATCTCGACCGTGGAACCGAACGCGAACAGCCGGGCGGTGCGGGAGCGCAGCTCCCCCAAGGTCTGGGGGCCTCGGAGTAGGAGGTGGGCAAGGATGGAGAGAGAGGAGCGGTCCAGCTCGAGCATTTCGTCGAGCACATGACGGTAGCGGACCACCGAGCGACCATGGGAGGGCAGCACGAAGCGAACGAGCCGGCGATCGCGGAGAGCATCGAGCCCGAGGGTGAGATCGGCCTCGGAGTAGTCCACGACCGGTTCTCGGTTCGACGACTGATTGCAGGCCAGCAGGAGCGCGTTCGCGCTGAGCGGGTACTGCTGGGGAGTCGTGATCTCTTTTTCGATCAAACATCCCAGGATCCGCGCCTCCACCGCACTGAGGTCCATCGGCGCAGCATAGGCATGCTGGACAGGCTCTCTCAGCCCACCTTCCACAAAGCGGTCGTGCCCGCTGGTGCATCGCCGGCCGGTGCAGTTACACCACTCTGGGCGAGGCTGAGCTCTACTGTGGAGACACTGACAGCGACGGGAACCTCGAACGTCACGCACCCGGTCAGCGGGGAGCCAGGACTGATCGTCACCGTGCCCATAGGAAGTCCTGTGCAGCCTGTGATCGGATCGTCATCGTGCTGGTAGGAGACGCCATCTGTGCCGAGCAGCACGGTGTCGGATCTCAAATCCGTCCTGACTGGCCTCTGCAGGCTCGAGACCGAGAGA
This sequence comes from Acidimicrobiaceae bacterium, assembly GCA_027342785.1. Taxonomy (GTDB): domain Bacteria; phylum Actinomycetota; class Acidimicrobiia; order Acidimicrobiales; family RAAP-2; genus JAJYWF01. The sequence continues at coordinate 31,570 of DAHWPS010000203.1, forward strand.
TCGACGCCGACAAAGCGCATGCCGACCTGCGGCACGGCCAACACATTGCCTCCTTGGGCTGGATCGATGACCTGCAGGAGCGTGACGTGGAGTGTGATGCCTACAGCCGCTTCGATCGTGACGGCACCCCCTACCACCGAGCGTGCAGGGTGAGACGCGTCCGGAAGCTCTCCGCCGACGCGCCGGGCTCCGCTCCGCCGGGAGAGCTCTTTGGGCTCCCGACGTGCCCCTCCGGGCTCGGATGCCACTGAAGTGCCCGCCGACGCGCACGAGGTCAATGCGAGGGCCAGCACCACAAGGCCCCCTACCGCCCACCTGTACCCCAAGCTCATGACCCGCGACCCTCTCTTGCCACGCCGTTGTTCAGAGCGACGACGCCATCCTGCCATTGCCGTGCCGTCTGGATGCGTCAGCTCGTGCCAGCTCCACGAAGCGCTCGGCCGCGGGAGTGAGCGGCGTCGCCCGGTAGATGAGCACAAGCTGACGCCGGACGCTCGGGCGTGGGCGCAGCACCACGCAGCCGGCCCGGGCTGCGAGATCAGCCAGTGGCCGGGGCAAGAGCGCCGCACCAGCACCGGCCGCGACGAGTGGCACCAACGCATCGCGCTGGGAGCTCTCCACCGCTATGCGGGCCGCGACCCCACAGTCCTCCAACGCGGTGTCGAGCGCAGCCCGAGTCGAGCTCCCCGCCGGGGGTGCCACGAGAGGCTGGCGGGCGAGGAGCGACAAGGCGATGGACCCAGCGGAGGCGAAGCCAGATCCCGGTGGCAAGACTGCCAGGAAGTCCTGGGACCCAAGTCCGACGGTCGTCACGTCCTCAGCGTTCGCTTCGTCGCTCACACCTATCTCGAAGCGCCCGGAGCGAACGGCGTCGAGCAAGTCGAGCGGCCCCTCCGGGCTCCCTACGGCAAGAGCCACGCCCGGGTACGCCAAACGGAACGCCCCGATCAGGCGCGCCACCGGGTCGACGACCACGGTGGGCAGGCAGCCGATGTCCAGCCGCCCAGTACCCAGTCCGGTCACCTCCTCGACCGCCTGACGACCGTTCTCCAGGTCCCGCCGCACTTGCCGGGCCGGGCGCACCAGTGCCTCCCCAGCCGGAGTGAGGCGGATGGCACGCCCGAGGCGATGGAAGAGCGCGGTGCCGAGCTCGGCTTCGAGCTCGCGGATCGCCTGGGAGACCGCCGGTTGGGAGATGCCCAGGACGTCGGCGGCCCGGGTGAACCCGCCCTGTTCCACGACGGCGAGGAAGATGGTCAGTCTTCGCAGGTCCATATGTGTCTGCCTCTTGATAAGCTAGACTCTACTTGTTTGACTTCCGAGAAGGCCGGCGGCACGCTTGCCCCATGTCCGTCCTGCCGACCTGGGCCGCCGGTCGGGCGAGCCCCCGACGGACGGAGGGTTGATGGGACGACGCATCCAATGGCTCGGTGTCGGGCTCATGGTCTGCTTCGCACTGATCGTGCTACAGCTGGTGAACATCCAGGTCCGTCAAGCACCCCGTCTGAATGCCACACCCAAGAACCCTCGAAATGCCGCGGCGCACTTCGACAACCTGCGCGGCGACATCCTCGCGGCCAATGGCCAGATCCTGGCCGAGTCCGTCCAAGCACCCAAGACATCGAGCACATACGAGTACGTCCGCTACTACCCGCAGGGTTCGCTCTACTCCCAGGTCGTCGGGTACACATCCCCTTACCGCGGCACCGCCGGGATCGAGTACGAGTACAACACAAAGCTCGTGGCCCACAAGCAGCCTGCCCAGTCGATCAGCCAACTGCTCAATCCACCCGCCCCGTCGGCCGACGACGTGACGATCACCATCGAGCCATATCTCCAGACCCTGGCACGGCAAGAGCTGGCTGATGTGGTGTCACCGGACAAAGACGGCGGCATCGTCGTTCTCGACGTGCAAACCGGAGCCGTGCTGGCCATGTACTCGAGCCCATCGTTCACACCCAACACACTCTCGAACCCCGACATCGCCAAGGAGAAGGCGGCGAGCCATGCCGATTTCACAGTGCCCGATCACGAGGGATTTTTCGGCGGCTATCCGATCGCTACCGACGCACCTGAACCCCCCGGGTCGACGTTCAAGATCGTGACCACGACCGCGGTCTACAACCTGAAGCCGAGCTTGGCCAACTTCACGTTCCCGGTGAACCGATGCACGACCGTTGTAGGGCGCGTCCAGCCCATCTGCAACGACGCCCGGACATACACACATGCGAACGCCTGCGGTGGCACCATCGCCCAGATGCTGCCACCGTCATGCGACCCGGGCTACGCCCAGCTCGGACTGGCGCTCGGCGCCACAACGCTGTTCAAACAAGCAGAGCTCTTCGGCTACAACTCGGTGCCCCCGATCGACATTCCCAACGTTGCTCCGTCTCACTTTCCCAAGCCATCGGACTTCGCGTCCACAGACCTGGGACAAGCGGGCCTTGCCATCTCGGCCTTCGGCCAGCAGGACGTCAAAGCCACCGTCCTCCAGCAGGCGATGGTCGCGGCAGCTGTTGCCAACGGCGGCTCCCTCATGACGCCTCACGTCATGGCGTCAGTCCACGCAGCCAACGGGAGCCTGGTCGAGAGGTACCAACCAACCGTCTACAAGCACTCAATGACCCCATCGGTGGCAGCCCAGGTGAACCGGTTGATGCAGACCGTCGCCACCACACCAACCGGTACCGCGTACGGTATCTTCCCACCCTCATTGAAGATCGCGGTGAAGACCGGAACGGCTCAGACGACACTCCCGACACTCCTCACGAACACCCAAGACTGGATGATCGGCTTCGCGCCCTATACACACCCGACCATCGCCATCGCTGTGCTCGTGCCGTACCAACCGACAACAAGTGCGGGGGCGACCGTGGCTGGTCCCATCATGCGAACGATGATGACAGCCGCTCTCCACCCCCCTGCCGGACAATGAGCCGTCCCAAACCACCCGATCACCCGGGCGGTCTCCCATGACTCGCCGATCACGACGTTCCACGTTTGGCCCCGGCCGCCGCTCCTCAGCCCCTCCTGGGCGTCGCGAGCATTTCTGGAAGCGGCGCCGGCACCGTTTGCGCTTCAAACCCCGGCGGAACGTGAACGTTGTGGCGATGGTCAGCTCACCTGAAGAGCTCACGGGTCGCCCGCAACTTCGACTCAATATCGTAGGTGTGATCGTACTGGTGCTCTTCGTCGTCCTCATCCTGCGCTTATGGGCCCTCCAGGTCATCGACCATTCGACCTACACGGCTGCAGTGAACGCCAACGAGGTCCGCACGGTGTCGGTACCTGCGCCCCGCGGCCTCATCACGTCGAGCAACGGCACGATCCTCGCAGGTGATCAAGTGCAGTACCAGATCGCGCTCTCGCGGACGGTCGCCACACAAGATCCGTCGGCGGTTGCCGACGCTGCTGCCATCGTCGGTGACACGCCCACACAGGTCCAATCAGCGCTCAGCAACAGCCAGTACAGCCCGTACGAACCGGTCCCCATCTTGACCGGAGCTTCGGCGGCGACCGTCCAGTACATCGAGACCCACCCGTCAGATTTCCCTGGCCTCACGGTCCAGCAGGTCACCGAAAGGACGTACCCGCAGGGAGGGACAGTCGCTGCTCAGGTCCTCGGCTACGTGGGGGCGATCACCGCCACAGAGCTGAAAGCGCACAGCACAGGGCGCTACTCACAGGCGACACAGTACGGGCAGTCCGGTCTGGAGAACGAGTACCAGCAGTATCTCGCCGGCAAGCCCGGTCTCAAAGAACTGCTGGTGAACGCCCTGGGGCAGACGGTCGGCACGCGGCACACGACCCCGCCAGAGCAGGGGGACACTGTGGTCACCAACATCAACTTGACACTCCAACGCGCCGTCCAGAGCGCTCTCACAGCCGACGTCGTTGCCGACCGCAGCACCGTGGATCCGACCACTGGCCATCTTCCGGCGGCAAAGACGGCAGCCGCCGTGGTGATGGATGTCCAAACCGGGGCGGTCTTGGCCATGGCCTCCTACCCCGATTACAAATTGACAGAGTGGCTCGGGGGCATCTCGGAGGCGAATTACTCAACGCTCGAAGCATCGGGTGCGTTGGACAACTACGCCATCCAGGGTTTGTACACTCCGGGCTCAAGCTTCAAGTTGGCGTCGGCCACCGCGGCGCTGCAGACCGGGCTCCTCGGCGCGTCGACAGTGTTCACAGATCCCGGAACGTACTCGATACCGACATGCAAGGGCTATTGCACCTTTCATGACGATCAACCCACAGATGCCGGCAAGATCACGATGCCGCTCGCACTTACGGAGTCTGACGACGACTACTTCTACAACATCGGCTATCAGTTCTACGTGAACGCTGCCAAGTACGGACCGACCCCCATCCAGAACGTGGCCAACAGCTACGGCATGGGCGAGCTCACCGGCATCGACCTTCCCGACGAAGTGCAAGGGCGCGTCGACAGTCCGGCGCTGCGCAAGGAGCTCCACCAGGCCACACCCAAGGCATTCCCCTATGACAGCTGGTATGCAGGGACAAACCTCGAAATGGCGTTCGGCCAGGGTGAGACGGTCCTCACCCCAATCGAGATGGCCCAGGCGTACTCGACTTTTGCCAACGGCGGCACTCGTTACCAACCAGAGGTCGCAGCCGAGATCACCACCCCGTCGGGGAAAGTGGTGAAGAGCTTCGCGCCGAAAGTGACGGGAACGGTCAACCTGCCCGCGTCAATCTACCAACCGATGCTGCAGGGTTTCGAGGGGGTCGTGGCGACACCCAAAGGCACGGCGTATGCCATCTTCAAACAGTATGCGCACTTCAGTCTCACAACGTTCCGCATCGCCGGCAAGACCGGATCAGCCACAGTCTCCACCGGCACAACCAAAGAGCCTGACGCCTGGTTCATCGGGTTCGGTCCGATCCCCAACCCTCAGTACGTCGTCGTCGCAGCTGTCACACAGGGGGGGTACGGAGATCAGGCGGCAGCTCCCGCGGTGGTGAACATCTTCAACTACCTGGTCAAGCATCCGGTGACCCCCGTATCCGCCACCGCAAAGGGCTGACCTGCGCGCGCCTGCGATCCCATCGGCTCGATCATCTCGCACACGACGACACATCGTGCGGGTCAAGTGCCAAGAGCTTCTTGCAGCTCAGCAAAGATCGGGACAGGTCCTGGGTCCACTCCCTCTTTGGCTGCCAGATGGAGCGACACAGCGTCTCCGAGCATTGCGAGATCGAAGAAGACGGCCAGGGCACTTTTCGCTCGTGACCGTACTTCGATGACGTCGGCAACCACCTCGCGCAGCATGTCGTTCACCACCGAGAACCGCGCGGCCACCTCAGGATGCTCCCCGTCATGGCGCAGCGACACGACCGTGAGCAGTTGGCGGGTCACGTCGCCGGCCTGCCCCCATCCGGCGATCTCGTCTTGGCAGAGGTCGGGTTGGAAGGACCAGAATGCCGGAGTCTTGGCATTGATGTTGACCTGAGACTTCCAGTGACGCGCCGACACCGCAGCAGGACCTCGCGAGCCGTGCACGAGCGGGAACGTGCGCCCGATCCGCCTCGCGACGGACGCCGCGAGGCCGTCGGTCGAGAGCCAGTCGTTCCGACGCTGCTCGAGAACCTCCACAGCTTCTTCGACTTGGCGGACCGCACCCTCGAGGAGGCCGAGCCGCTCGAGTACCACCGCCGGGAGGGCGCAAAGTGCTCCGAGGGAAACTCTGGAGTCGGGAGCCTCTGTGGGAATGGGCACGATGCATTGTCCGTGCCGTTCGGTCAGAGTTGCCAACGTCCCGCCCTTGGTCACCACGACGACACTTGCCCCAGCCGCTCGAGCCGAATCGACGAGGACCAGGGTCTCTTCCATCTCCCCTGACCATGTGACGGCGAGGAGCAGCGAGGAGGCCCCGACAAACGCCGGCAGGTCGTGCGACTTCAACGCGACGAGCGGTCGTGCCGCGAGCGGTACGGCGACCGCTTCGAGCAGGTCGCAGGTCATTGCACCTGCATCCATCCCGTAGATCACGACATTGTCGAGCCGACCTGGGTCAGGCAGAGGTCCGCGCGGCTCGGCTTGGCGGACCGCGGTCGCGATCTGCTCGGTGCACGTGGACAGCGCATCCCACATGCCAAGGGTGTCTGGACGTGCTTGCAAAGGCTCCGAAAGCAGCCGGGCGCGTCCCGGATCATCTTCGTCATGCGCGGTCGCGCTCGTGGCGCGTTCGGGGTCCACCGAGAAGCTAGGCTTCCTCAGAAGGTGAGGCGCTGTCGCGTGGGGAGAGACCGTCGGTTCGGGAAGTGCCGGGGCCGTGCCCGGTCTCTCGAGCTCCGCCAGCAGATGCTTTGGCAATGAGACGCTCGTGCTCTGGCTCGCCGACATCGGTCGCCTCGTCAACGAGCAGCACTGGAATACCTTCTCGGACTGCGTAGGACTTCTTCAGCCTCGGGTTGTAGAGGATCTCTTCATCCTCGAACCACAGCAGGGGTCCTTTGTCAACGGGACATGCCAGCACTTCAATCAGCAACGGGTCCAACGGCATCGCAGCTCCTCTCATCCCACTCGCTCACTCAGCGAGCCATCCCAATCCTCTTGCACGCGCCTTCCGTCACCCAGTGTCCGAGGCATCGCCCGATACGAACGCGAGGATCTCATGGACATGGCGTGCACAACTCGCCTCGTCAGGCGCTTCGAGGTTCAGGCGCAACAGGGGTTCGGTGTTCGACGGCCGCAGGTTATACCACCAGTCACCACGATCGACCGTGATGCCGTCAAGGCGGTCGACCTGACGTCCTGCCGCTTCTTCGTGGCGAGCGACGGCTTCGAGCACTGCCGCTACGTCGGCAACCTCGGTGTTGATCTCGCCTGAGTCCGTGTACCGCTGGTAGGGCGCGAGGATCTGCGAAAGTGGGATTGCACTTCGGCTCATCATCTCGAGTACAACCAGCGCGGTGATGATGCCTGAGTCAGCTCGGTAGTTGTCGCGGAAGTAGTAATGCCCGGAGTGCTCACCTCCGAACACCGCATTGGTCTCCGCCATGACCTGCTTGATGTAGGAGTGACCCACCCTCGTCCGCACACCGACACCACCATGCTCGGCGATGACTTCGGGCACCACTTTCGAGCAGATCAAGTTGTACAACACCGTGGCGCCCCTGTGCTTTTCGAGCATCGAGGCGGCGACCAGGGCAGTGGTGAGCGAACCGGACACCGGTCTGCCTCGTTCGTCGACAAGAAACACCCGGTCGGCATCTCCATCGAATGCGAGGCCCACGTCGGCGCCGGATGCCAGGACCGCGGACTGTAAATCGGCCAAATTCTCAGGCTGGATCGGATCGGCTGGATGGTTCGGGAACGAACCATCCAACTCGGGATAGAGGAGCTCCACGTCGAAAGGGAGCCCCTCCATCACGAGCGGCACGACAAGACCACCCATGCCATTCGCAGTGTCAGCAACCACTTTCAGCGGCCGTAGGACAGAAGGGTCGACGAAAGTACGGACGTGCTGCGCGTACTCTGGTAGGAGGTCGAGATGCTCGAGCGGTGCGAGCACGTCACCACGGGATGGTTGGAGCAGCGCCTCATCGGCAAGAGCCTCGATCTCCCTCAATCCCGTGTCACGCCCGATCGGCCGGGCACCCCCGTAGCAGAGCTTGATGCCGTTGTACTCCGCGGGATTATGCGAGGCGGTGAACATCGCACCGGGGGCATCGAGACGGCCGGAGGCGAAGTAGAGGAAGTCGGTCGATGCCATCCCCAGGTCTACGACAGCCGTGCCTTCTGCCCGAGCCCCCTCGGCGAACGCCTCGGACAGCTCGAGACCTGAGGGACGCATGTCCCTCACGAGGAGAACCCGGGGGGATTTCGTGAAACGGGCGAAGGCCGATCCGATCGCCCGACAGAGCGAGGCGTCGAGCTGGCGAGGAACGATCCCCCTGATGTCATACGCCTTGAAGACGGCGCTGGTCCGGCTCATGAGCCGCCCAGCCTAACGGCTCGGCCGATACGAGTGGCAATGAGCGCTACTGCAGCGCTGCGATTGCCGCCCGGAGGTCCGCCCGGGCCGCTCGCAGTGCCACGAGCCCCTCTCGAAGCGATGTCCGCGCCGAGAGGAACGAGCTCCAGCAGTCTGGGTACGAGGACGGGGTGAACAGCAGCACGGTCGCAGAGATCCCTGCACTGTCACGGCCGGCTGCCGCAGCTTGGTTCTCGGCTGCGGCGAGGGATGCTCGTGCCGCGGCTACCCCCGTCTGATTCGACGATCCGTTGATCTCTCCCTGCACACGCGTTATCGCTCGTGAGATCACTGTGCCGATTGCCACCTCATCATCGTCTGCAATGGTCAGCCGGACTTGAGGAGCCATCACGACGTAGACACGGTAGTTCACGATCATCTGGCGTGCGGCGTTCCTGAGCTCTCCACAGGTTGAGTCGCCAGGTACCTGCCGCAGGATCGCACCGATCCCCGCCTCCTCACTTGCGACGTCAGCGGTCAGTGTCGACCGATCCCCCGGGGTGAGGTGGGCCGACGCACTGATGACCGACGAGAGCTCACTCAACCGGGCCAAACGCGCGTGGAGCGCCGTTTCCAACTTCACCCGTCCTGCGGAAAGCTTGGCTGCTGTGCACGTCGACGTGGTACCTCGTGTCGCAGCAATCAGCGTATTGGGTGAGGTGTTGGAGGAGGTGTTGGTGGAGGTGTTGGAGGAGGTGTTGGAGGAGGTTTTGGAGGAGGTTTTGGAGGAGGTGTTGGTGGAGGAGGTTGCAACGCCTGACTGGGCCACCGAGACCGACGCGGCGCCTGCGATCCCCTGAGCCTGCGAGCAGAGCAATGGCGCGCAAACCCCCAGGGCGATCACTAGTGCCCGGATAGTTTTTCGTGGACTCGATTTTTGACCCGGCACTTCAATTCCCTCCTGATTGTGACGAAGTTCCCGTCGTTCCTGTCGGATACGTGGATGTGGATGTTGTCGCGCCTGACCCGCTTCCCGACACTGTCTGCTCGACCTGGTTCATGCCTGTTGTGAGCGCGCTCAACTCGGCTGTGAGCTGAGCTGTGATCCCTGTGCCGATCGCTGTCTGGGCCTCAGAAGCACCGTTCCCCGCCGTCGTGCCCGGCTGAGTGGTGATCGTGGTCGAAGGCGACGACACGTCAGGGCCGGCCGGCACGGTGGAAGAGCTTGCGGGCGCAGACTTGGACACCGGAGATGAGGAGTTTGGCGCGGACGATGCAGCCTTCTGGGATGTCGAGCTTCGCGCCTGGGTCCGAGAGCCGGCCACCGGGTTCGGGGTCCCCGCGCCGACCACACGAGCCTGGCTCCCCCCGCACGCTGCCAACGACACACCGATGACCAGAACCGTCACCAGAACCTGCACCCCTTTCACGCGCATCTCGTACCCCTCCCCTGAGAACACACTCCCCTGAGAACACACCCGCGTCGAGCACCGACTCGATGCGCTCATCCTGACCCGTGTCAATGGGTTCCCCGTGAGCAAATTGTGATGGAACGATTATGGGTGCAGGGCGGTCCGATAGCTCGGTGGACGACTGGTCCGACGGCGACGGGTACTGGGACGGCTCCGACGCCGACGGCGACGGCGCAGCGTGGGCACGACGGCGCCGAGAATGACGAGCGCGAAGATCCCGAAAGCAGTGCAGCCGTCACCCAGGTCGTTCACCGGGGTGGTGCCATACGTCAGCTCGACGCGATGGCTGGTCGGGACCACCACCATCAGGTTCGGCGTCGACCGCCAGGGTCCATTCCCCCCCGAGACGTGCCAATTCGGGAAATACGAGACCTTCACGAGAACCGGAGTGCCGATCCTGCCCACGTGGAAGCTGACCGAGTCTGCAGTTTGGCGCACGTCGGTTACTTTCGTCGCGGGGACCGAGATCGATGGGGGATGTCCTGCTCCGGCTCGAGTCACCCGAGGCCAACTCGCCGGTCCATCGGCTACCAGCGGCACCGCCCAACGCGCCGGGTCCTCGTACCACGCCACTGACGGGCCATCGATCGGCTCCCCTTGGGGTCCTACCGTCCCGAGCCAACTCACCTGGCTGGGCCCCACGCCGGTCAGCACAGCGGGCTTTCTGGTCAACGGAGTGACCAGTGTGGAATGACGCACTTCATAGACGTCCCAGGTCGTCGACAGTGTCTCCCCATCGAAGTTCGTACGCCACGGGCCGGTCGACGCCACGAACCGAAGTGTGGGGTCCTCGCTGGCCGCAAGTTGTACCTGAGGGCTCGATGCCATGAAGTAGCGCACTCCGAGTAGCTGGAGGTGCTCCACCCCTAGCGGGATGTCAAGCGGCCCGTAGGGAAGCCCCACCATCGGCTCTGAGGGTGCTACTGACAGCTCCGCTTGGTTCAAGAAGTGATAGGGCGTCGTCGCCGACGACTCGAAAAGCAAGCCTTCCATCGAGTCGATGCACCCGCCGGTCCAGTAGGGAAGGAGCATCAGCGCTTCGGGAGTGCCGAAACGATTGAGATCCGAGTTGTACTCCCACATCGCGCGCCCGCACCCGTGCTCGCGGCCCACCTTGGCCATGAGCTGGACCACCGCACGGTACTCGGGATAGTCCGCTTTCCCCTCGTAGCCGGTGTAATTCCAATCGGCCCACACGCTCACCTGGTCGGCTCCGGGAGTGATGCCGATCCGCGGAAGCTCGGAGGCGAGAGCCGGGACGAACGGCGTAGCCACCACGACGAGCACCACGAGCAGAGCAAGGATCGGGCCGGCCACCGCACCGGCTGGCCAGCGGGGAGGAGACGGCCGGCGCAGAGCCGGGCCACCGAGGCCGTTGCGGACCGTATTGGCCCAGCGGGTCAAGCGATCGCGCCGCATCCAACGAGCACAGAAGACGACGCCCACGGCGAACACCCACCCCGCAGCCAGGTACACGGCGATGAACCAGAGCGGCAGCAAGCGGACGTTGTACAGGCTCCCCTGGGGATCCACGATCAGTCCCAGAGCCGAGAGTCCGCCGAGAGCGCCGATCAGGAGGCCGAAGCGACTCCGCATTGCAAGCGAGACGAGCATGGCCACCCCGGCAAGCACAAGTGCCCACAGGTCCGCGCGTGGGAACAGGACTGCTGCATACGTCGTGATGTTCGTATAGTTCATCGACGTGGTGTAGGGCAGGCGGAGGCCGAACGGCACGAGCCACCAACCCGACAGGAGCACCCCGATCACCACGGTCGAGGACCCCCACCAAAACGCCTGCCAGCGAGCGCGCGCCGAACTGTCTCCCTCGGGCTGCCGTCCGGTGCCATGCCAAGCAATGGAAGGTCCGCGTAGGTCGTCGTACAGCTCGAACCTGTCCGGCAACATCTCGCAGAGCGTCAGCAGCCCGGCACCAACCAACGCAAACGCGGCAGGAACGATATGGGCGAGGATGCACAGTGCGAGCACAACTGCCGCAAGGACACGCCCTCGACCGTTACGGATCCCCCGGGCGAACAGTCCGAGGAACAGAATTGCGAGAGCCAGGCTCAGCGAGAAGGAGTACTCTCCGGCAAGGGTCGAGAAAAGGTTGCCTCCATAGATCGTCCACGTGTAGTCGAACAGGTACGGCAAGGTTGCCGCGGCAAGAACGCCCGGTACTGGCGGGGGCATTCGGAAGAGCTTCCCGCAGGCCCATGCAGTCACTGGCAAAAGGAGCGACCCCATCACCGTCGCCCACTTGAACGCGATGTTGTACGCGATCACGTGAGATGCCAATGCAACGAGCACGTCAGGCAGGATGAAGTAGAAGGTGTACATGGGATATCCGTCGTACCAACCTGGATTCCATCCGGTAAGATGGGGAAAGAGGTTCGACGTGAAGTAGGCCGGCATCATGTAATGGGCACCGGTGTCACCTCCGGTAGTGGTCGTATCAGTGAGAAGAAGGGGGAGGTGCAGCTGCCAGAGGGTGACACCAATGACGCCGGCCACGGCGACCAGGGCGGCGACTGCGGGGAGCCATCGGCCGATCCTTTGTGCCCTGGGAGTCCACACCGGTCGGCAGTCGACGCTTGCCGGACCGTTTTCTGTTTCGATATGTCCTTCACGAATGTCCATGGCTCACGGTTCCGAACCGCATTTCACAGCACGACTCCACCGCGGCTGTGCACTATGGCCAGGACGGCCACGAGGTTGAATGACGCATGGGCGACCATGTTCATCCCGAGGCGTCCGGTCAGATAGCTCACGGTCGCCAGGATCATCCCGAAGATGGCAAGTCCTGCGAACTGTTCCCACTCTCCATGGGCGAGACCGAAGACGAGTCCGTCGACTGCCACCGCGAACACGACTCCGACGGCGCGCCGCGTGGTCGGGCCCGGCTCGCTCGAGGTGAAGAGCTTTGCCAGGGCGCGAAAGATGAGACCGCGAAAGAAGAGCTCTTCGAAAAAGGGTGCGCCGACAACCGTGAGGATGGCAATGACGACGAACCCCCATCCGTGTGCCGCGCCCGTGAGCTTCTGCGTAGGCGCTGTGAAATTCTTCAAGTGAACGAGAAACGGTGCGTAGAGAAGCGCCACGAGGTATTGCGCTCCCACTCCGATCACCACGCCGATGGAATCAATCGGACGAAAGCGCACTCCGAGGTCGATGAACAGCCGTCGAGTCCCACGGGTAAGGGATGCAAGCCACGGCCCGAAGAGGAACCCCCCCCACAGGCCGACCAGCGAGACGCCGATGTACCAGTCTGGAGGAGTGGCCATGGACGACAGGCGAGACAATTGCCCGCCATCTCCTGCAGCCGTCGCAGCCAGCGTGACCAGGATCAGTGCCAGGACTTCACCGACCAGGAACCCGACGAAGCCGAACACCACCCACATCCCGGCATCGCCACGCTGGGCCGGTGGCGCGCCTGGCACGTCGAGGAAACGGCGCCCCGGCTGTACAATTGGAAGTGCTCTGGCTGCTCCGGGCTCTGACTCAGCCGCATCCGTCTCGGGTCGCGGTGGCGGTGCGCTGTCCCCAAGGTCGGCCATCGTCGCCACGATACTGCCGGGTACTTTCGTCAGAGTGGGCACGCGCCGCCAGCCAGCGCATCAACCGTGCCCACTAAGAGACCATCATGTGGGCCTCACCGATACCTGGTGGTCCCCAACGACGCCTGCCATGTTCAGGACCGCCTGGTAGGACCCTCTCGGTCGCTTGAGCTGGGACAAGCCCGGAATGTCCATGTGCTCTTGCTGGTTCGAGGGTCGAAACTCGGGGCAAGAGAGCTCTCAGGCTCCGACCGAACGAGCCGGAGGCACACGGGCGCGGTCACCGATCAGGAGAAGCGGCGCATAGCATGTGCTCGTGAGCCTTCAACGCCAGGATGGAACACCGCCTCGCAACCCCGGCCCCGGTGGCGGACCGGGGCCCGGCTCGTCGGGGGGTGACCAGAACTGGCGGTGGATCTGGATCGTCATCGCCGCCGCGATCCTGCTCATCTTGGTCGTGCCATCTCTCCTGTCACACTCCTCCGCCAAGTCGCTCACGTATTCCCAGTACATGAACGATGTGAGCAGCAAGAAGGTAGCGACAGCCAACGTCGACAATTCTTCGGGGGTCATCACCGGGAAGCTCAAGAGCGGCACGCAGTACACAGTCAGCGGGCCCAACCCGGTCATTCCTGCGGATGTGAAGGAGATGCAGGCTGACATCCCATCGGTAACGTTCTCGACGCCCAGCGATCTCCTCGGTGAGCTCCTCCCCTACATCTTGTTCCTGGGCATCGGCATCATCCTGATGGTCTTCATCACCCGCCAGGCACGGGGCCAGATGTCCGGGATCATGTCGATCGGCCGATCGAAGGCCAGGATGTTCAGTGCAGATCGACCTTCGACGACGTTCGAAGACGTCGCGGGCTACAACGGAGTCAAACAGGAGATCAGTGAAGTCGTCGACTTCCTCAAGACCCCAACGCGGTTCAAAGAGATCGGAGCCAAGATCCCCAAGGGGGTTCTTCTCGTCGGTCCGCCGGGGACCGGAAAGACCCTCCTGGCTCGAGCGGTGGCCGGTGAAGCTGGAGTCCCGTTCCTCTCGGTGAGCGGTTCGGACTTCATGGAGATGTTCGTCGGCGTCGGTGCGAGCCGCGTGCGAGACCTCTTCCAAACGGCTCGTAAGCAAGCCCCGGCGATCATCTTCATCGACGAGATCGATTCCATCGGTCGCAAGCGTGGAGCTGGGCTCGGTGGTGGGCACGACGAGCGTGAGCAGACCCTCAACCAGATGCTGAACGAGATGGATGGCTTCGACCCGGCAGAAGGCGTCGTCATCATTGCCGCCACGAACCGCCCCGACATCCTCGATCCGGCTCTCCTCCGCCCCGGGCGTTTCGACCGTCAAATCGTCGTTCCGCTCCCGGACCTGGACGAGCGTTTGCCCATCCTCCAAGTTCACTGCCGGGGAAAGCGGATCGGACCCGATGTCGATCTCGAGCTGGTGGCCCGAGGAACGCCGGGGATGAGCGGTGCAGACCTGGCCAACCTGGTGAACGAAGCGGCGCTGCACGCAGTGAGGCGAGGCAGCGCGATGATCGAGATGGACGATTTCGAATCGTCTCGCGACCGTGTCCTCATGGGCCAGCGCCGGGACAGTCTGGTCCTCTCGGAACAGGAGAAGCAACGGGTCGCGTACCACGAAGGCGGCCACGCGGTGCTCGCATACGTGCTCGAAGACGCCGATCCCGTTCACAAGGTCACCATCCTGCCCACCGGGATGGCACTCGGAGTCACCATGCAGTTGCCAATGGAGGAGCGCCACATCCATTCCCGATCGCACATCGAAGACTCGCTCTGCGTTCGGATGGGAGGACGAGTCGCGGAGCTTCTCGTGTACGGCGACCTCTCCACCGGTGCAGCGAACGACCTTGTCGGCAACACCGAGCTCGCACGCAAGATGGTCCGAGAGTGGGGCATGAGCGAAGAGATCGGACCGATGGCGTGGGGTTCGCAGGGCCAAGTCTTCCTTGGTGAAGATCTGATGCACACTCGCGACTATTCAGAGGATACGAGCCGCGTCATCGACGACGAGGTCGAACGCATCCTGCGAGCTCAGGAAGAGAGGGCGCTCGAAGTCCTGAGCCGTCACCGTGCTGGCCTCGATGCCGTTGCCCACGCTCTCTTGGAACAGGAGGCCATCGACGGGTCCGAGGTCGGGCGACTGGTCGATGAGGCGTATGGACGTCCAGTACATGCCAACGGTTCCCAGGCAGTACCCCACTTCACCGGAAACGGTCACCGGAACCCGAACGGCGCGAAGAACGGTCACGGTGCGAAACAAGGCGCTGAGGATGGAGGCGAGACGGGTGGCGCCGACGAAGGCGCTGGAGCCGGAGCTGGAGCTGGAGCTGGCACCGACAATGGCAAGGAGAAGGGCGCTGAGAAGGGCACCGAGGTCGTGGAGCCCAACAGTGCCTCCGTGCGAGTGGACGACCGGAGCATCGCGGGCACTCCCGACGGCGCGGGCACTCCCGACGGCGCGGGCACTCCCGACGGCGCGGGCACTCCCGACGGCGCGGGCACTCCCGACGGCGCGGGCACTCCCGGCGGTTCCGAGGCAGATCACTCCCCTCGCGACGTTGACGCTCCACCAGCCGAGGGAGAACCCGTCGCTTCCACTCCGGGAACCCCGGGAACATGGCCTCCCCCGGAATGGCCCAAGCCCGCTGATTCGTGGGCACCGCCGCGCTGACCGCCACTTCCAGCCAAGGGTTGGTGAGACAACGAGGAAGAGCAGCGAACCTGCTTGCCTCCAACCACTGAACCTTCGGACAGCGATGGCTGTACAGACGCTGCCTATGCTCTCTCCAGTCTCCACCGAGGTGAGCGACGCGACTTCCATCGCATCGGACGGCTTCTCTTCTGCATCACGCACGGCGAGCAGCGAATGGAGATTTGGACGCCAATGCAAGCGGGGCGCTCGGGCCCCCGAACGTCCACCGCACTATCGTGCTCCGACTCTTCCATCGGATGGCCGAGCTCGGGCCGCCGTCGTTGCTCCAAGACGGCCTCAGCTCCCTGCCGAGACGACTGCGACTTCGCGCCGACGTCAGGCGGCGAGCGGGATTCCAGCGAGGCTCACGATGCCCGGCGCCCCGGCTGGCGAATCGTCTTCCATCACGGCTACGGGGCCCGACGAGACCACCAGAAGCGCGTCGCTGGAGGTTGCCATGAGTTGGCTTGCCTCGATCACCAGGAACGACCTTGGTGGGATACGCAGTACGGGAACGGACGCAAGTCCGACCGGGCCGTCGGGGTCCACACTGTCGACTCTCACGGACACGGCATGTCCGTTCGTGTTCTGGATGGCCAGCGCGTACGGTACAGCTCCTGGCTCGGGTGGGTTCCCCGGAACGGATGGCGAAGGGATTACCCATTTCCTCGAGGAGATAGCGGCAGCCGGAGCAGCGATGCCGGACTGCATTCCCCATTGCGGTGGCGCCGCAGTGCTCGAGGACTGGGCAACTCGCCCGACGACCACTCCTCCCCCACCCCGGGAGACGACCGTCAACGTATAGTCTTCTCCCTGGGGGATCCTGGTGGTTCCGCTCAGCAGGAGGTTCCACGTGCTATCGGGGGCCACCTCCTGGACGAACGGAGCGGCCGGACCTGACGCAAGGTCAACCTCGACCCTCACGAATTGCGCACTACTGCTTGGATTGAGCACTCCGAGCGATACCTGCCCACCAGCCGTGTTCACCGTGCGGGGAAAGCTCCAACGGGTACCAGACCGCGGCGAACCGAGGAGCAGCGACAGACCCGAGAGTGAGCCGACCGTGGACTGCTCCAGTTGCGCTGCAACGACGCTCCCTGACTGGGCTTGGACGAGCGTCGCGACAGATTGTTGGTTCTGCACGAAGGACCCCACTCCTGCAACGACGACCGAGCCTGGAGCGATGACCAACCCTTCGAAGGGCTCGGGTGCGCTCTCTCCTTGTGTTGAGACGAATTTCAAATCGACGACCGCCGGAACTGCGCCCGGGTTGTACACGAAATCGAACAAGAGGTCGCCAAGCTCGGTCGACCCCGTCGCGAAGTACCAGTCCGGATTGGTCCGCGTCGCGCAGGGGGCTTCCGACCACCCAGCGGATCCCTCCACGATCTCGCTCACAGTCACCCCACCTCCGTCCAGCTGCACCGTGCTCGCGAGCCAGTTGCCCTGCTGGATCCCCTCGGGGCTCACGTTCGTTTCACGGCCACCGGGAAGCGAAATGGCTCTCGTGGCACTCTGCCCTGTGGCGTTCACGACGGTGACTGTCCCGCTTACCGCCAGATGCCCGGTGTTGACGAAGGAGAGGGTCGCGTCGGCAATTCCCCCCGGCGTCCCGGTGCTCCCGGTGCAGTACCAGCTCGAAGACTCCGATCCGACGGGTGCTGCGACACTCGCCAAACCGAGCGTCGGGATCGCCGTTGACGGAACCGTCGCCGTCCGACCAGTAGGCAGGAGCGACGCCATGAGACCGACCGCGAGCAGCAAGAACAGGACACCTCCGATCACGGGCATCCGCCATTCGGGCGGGGGAACGCGTGGTCGGCTCTCCGTATCACCGTTACTGGCAGACGGGCTCGTCATGTGCCGGCCTTCATTGACGTGTCGTCCGCCGGCTCGTCGGTCGTGCGATCCGCCGGCTCGTCGGTCGTGCGATCCGCCGGCTCGTCGGTCGAGTGATCCGCCGGCTCGTCGGTCGAGTGATCCGCCGGCTCGTCGGTCGTGCCGTTCCCCGCTTCCAGGTCTTCGGGGTTTTCCGGATCGCCAAAAGCGTCAGCGACGAGCGCCGGGGCTTGCTCCGACGAGATGTCGTTCCCAGTCATCCGAGCTGCGAACCTGTGTCTCACCATCGTGACGCCCCTCATGCAAGGTACCCAGAACGCCAGCCACCGAGCCCTGTTCAGCAGCACGAGGGCCACGCACATCCATAGCAACAATTCGGCCAGCGTCGCCCAGAACAAGAGGGGATATCCGTCGAAACTCAGCGATCCCCTCCCTCGCGAGGTCACTTCGAACTGCCCAGCCCATCCGAACACCGAGCTCTCGTGTACTTCGGTGCCGCTCACCTGCAACGTCCATCGACCGGCAGGAGCCAGCCCGGCAAACACGGCGCCGGGACTGAGCTCCCCACTGAAAGACGGCGAGGAGGATGTCGATACAGGACTGCTCATCACGGCATGCCAACCCACGATATCGGCAGGAGAGGGCAGGGGCACCTGGGAGCCTGGGCGGGTCTTGCGTACGGCAACCCCCCGCCGCCGTTCACCCCTTTCGGGCATCGCTTCGGTGTTCTCGAAGACAGAGAACCCGTTGGCCTCCGAAGAAAGCTCGACCATGTCGGTTTGATCCTGGAGCGATGGGATCAGGCCTGGTGGGAGCGGCTCCGCCGGAAGTTGCTGCACTCCTGTGATCTGAGGAGCAAACGATCCAACCACGACGACGTAGCGAACCGCCGCAGGTGCCAGCAACCGGCCAAGGTGGCTCGTCCTGCCGACAAGCGCCATCTTCACCGCACCCGCCAGAGCCTCCGCGGGTCCGGGCGATGCCGGAGCCCAGAGGTTCATCGGACCAGGAGTGCCGCCGGTGGACGTAGCGAAGGCGAAGCCAGAGGTCACGTTCCATCCCGCAGTCGGCAGTGCACTCGGGTCACCGAGCCACAGCACTCTGTACTGCGCCCCTGTCTCGCCAGGGGTAGCGCCTGTCCCGTTGCTCCGCGGCGAGAGATACGACAGAGGCTGGGAAAACCCAGTCGTCACGAGGTTCCATCGGCCGCCTCCTGCGGCGGCGACCACCGGGATCACTCCCACCACTCCGGCGACGGCCGCGATCCCGGTCACGATCTGGCGCCACCCGAAGCGATATGCGGGAAGATCTCGTTCGAATGCGGCAACCCCCAGACCAGCACTGGCAGCGACGGCGATGGCCGCAGGAACAAGCACCACGTCCAAGGAAGGGGCGAAGATCCCGGACCAGCCCCGTACCACCACCAACGCCAGGATCCACGAGAGGCACGCCGTCGTCCAGAGCCGGCCTGCCCAAGCCAGGCGTTCGGCGCGTCCAATGAGCAGTGGCATGAAGCTCGCCGCGATGATCAACCAGCTCAGGGGGGTACTGCCGACGGGACCAACGGCAAATCGCAGGAGTGCCGTCCACCCGAGAGAGCTGGAAGGAGGTCCTTGGAGCCCGAATACGGCGACGGCGCTCTTGCCGGCGACGAGAGCCCCGACGACCCACGGCGCGCACAGAACGGCAGCAACGAGCGTGCCACCGCCGACCACGCCGGCAACCCGGAACGACCCTCGCCACTGACCGACGGCAGCCGACCCGGCGATGATCCCCAGCGCGGAAACGACCAGTGCGACGGCCACGGCCGGGGCAAACGCCGACGCGACGGCATCGAGCACGCCCACCACCAACATCCCCCTCAGCACCGGCCGACTCAATATGGCCCAGTCCCGGACCTGGGTTGGAGCGGTTGTCGAGCCGGTAACAGCGACGCCCGTGGCACCAACAGCGCTCCCATTGACGGCGCTCCCATTGACGGCGCTTCCATTGACGGCGCTCCCTCCCCAGCGCGCTCCATACGGTGGGATGCCGCTCGCGTGCAGCACGTTGGTCACGATCCATGGCAAGAGGCCGAAGGCGACGAGGCCGTCCCAGCGACCTCGGGCCAGCGCGTCATAAGGCAATGGCAACGCCAGGTAGCAGATCGCTCCAATCAGTCGGGCCCTCGGGGAGCACAGAGGTCGGAGCATTCTCGACATGCCCCAGGCTCCGAGTGGAATGCATCCGAGGACCAGGATCTTCTCCAGCAGACCCATCCCCCCTGCGGTCAAGATCCCGAGGATCCCGAGCACGCCAAAGGCAGGGGTAACCGGTGAAGCCGACCCCAGCCCCGCCGGCTGCCACCCGGCGAACCACCGCTCCCAAGCGCCGGTCCAGCTCGGGAACGGGAGCAACTGGCCCACGAGCGGAAAACTGCCGCTCAAAAGGTCCCGGCTTCCTATGAGCAGGATCAGCGCCACAACGAACCAGAGCGCGAGGCGTGAACGCCGCGTCCCGAGGATCGGTCGTCTCCGGCGGCGACCAAATCGATCGCGTCCAGACCGGCGTCCCATGTCGTCAAGCTCATCGAAATCGCTGTCCTCGGAGAATGCCTGACCCACACTGCCAGTCAGTTCCGGTTCTGGTTCGGCGGGCGGTAGCACGCCCACCGCCCCTTCTGCTTGTGACGGAGCGCGCCCGTGTGCGACGTCGAAGTCCTGGTGCACCAGCCGCGAGGTGTACGTTGACAATCGAGCGCTGCCACGCAATTGGAGACGCCGGACCTCGTGATCAGACAGCACGCGGACCTTCTCGAGGGATCGGTGCCGTCGCCGCAGATCCTGGTAGTGCGAGAGGTTCCAACGCCACGCGCCGAGCAGGGCGCGAGCACGATCCCCGTCTCGAGCGAGCGCAGAGGCGACCAGCTCCCCCAGGCCGAGCAGGATCACCTGCGGCAGCACCCAGACCAGATGGCCTCGGCTGTAATTCCCGAGTACCGCTCGAAGCTCGTGACGACGTTCGAGCTCCTGGAGTGATGGATTGGACGCCGAACGCTCCGGGTCGGCCGGCACCGGCCGAAGCCCCGAGCTCAGTACCTCCCGATGACGAGCACGGGCGTCGGGGGCAACCAGGACTCGGGCTCCGGCGACCTGTGCTCGCCAGCACAGGTCGAGGTCCTCTCCCATCGCGAGGATCCCCGGGTCGAAACCGCCAAGCGCAGCGAAGAGGTCCGCGCGCACCAACGTGCACCCGCCTGGGACCATGAAGACGTCCCGAACGGCGTCGTGCTGGCCATGATCGACTTCGCCGAAGTGCACGCGCTCGACGACCGCCCCGCTCTTGTCGACATTCATCCCGACGTGCACCAGGATCGAAGGGTCGTCCCATCGCACGACCTTCGGCCCCACGATCCCGGCATTCGATCGGTACGACTCTTCGACCATCACGTGCACCGCGTCGGGGTCGGGTGCGCAGTCGTCATGGCAGAACAGGAAGAACGCCGCCCCCTCCACCATTTCGAGCACGACATTGGCTGCCGCCCCAAATCCCAGAGCATCCTCGAGGCGGCGCACGAATGCGTCGGGAAGCAACTCGGCAACACGTTCGGTGGGGTCGTCCTTCCCGCCGGACACGATCACCAGGACCGACAAGTTCTCGTAGTCCTGCCCGGCCAACGAGCGCAGTGCGTCGTCGAACCAAGGACCTGGCTCGCTGGTCACCATCACCGCAACGACCGCCGGCGCGGCAGAGTCGATCGACCCCTCCTCCATCACCGGCCTCCGATGGGGTGCCCTGCTCTTGGCTCCGCGGGTCGACTCACCAGACTGCTGAGGCTATCGGCTTGGGCAACCGGCCCGCGAAGACCGCACCCACGCTCGCCTCCCTGGGTGCTTGCCACAGTTATCCATCTGTTATACTGGTGTTGTCATCAATGACCAAGCCGCCGGGCACTCCGGCGCACTACCCAGCCGACAGGAGAGAACCATGCCTGACTTGAACGACCTGCACAGCGTGACCGGCGAGGTCACGAACATCGCCCGGGATGCCGCCTACGTGGCAATCGGACTTGGGGTCCTTGGGTTCCAGAAAGCCCAGGTCCAGCGCGTTGAGCTGAAGAGCAAACTGGCAGGAGACCTGGCGGTCGAGCAGCGCCTCGCCGAGGTGAGAGAGGCTGTGGCCAATGGGATCAGGCAGGTGGACGGCATCGTCGAAGGTGCCCTGCAGCTCGTAGAGACCTCCTTCGAGCCCCTCGAAGAGCAGCTCCCGCCGGTCGCCCGCGAGCTGTCCCACCGAGCCCGCCAGCAGGCTCGGGAGGTCCGGACCCAGATCCGAGAGCTGGTCGTCCCCGGCGCCTGACACCCGCCCGCACCAGGGAACCGAGCACGCCGGGGCTCAGTCAGCCCCGGCGTGCTCTTCCCAATACGCCAGCACGTCTCGGAGGGTCTGCGACAACGGGATCTCCGGCCGCCAGCCGACCGCTTCTCCCACCCGCCGGAGGCTGCCGCGCAACACCGGGACGTCGACTGGGCGAACGAGAGCGGGATCGGGCACCAGCTCAAGATCGGCACCGCTGAGCTCGAGGAGCAGCGCTGCGACATCGGAGATTGCGACGTCGGCGCCTGAGCAGATGTTGTAGACGGTCCCCTCCTCCCCTCGCTCTATGAGCAAGCGGTAGGCCTTCACGACGTCGCGGACGTCGGTGAAGTCGCGCCGGGGGGTGAGGGACCCCACGCGCAGAGACCGAGACCCGTTCCTCTTTGCCTCCACGATGCGCCGAGCCAGAGCCGACACGGCGAAGGTCGGCGCTTGACCCGGGCCGACGTGGTTGAACGGACGCACCACGACAACCGGCTGCCCGTACCCGCGCCAAGCCTGCAACGCCACCTGCTCGGCAGCCGCCTTGCTCGCCGCGTACGGGGTTGCCGGCAAGAGCGGTGCGACCTCAGAGATCGGAAGCTGCTCGGGAGAAACGAACCCGTACACCTCCGCAGAGCTCACGACGAGCACTTTGGGGACTTCGGAAACCTTCCGTGCTGCGGCGAGCAGTGCGGCGGTCCCCAAGACGTTCACCCGGAGCACCTCTGCGGGATCTGTCCAGGACTCCCCGACATGGGATTTGGCAGCAAGGTGGTAGATGGCGTGGGGAGCTGCCTCCGCCACCGCAGGACCGAGCACCGACAGATCGGCGACGTCGGTCTCGGCATCGATCACCGTCACATCGTCACCACAATCACTGAGGTGGGCGGACAGCCACGTCCCGACAAAGCCACGGCCGCCGGTGATCAGCGCGCGCACCGGACCTCCGGACGCCAATCGAGATCACCGTCGTCTGCCAACTGACGACCGGCAACTGCCCGGCCGGACGCCACACTTGCCAAGGTGCGCGGCGGTGTTCCCACGGCGTCGCCCAATGGCGAGCGGTGCTTCGTGTGCAGCAGGAGCGACTCCGCGGTACCCGAGTTCACGGTCGTACCCTACCGAATTGCCACCGACGATCGCTCTGAGCGCAGTCCGGAGGGACATCGCGCAGATGACGGGGGATCTCCATCGGGCCGTCTCGCTTATCAGTCAACGGGCGGACGCCCAAGCAGCCCGATAGAGGTCCTCGAGGCCCTTGGCACAGCGATCCCACGAGTACTCCGCAGCGTGAGCGAGCCCGCGCGCGACCAAGTCCGCACGGAGAGATTCTGAGCTGAGCACCTGGTCGAGGGCTTCGGCCAATGATCGCGGGTCTCCGATCGGCACCAGGATCGCGGCGTCGCCCAAGACTTCGGGCAAAGACCCGGCACGGGTGGACACGACAGGTACCCCGGCTGCCATTGCCTGGAGCGGGGGATACCCGAAGCCTTCGTAGATCGACGGGTATGCCAAGACCGATGCCCCACGGAGAAGTCCAGCCAGCATCCCAGGCTCGAGCCATCCCGTCTGGATGATCCGATCACGGTGACGGGTCGTGGACAGCACCCGGTCGAGCGCTTCGCGCCCCCACCCGTCAGGTCCCGCCAGCACCAGCACAAGGTCGTCGTGTTGGGCGGCGATCGCGTCGAACGCGAGAGCGAGGCTCGGAAGATCTTTCCGCGGCTCGATCGTGCCCACAGCGAGGATGTAGCGGCGCCATCGCCCTTTGAGCACTTGTTCCACTGCTCTCGAGTCAGCCGGGGCCAGCGGGGGGACACCTGAATGCACCCATCGCACGCGCTCGGGGTCGGCACCGAAGACGTCGATCACCTCCCGGGCAACGTATGCCGAATGAGTGTGGATCCACGCACCGCCGTGGAGAGCTCGGCGCACAAGTGATGGGTAGCGCAATGACGCTTGGTCACAGAGCTCGGGGTAGAGGACCGGAGTGAGGTCGTGCACGGTGACGATCCGAGCGGCGCGGCGAGCAGGCGGGACGACGAAGTTCGTTCCATGCACGACGTCGATGTCTCCGATGAACCACTCGATCGGGGGAAAGTCGACTCGTCGCCATGCCTGGTGCAGTGGTCGAGCCGGCATGGCTCGCTGCCCGACCGCAATTCCCGCCGGAGCACGTGTCACGACGAGATGCCTACGCCTCCAGCTCACTGCGAATGCGCTCACCGACAGCCCGCCTCGGGGTGCCAGCCCAGAGAGCAGACCTGAGCAGAACGCACCCACTCCGGTCGGCTGGCCGAGGAGCGGGGTCACGTCGACTGCGATGCGTAACGGCACACCTCGCGAACCTCCGGAGAAACTACCGTGCTGCTCTCGGTCGCTCATGCAGGCGAGTGCTGCCCGAGCGCAGAGACATCGAGCGAGGCGCGTCTCACGCGCTCAACGCACCGTCGACAGAGAGAATCGCACCAGATATGTACCCTGCTTCGTCCGACGCGATGAACGCGATCGCAGCCGCGACCTCGGCCGGGGTGCAATACCCCATCGGGGTCATCATGCGCTCGAGCTGCTTGACGTCGGCACCATCGGGCAGGCCGAATTCCCACACCAGTGGGGTATCGACCCCACCGGGCGCGACCCCGTTGACCCGGACCCCTCTATCGACGTACTCGACGGCGAGTGCTTTGGTCATCATCCCGACTCCCCCTTTGGAGGCGCTGTATGCAGCTGCATATGCCTGGCCCATGACCCCAGCGGTCGAGACGACGTTGGTGATCGAACCTCCGTGCTCCAAGAGGTCGGGCAACGCTGCTCGGGTCACGAGGAACGTGCCGGTGAGGTTCACCTTGAGGATCTCGTTCCAACCCTCCAGCGTCTGTTCCACAGTGTGGGCAAACCGACCTATACCAGCCACGTTGCACACGACGGTGACCGGCCCAAGTGTGCCGGCAGCTCGGGCCACAGCCGAGTTCACCGACGACTCGTCGGTCACGTCACAGGTGATCGCGATCGCGCGACCAGGCGGTGCCCATGCAGGAGCTCCCTCCGCATCAGCCGAGATCTCCGAGACCACCTTCGAGAGCGCTTCTTCTGCGATGTCCAAACACGCAACCCGGGCGCCTTCGGCCGCGAGACGCCGAGCCGTTGCACGGCCGATCCCGGATCCTGCGCCCGTGACAATCGCAGATTTTGTCTGGAACCTTGCAGGAGAGAGGAAGTTCGACGCGGTACCGCGCTCTGGGTCCGGCTTGCCAAGGTTTCTGATCGGGCTCATTGCGTCTCCTTCTGTGCCATAAGCTGCTCTCGGGTGCCTGTCGATGCACGTACCGACGGGGCTCGTCGGCGCTGCACCTTGCCGACCTTCACAGTCGAGGCCATCGCGGCAAGGACCCGCTTGTCTACTTTCATCATCGCAGTCAGTGGCAGGTCGTCGAGCAGCACCATCGCGTCAGGTGCCTTGTAGTCGGCGAGCGCCTTGTGACAATGGTCTCTGATCTCCTCGAGCGACAGCGCACCGGTGGCGTCGAGTCGCCGGACCACGAATGCCACGCCGATTTCGCCGAGCACGGCATCGGGCACGCCGACGACCGCCACCCGATGCACGCCGGGGTGTGCACGCAGGACCTCTTCGACCTCAAGTGGGTACACGTTGTAGCCACCACGGATGTAGCGCTCACCCCGACGGCCGGACAGATGAAGGTTGCCGTCGACATCGACCATGCCGAGGTCGCCCGTTGTCACCCATCCCTCAGCCGAGCGCACGTGACGGGTCGACTCGATATCAATCGACCATCCCGCCCCGCGGTGCTCTCTGGGACTCGAAGAGACCGGCTTCGTCGGACCCCAGTAACCGAGCATCGCGGCTCGAGAACGGATCCGGACTCTCCCGATCTCCCCGGTCGCAACGGGCTCGTCCAAATCATCGACGAGTGACATCTCGACTCCGTTCACAGGACGACCCACCGTCTCGGAGACGACGTGATCAGAGTCGTCAGGAAGCGTTCCGGTGCAAATCGCGGTCTCCGTCGACGCATAACGCACCACGACCGGTACGCGGAATTTCCTGCGGACTTCCCTCACGAGGGATGCTGGCATTGGAGCGCCGCCGGTTGCGGCGATCCGCAGCGAGGACAAGTCGGCTCCATCCAGATCATCAAGCCCAACGAGGAGCGCCCATTGGGTAGGTACGCCTTGGGCGACGGTGACGTGCTCGGCCACGAGAACGCAAAGGGTCTCTTCGGCCTTCCAAGGCGATGCGGTGATCACCGTCGTGACCCCGTGCGCGATCTCGTCCCACACCTTTGCCATGTACCCGACATGGGCGAATGGCAGCGGCGAGAGACGACGATCCCCTGGGCGACTGAGCACACCAGTCCCATCCGATGCTGCTTCGAGGCAGCGGTGATCAAACACTGCACCCTTGGGAGCGCCCGTCGTCCCGCTGGTCCACACGATCGCGATCGGGTCGTCGTCATGGAGGATCGGCAAGCTCTTCGGCGGCGGATCAGTCCAAGAGCTCGCTGCTTCGGCTCGATCGATCACACGCCCCGCGTTGGCGGGCAGCTCCAATCCGAGATCGGAGTCGACGATCGACACTTTCGGCATGGTGCGGGAGAAGATGCTCTCCCGTTCTCGATGGCCCAAGCGTGGATTGACTCCACTGACGACGGCTCCGAGCCGTACGGCGGCGGCATACCCGACTGCGTAGTCCAGGGACGAAACGAGGAGCATCGATACCACATCTCCTCGGCCGACACCGTAGGACCTGAGAAGTGCGGCCAACCCGTCAGCTGCCCGATCCCATTGGGCAAACGTCATGCTCCGACGCGGACGGTCGTCGCTCGTGTGACACTCCCGTTCATTCGGAAAGACAGACGATGACTGGTGATGCGCAGGCTCTACGTATGCCTCGACGTCGGCGTTCTCTTCCGCCGCCCGCCGAAGCAGCTCCACGACCGTGTGCTGCGAACCCGGCTCAATCTGACGGACCGTCATATGAGTTGCCGATGGTATCAGCCACATTTCGACGAACATCTCGAAAGGTCCCTCCGGCCCCCGCTTCAGCAGAACGTGCGGCTGCCTCGCCCAACACAGCATCAGCCAGCCTTGGCCATGCCGTCGCCGCCCATGGTCCGAAAGGCGTGTCGCTCAGAACGGCAAGCGCGATCCCTGCGGCCGGGTCGACCCACAGAAAACCTCCTGCTTGACCGAAATGCCCGAAGGTCCGAGGGCTGTTGGCGCTGCCCGTCCAATGGGGGTGCTTGGCATCTCGGATTTCGAAGCCGAGTCCCCAGTCACATGGATCCTGGTGCCCGAAGCCGGGGAGCATGCCTGCCAGCCCCGGGAACGCGACGCGCACCGCCTGATCCAACGTTGCCCTGCTGATCAGAGTCGGAGCCAGGAGCTCTTTGGCCAGAGCCGCGAGATCACGTACGGACCCCGATATGCCCGCCGCCGCAAAGCGCTGCGATGACAGGGTTACCCCGCTCATCCCGAGTTGCCCCAGCACGGCTTCACCGAGGTACTGGTGGAAGGATAAGCCGGACCGTTCTTCGAGAAGCTCGCCCAGGATCTCGAAACCGCTGTTCGAGTAGATCCTGCGCCTGCCTGGTGGTGCAAGAGGCTCCCGGCCCAAGAACGGCAGCCCCGACGCGTGCGCCATCAGGTGGCCGACCGTGGCACCGGGTGGGCCTGCGGGCATGTCCAGCGCCAGCGTCTTCTCTTCCACGCCGACAAGCACCGCCAGGGCCGTGCAGATCTTGGTGATCGAGGCCCACGGGTACACCCGGTCCACTTCGCCCCACGTCGCGGTCACAACTGCGGGCACCTCGCACACAGTCTGTCCATCGGTGGCCGTCTCGGGCGCAGCCGTGCCAACCGGAAGCTCCACCACGGCGGCCGAGACCGCCGAGACCGGCCAACGCGCGAGCACGTCGAGTGCATCCATCACATCTCGAAAGTAGCTGTTCGCTGTCGTCGCACATAGGCTGCACCCGTGCTCGTGGCCCTCGCAGGTGGCGTCGGAGCAGCTCGGCTGCTCGCCGGCATGGTCCAGCTGGTGGACCCCGCCGGCATCACCGCTGTCGTCAACACCGGCGACGATATGGTGCTGCACGGTCTACACATCAGTCCCGACCTCGACACGATCACTTATACCCTGGCCGGCATTGCCAATCCCGAGGCCGGCTGGGGGATCGCGGGTGAGAGCTGGGTGGTCATGGAAGAGCTGGAGAAGCTGGGGGGTGCCGCCTGGTTCCGGCTCGGCGACCGTGACCTTGCCACGCATCTCTACCGGACCCAGAGAATGACCGAAGGCGCAACCCTGAGCACTGTCACCTCGGAGATCGGCCGCGCCCGAGGGATCGGGGTGAATCTGGTGCCGATGTCCGACGACGTGGTCCGCACGATGCTCGTTGCCGACACGTCCTCTCGCTCTTCGGATCAAGAGTCACAAGTAGCTGGCGCGCAGGAGGTAGGTGACGCACAACGAGAAATTTCGTTTCAGGAGTATTTCGTCAAGCACCGCCACGGTATTCCCGTTCGATCCATCCGCTTTGCCGGAGCTTCTCGAGCTCGACCTGCACCCGGCCTGCTCGAAGCCATCGCAGGAGCGACGGCGATCGTGGTCTGCCCATCGAACCCACTTTTGTCCATCGCGCCAATCATGGCTGTCACCGAGCTCCGAGAAGCTGTCTCGGCGCGCCGCGAACACGTCGTGGCAATCTCGCCGATCGTCGCCGGAACGGCCCTCAAGGGGCCGGCTGACAGGCTGCTGATCGAGATGGGCCACGAGTCCAGCGCTGCTGGCGTGGCCCGCCTGTACGCTCCTTGGTGCTCGACGCTCGTCATCGACAGTCGTGACGAAGCCCTGATCCCTGCCGTCGAAGCCCTGGGCATGCGATGTGTCGTGACGGACACCATCATGTCCACTCCGGCGCGGGCAGCCGAGCTGGCGAAGGTGGTTCTCGATGCCGTTCGATGAACTACGTGCCATCACGGTCGTCCCGATCGCCGGTCTCAAAGAAGTCTGTCCCGGAGACAATCTTCCTACGCTGCTCGCGGAGGTTCTCCAGGCACCTGGGAGTGGGTCTCCAAGGCTCGAGCCAGGAGACGTGCTGGTGGTCACCCAAAAAGTGGTTTCCAAAGCGGAGGGACGCGTCCGAAAGATCGACCCATCAGATCCTCGTGCCAAACAGCGGCTGGTGGAGAGCGAAGCCGTGCGAGTACTGCGCCGCCGCGGTGATCTCCTCATCACCGAGACGACCCACGGTTTCATTTGTGCGAACGCCGGCGTCGACCTCTCGAACATGGAAGAGGGGGAAGCCGCGCTCCTGCCCATTGATCCTGACCGCTCTGCACGGCGCATCCGGGCGGGGTTGCAAAGAGAGCTCGGTGTGCAGGTTGGTGTCGTGATCTCAGACACCTTTGGTCGGGCTTGGAGGAACGGAGTGACCGATGTGGCCATCGGGAGCGCCGGCATCGTGCCGATCCTTGATCTCCGGGGCACCCGAGACGCCATGGAACGTCCTCTGACGGCCACGACCATCTGCATCGTTGACGAGATTGCCTCGGCGGCTGAGTTGGTGATGGGAAAGGACCGGAACGTTCCGGCAGCGATCGTTCGTGGCGTCCCCTCGACATGGCTTGGCGCCGGCTCGGTCGTGACTGACGTCGTCCGTAGTCCCGGAGAGGACCTCTTTCGGTGACGCGTCAGTACCTGCCAGCCGATGCGCTCGATCCGATGGCCACGCCCTGATGACTCGGTACGTTTCTCTCATTTCCATGCTGAGGCAATGCGCATGCGCGTCGTTATCAACATAGAACAGCTTCTCCACGAAGCTCCAGGAGGGATCGGGCGGTACACGGCCGAGCTCGTACGGGGCCTCAACCGGCAGTTCCCCGGCGATACCGTAATTCCATTCACGGCCAGGCATTCCAGGACTTCGGTGGAACGTGCCCGACGGAATTTCCGCCTCGATGGCCCCGGAGCACAAGAGCCCGTCATCCTTGCCCTACCCCGGCCAATCCTCTACGACGCGTGGCACGCTCTCGGTTGGCCCCTCCTTTCGAGCTCGGCTCCGATCCTCGGCACATGCGACCTTGTCCATGCCCCGTCGACTGCGGTCCCCCCTCGCGGCCCCCAGCCGCTTGTGGTCACCATGCACGACGCGGCGTACGCGCTGTTTCCACACGTGTACCCGCGGAGGGGGAGGCATTTCCACCGTCGAGGTGCCAGCGCCGCTGCTCGTCGAGCCGACCTGGTCATCACCGGAAGTCACAGTGCGGCAGCCGAGATCGTGGAGCACACCCAGATCCTGGCCGAACGAGTACGAGTGGTGCCCTATGGCGTAGATCACCTCAAAGCTTCTCCAGAAGGAGTCGACTCGGCACTGCAACGCTACGGTCTTTCGCACATCCCCTATCTCCTCTGGGTGGGCAGCTTCGAACCTCGCAAGAACGTCGGAACGTTGGTGCAGGCATTCTCCACGCTCGTGTCCGAGAGTGACCTTCCGCATCACCTCGTGCTGGTCGGTCCTCACGGATGGCTGGAGAAGGACCTGGTCGATTCGCATTTGCAGCAGCAGATCTCCGACAGGCTGCACGTCCTCGGTGTCGTGCCCGAAGATGATCTGCGTGCCCTCTACGCGGCGGCAGACGTCTTCGCATTTCCGAGCATCCATGAGGGCTTCGGTCTTCCAGTTCTGGAAGCGATGGTCCAAGACACGGTGGTCGTTTGCTCGGATATTCCTGCGCTGCGAGAAGTCGCCGCAGACGGCGCGTCCTTCGTGACATCCACCGACGCCGAGAGCTGGGCGAGCGCACTCGAAGCAGTGATACGCGATTCCAGTCTTCGTGAGCGCAGAGTACTCGCCGGCCGTCGTCAGGCTGCGAACTTCAGCTGGGAACGGACGGTGCGAGAAACCCACGAGGTCTACGAAGAAGCGCTCGCCGACCGCTGAGATCTCTCTCACATCTCTCTCGTCTACGATCCTGTTCTCTCTCGCTGTCGATCAACTGCATTGAGTTGCGCATCACCAGGAGGTCCGAGCTGTGGCGGGTCCGCGAGGACGAATCATGATCGTGCACCCCAACGCCGAGCGGGGTGGCTCTGACTACTGCCTGCTCCGCATGGTTCGGGAGCTCTCCTCCATGGGATGGACCTGCCATGTGGTGACTCCCTCCCGCTCACCGCTATCGACAGAGCTCCTACAGGCAGGGGCAGTCCTCCATGTTGTACCGATGCGACGCATCACGAAAAGCGGATCTGCGCTGTATTGGCTTGGATACGTTGCTGCATGGCCTATCGCGGTGCTTCGCTTGATGAGCATTGCTCGTCGTTCTCGTCCCACAGTTGTCGCCAGCAATTCCCTCCACTCATGGTACGCATGGGCTGTCGCATTGCTCACGAGAAAGCCACTCGTCTGGCATGCCCGTGAAATCGTGGTGCAATCCTCCGCTGCGCTTCAGCTCGAGCGGTGGCTGTGTCGCCATTTCGCTGATGTCGTGATCGCCGCGTCACGCCCGGTGGCGGACCAGCTCGCTGGCTCTCGCGTCGTCGTCGTGCACGACGTACCCGATCCGACTGAGTTCACCCCGGCTCGAGCAGGGAAGTTCCGGGCGGTCAGCGGGATTCCCGACGACGTACCGCTTATCGGATCGGCCGGCCGTATCGACACGTGGAAGGGGTTCGAGATCCTCCTCGATGCCGTTCCAAGCATCCAGAGTGTCCGCAAAGACGCGTATTTCGTGATCGCCGGGGGTGCCGTGGCGGGCAAGGAGGCGTTCGCGAGCACGCTCGCTCGGCGCGCTGACCAGCTGGAGAACGTCTACTGGATGGGCGAGCGTCAGGACATGCCCGAACTGTTGGCCGACTTGGACGTGTTCGTCCTCGCGTCGACTGAACCCGAGCCATTCGGATCCGTCCTGGCTGAAGCCCTCGCTGCCGGGGTTCCCTGCGTCGCGACCGACCACGGGGGATCACCCGAGATGCTGGCCCAGTTCTCTCCGGAAATCAGTCGTCTCGTTCCTCCGCGAGATCAAAAAGCACTCGCGGAAGCCGTGCTCGCTCTCTTGCCTGCGGGTGCCTCGTCGCCTGGGTCACGTCGCCTCCGGCCCGCCCAGATCATGTCCCGAAAGACGACGTTCGATACCGTGTACGCGGCAGTTGTTCGAGGGCCACAGGACATCGAGAAGCTCGCAGATATCTGATCGTCGTCCATTCGGGAATAGGCGACCGCTGAACTTCCCGACGCCTCGCCAATCCTTCACGACGTGGTGAAGGACTCGACGACCGCGAGGATCCCCTCTTGCAGTCCCGTCCAGGGCTGCCATCCCAGTTGGATGGCCGCTCGACTGGCACTGAGGCAGTTTCGCAGGATCTCCCCAGGACGAGGAGGCGAGTGCACGGGTGCAATATGTTGACCGGTCACCGTGCTTATCACCTCGAGCAGGTTGTTGACGGACGTTTCGCGCCCAGTCCCGATGTTGCAGAGGAGCCCGCCGCCACGGTGCGCGGCTCGGACGAACGCGTCGACCACGTCGTCCACATAGACGAAATCTCTGGTCTGCTCGCCATCACCAAAGACCACTGGCGGTTCATTGCGCAGGACTCGGTCGACGAAGATCGCAATGACTCCAGCTTCGCCGTGCGGGTTCTGACGAGGTCCATAGACGTTTGCGAGTGCGAGTGCTGAGAACTCCAGCGAGTGAAGTTTGCGGTAGGCGTACAGATAGTCCAGGACGGTCTTCTTGGATACGCCGTAGGGCGTCAAGGGTGAATGAGCACACGCTTCGGTCACAGGCAGGTCACTCGGCTCTGGCTCGCCGTACAGCGTTCCGCCGCTGGCGGCATAGACAACGCGTTCTGCTCCCGCTATCCGAGCACCTTCGAGCACGTTCACGCTCCCCACGATGTTTACCGCCGCGTCAAACGAAGGTCTTTCGACGGAAACTCTCACGTCGGCTTGTGCTGCCAAGTGGTACACGACATCAGGACGCCGGAACGTGATGAGATCGACGGTATCGGCAGATCGAATATCCATCTGATGAATGCTCAACATCCTCGAGTACGACGTGCGTGCTTCCGCCAGATTGGTGAGGGATCCCGTCGAGAGGTCGTCGATCACGTCCACCTCGTGACCTTCCGCGAGCAGTCGATCGACCAAGGTGGAACCGATGAATCCTGCGCCACCCGTCACCATCATCCGCATCGAGTTGTCCCTTCTGGCACTGCGCACACGCATGATCGGCGTTGTATGTGCAACTCTTTGCACCAGATCCTCAATTTGACCACCAGTCAGGCAGGTACGCGTTCGCCGTCGACGGTGGAACCTGCGGCGACGACCGCGCCGTGGCCGAGAATCGACACCGGCCTCACGTCACATCGCTCGCCGACGATTGCACCGTTCCCCAGGATGGACCCGGACACGGAGGAATTATGAGCGACCCTCGATCCGGCAAGCATCACCGACCCCACAACACGTGCGCCCGATTCCACGACGCAGCCTGGACCCAACACGGAGCGCTCGACTGCCCCACCTTCGTGGATGACAGCACCTTCGCCTAGATAACAGGGGCTCCTCACCTGCCCCTCGATTCGTGGCATCCCCACGACCCATACCGCTGCACGTAGCTCAATCGCCCCAGGAGCGGGAATCCCCTCTCTTCTCCCTTCGATGATGTCCCGATGTGCCTGGATGAAGTTGGCAGGAGTTCCGGTGTCAAGCCAGTACGAGTCGTCGCTGCACGCGTAGAGCTGCCTGTCCCCTGCCATGAGAGGAAAGGTCTCTCTTTCGATAGACACTCGTCGCCCCGAGGGAACTCGATCTAGAAACGAAGGTTCGAGGACGTACGTGCCAGCATTGATCTGGTTCGTCGGTGCAGCGTCGCGGGATGGCTTTTCGACGAACTCGATCACACGACCCCGATCGTCCGTCGGAACGACGCCAAACGAGGAGGGATCCTCCACCGGGTGCAGAGCAATCGTGCCCTCCGCCTCATGTTCGCGATGGAACCCGACGAGCGCACTGATGTCCAGATCGGTCAGCACGTCTCCGTTCACGACGAGGAAAGTGTCATCGATGCCCGCGAATTCGGCGGCGAAACGAATTGCTCCTGCGGTATCGAGCGCCTCCGGCTCGACGGCGTACGAGACTTTGATGCCCGCGATTGTGCTCTGCGGATAGGCATCGACGAAAGCCTCGGGCAAATAGCCCAGGGAGAGCACCGCCTCATCGATGCCATGAGGGATCAAGTTGCCGAGCACCCGTTCGATCATCGGGACGTCAACGATCGGGAGCATCTGCTTGGGAGTGGAAAGCGTCAGCGGCCGCAGCCGGGTTCCTTCACCACCAACGAGAACGATGGCCCTCACGAGAGCTAGCTCTTCGACGATGGAAGCGTCGTGCCAGTGGTTGGTGCCGTCGTGCCAGCGGTTGGTGCCGTCGTAGCTTGGGAAGCCTGGAGGAGCGCCGTCACGATCGTGCCGTTGGGCTTGGGCAGCTTCGTGTTCGTCGGCACGAACCCGATCGTGATCAGTTCGTTCGCTGAGAACTTTATTGTGGCCGGATTCCCCTGGACCACCGTGGATTTTCCCTTGGATGTGAACGCGCTCGGCCAGTATGCAGCTTGCACGTTGGCCGTCTTTCCCGCATCGGGGGTGCCCTTCTTGCATCGTTGGCCGTTCTTGTAGGTCACCGACCCACTGGTGGACGGAAGCTTCAGCTCTGTCGCGGTCACCTCCAGGCCGTGATATCCCGAAACAAACTTCCCGAACACGGCATTGGCACCGGTCTCACTCGACGTCTTCGGCGCGATCGTGACGACGCCGTTCCCGGTCGTGAAAAATGCCTTGGTTGTCGAAGAAGACCCGCTGTCATTGGCTGGCAACGACGGCGCCTGGGTCCCGCAGACGTCGAATGCCAAACCCGCGTACCACGTCGTTTTCGTCGTCGGCGGCGTGAGTGTTGTCGAAGCTGCTCCGGAGTGGCGGTATTCGACGTTGGAGAACACGACGGAGAAGACGCCCAGGATCGCGATGACGACCAAAGCTGCGTACCAGTTGACCGGAACGTTGCCGCGATAGGTACGGCCCCCACCGGTTGCCGCTGCACGTGACACCCACTTCCCCGCATTGCTCCGAGCCATGGCGAAGGGAAACCTTAGTGCGTCGACTGGCCCCCACCGGACGCGCCCGCCATCCGCCTCGATAAGGCCCGGTACAGCTGCGTGGTACTGGGGTGGACGTAGGACTCTGGGTGTAAATCCTCCTGAGCATTGCGGGCGGCCGACACCCTTCCACCGAGGAGACTCACGAGCTCAGCCATGGCCGATTCGACGCCGGCCGGGTTGCCTTGCGCATCGGCGGAGCGGAGGAGCACCCTGTAGAGGCGCTCGTCGTATGGGCTGGCGAGCAAGCCTCGGCGCGCGGCCGTCATCGCTCGCAGGGGATCGCCGAGATCGAGCTCGTGCTCAGCCACCTGGAGCGCAAGTGCCGAAACGGCATTTTCCAAGGACGCGGCAATCCCTTCGAGCACCGTCCAGTCAGGACTGTGCAGACCCTCGAACGGCCGGCCCGCCACCAGCGAGAGCGCACGCCGCCAGGACTGCGGGTCGGGCGCTTCGGCCAGCTCACAGAAGTCCATCCAGTCGGTAGTGACCGCCGAAGAGAGCTTGAGGACACCGTGGTCTCGCTGCAGGAGATCTTCTCCTTCGATCCCAGGGCCAAGTGCACGACGCGCCGCCGACACGGTGGAATGAAGCGTGGTGCTGGCAACCGACCGTTCCGGCCAGAGCGCGCTGGCCCAGACGTCGTTCGTGGCGCCACGTCGGTGCATGGCGAGATAGACAACGAGCTCGAACGACCACGCCCTCGTGAACGGCCGCCGAGCACCGACGATCTCCACCGGCCCGAGCACTTTGACCAGTGCAGTGCCAGTGATCCTCGGCGCCTCTGACGCTGAAGCGGACGTGTAGGGCACGGCAGCGATTGCCGCTGCAACGCTGTTCGCGCCCCTGCCGGCACGGTCTCCGTCGGGGGACCTGAGGGGTCGGACGTTGGTCATCTCTCGGAACGGTCGCTCCGATCCCCCAAACGTCTCGAGTTGGCGGAACAGTTCGCTGGATCTTCAGCACCAAGCGCCGTTGTGGCCAGCCGTGGCGTTGGCAGTGGGGACGGAGGGGATCGAACCCTCACTGCGGGCGGTTTAAGCGCCCTGCCTCTACCGATTGGGCTACGTCCCCAGGGGTGACGAAGAGCTCACCGAACCGAAATGCGCGATCACTTCCGCCCGCTTACCCACGGACGTTGTCGAGTCTTGCGCCGAGCACTGCTTACGAAGGGTGTCACCACTTAGCCTTCCCGTCCACACATCCGTCCGGCGCTTCGATCCAATGGGGCCATCTCTCCCGAGCAGTCCGGCTCGCTGCACGCTCCAGGGTCTGGTCTCATCCGTTACGGACCAACTCCACGACTGGGAAGAAACAATTGCCACACGGCGAGCTCGTCTGCACGTGGCCCGTACTGTAGGCCGCCTGTTGGACCGAACACCATCGTGGCACGACGCTGAGGATCCCAGGTGAGCCATGTGCCGATTCCCGGATGCGACGGATCGCCACTGCGAGCGAACGACGCCCACGCCCGCTGCATCGACGCGGAGAGCGCGGCGGCGTCGGATCCATTGCCGGCGAACAATGAGATTGCCGGATGACGGAGGCTGCCGAACACGAAGGGGATCTCGAGCGCGTGGCACGACCCGAGCTGACCTGCGAATGCCGGAGTCTCCCAAGTGAACAGGTAGGTGTAGGTCTGCTGCTGGTGTGCGGAGTGAGCCGACGCCAGCTCCATCGAAGGCCGCCGGAAGATGAAGTCGCTTCCCGCTGCTATCCAAAGAGACCGCGGTGTCGTTGGCTCGCCGCGCGCCATGCGAGCAGTTCGGTAGGCATCGACGACGACGCGCGAGTCAATCTCCCGATGTACTCGAGACAGCCAGCGCAGGAGACCATCCTCGTCCATGTTGGCCAGGCGCGTGTCGGCCAGCGAAAAGAACGTGAGCTCGTCACGGTTGGTGCCCGTCATGAGCGTCACACCCCTGGCTGCGCCGGCGGCGATTGCATCGATCGGCTCGATCGGCAGGAAGGCACCATCGACGACAGGAAGGAATGGGAGCGGCAGCTCGCCCGGGGGAGGGAGTCGGTTCTGCAGCTCTTGGGTCGCAGCCACAAGCTCGCTCGGAGGAACGCTGTGCAACGCGGCGCGTGTGACCTTCGAGTGACCCAAGATGGCCGCCAGCTCTTCGGCAGCATGTTTGGAGCGTTCAAGCGAATGGGTGTAAGGAGGGCCACTCTGGACGATGGCCCGTTGGAACAACCCCCGGCACATAGGCGACGCGAGAAGCACGGAGATGCTCATCGCACCGGCCGACTCGCCAAATACGGTGACGTTGCCGGGATCACCACCGAAAGCGGCGATGTTGTCCTGCACCCAGCGCAGTGCCGCTACCTGGTCCAGCAAACCCCAATTGCCCATGAGCGCAGAGGAGGAGCCGCTATCAGCCAAGGCAGGGTGGGTGAGGAAGCCGAGGGCCCCAAGCCGGTAATTGATGGTGACGACGACCACGTCGCAGTTCCGAGCGAGGTCCCCGCCTCGGTAGAGCAGACTGGCTCCGGTCCCGGCCGTGAACCCTCCCCCATGGACCCACACCATGACCGGGCGTCCTCCCCGCTTTCCGCGTTGTGTCGGTGAGGTCGTGGCAAATGTGAGGGGGTCGGGCGCCCACACGTTCAAGGTCAGGCAGTCTTCGTCCTGATCCAGCGGGTCGCCGGGAATGGCCACCCCCGGCGTCGGGGGGGGTTGCGGGGCGATCTTGCCAAACTCTGCTGCCTCTCGGACGCCGGACCATGGCACCGCCGGCTCAGGGGGACGCCAGCGCAGAGGACCCACAGGCGGCCGGGCGTACGGGATCCCCGAGAAGGACCACACACCCCCTCGATCCTGGCCACGAAGACGCCCGGTGGCGACTTCCACGACTCGGTCGGCCACACACGCACCCTACAGGGAGGGAATGTCACAAGAGAACACCTCACCCCCCTGTGGAGGGCCTTGGCAGTTGTGGACAATGAGGTTAGTGTGAGAATTGTGGCTTGTGTGACTGATGAGGCTTGGCGGCCAGGACGGCCTGGGCACGGTCTCATCCGGATGGCCTTCGCCGGTGCCTTGACGATGGGGCTCACCCTCTTCGTTGCACCAACCTCGGTCGCAGCCGGTGTCGGGGTGGTGAGGGCCGGCACGAACCCACCGCCACGCATGCTTCTCGCCGCCACATCGGGGTCCAGCGCCACATCGGGGTCCAGCGCCACATCGTCGGCAGGACCCGCCACATCCCAGGTAGCCGCGACCCAGCAGCAGGTGGCAGCGCTCGAAGCGACGATCGCGTCCCAGCAGGAGCGGGCAGCGGCGTTGAGCCAGCAGTACGACTCGGCCGAGCAGCAAATTCGGTCGATCCAAGCCAGCCTCGCAAACACGCAGTCGCAGCTTCAGTCGACGCGGCACGCGATTTCCATCGACCGGGCCCGCTTGGCCAAGGATGCCGTTCACGCGTACATGTATGGCGACGTCGGCACTCAGATCTCTGCACTGTTCTCGACTTCGGTGAACAGCATGGACGATCGTGCCGAGTACGAGGACACGGTCGTTGGCGACCTCTCGGGCGATGCCGCAGCACTGACGAATGCCCAGGACCAGTTGGACTCCGAATTGGGGCACCAGAAAGCCGAAGAGGTCGATGCCGTGCAGGCCGCCGACCAGGCGACTCAGCTTGAACAGGAAAACGCCTCGGCGACGGCCCAAACCGAGGCCACGCTCCATCAGGTAAAGGGCACGCTGGCCCAACAGGTGGCGGCAGCAGCCGAAGCAAGGGCTCGCCAGGAGGCCGCAGCGGCAGCGGCAGCTCGTTCGGCGGCAGCGGCCCAAGCGGCCGCGGCCCAAGCGGCCGCTGCGGTGAATGTCGCCGGTGCAGTCGGTGGTGCGGGATCAGGGGCGGCGGCCATCACGGCCGCAAACCAGGGTGGCGCCGCTCCAGGCCATGCCTCGGGCGGCCCGACATCTTCGACGCCTCCTACCGTCGCACCCAGTGGTGGCTCGAGCGGTGTCGGGACACTCGCTGTGAGGGCTGCGGTGTCGCAGCTCGGTGTGCCCTACGTATGGGGAGGTGAGACCCCCGGAGTCGGGTTCGACGGCTCGGGGCTGACCCAGTGGGCATGGGCTCAGGCCGGGGTCACGATCCCGCGTACAGCGGCGAGCCAGTATGCGGCGGTGCCCCGAGTCCCCCTTGACGCGCTGGAGCCGGGCGACTTGCTCTTCTACTTCAACTTGGACGGGGACGGCATCGTGGACCATGTCGTGATGTACGTCGGCTCGGGACCGTACGGAGCTCAGACGATCATCCAAGCACCCGAGACGGGGGAGACCGTGTCCTACGCGCCGCTGTACACGTTTGGGCTGATCGGGGCCGGCCAGCCGTAGGCATCCGAGCAATGCTCGATCGCAGCAGCCTCCAAGTCACGGCAGTGTCCCGGTCAGGGCGCTCCCGCACTGCCTTCACCCTGCGACGGCCCCCCCATCGCACGGTACGATGGGCCTGTGGCAGCTTCTCCGACGAACCTTTCGACCAAAGTCTCGAAGGTGTCG
Source organism: Acidimicrobiaceae bacterium (assembly GCA_027342785.1). Taxonomy (GTDB): domain Bacteria; phylum Actinomycetota; class Acidimicrobiia; order Acidimicrobiales; family RAAP-2; genus JAJYWF01. The sequence goes on from DAHWPS010000203.1 coordinate 71,118, forward strand.
GCGAAACCCGCGACGAGGACCTCGGCGAAGCTCGGGGCACCGAGCAAGCCGCTGACTAGGTCCAAGAGCGAGTCCGACTCCGAGACCAGGGCCAAGGCCAAAGCCCGGACCAGTTCCCAGACAGCAGCCCGCTCCACCCCGGCGTCGACCGATATCGTCCCGATCCGACCGCCCGGCACGGTCCACGGGCACCTCGTCGACCCGCGGCTCTCCGACGTCGACGAGTGGGGACGCTCCGAGCACATGAGGGCGCTCCTCCGTCAGGTCTACGAGCCCGTGTACTCCCGATGGTTCCGGGTGGAGTGGGAGGGTATGGATCGGATCCCCGCACACGGTGGAGCGTTGCTCGTCGCCAACCATTCCGGGGCAATCCCTTCGGACGCGCCGGTGATCATGCACGGCATCGAGAGAGACATGGGACGCCCTGTCTACGGCCTGGCCGACTACTTTTTCCGCACCGTACCGGTCGTCGGGACGTTGTGGAGTCGGGCTGGGGGTGTGTCGGCCAACCCCGACAACGCCTATCGCCTCCTCCACGACCAGCAACAGCTTGCTCTGGTGTTCCCTGAGGGCACGAAAGGGCCGTCGAAGAGCTACACCGACCGCTACCGGCTCAGGAGGTTTGGGCGAGGCGGGTTCGTCGAGATCGCGATGCGTGCCGGCGTCCCGATCGTTCCCCTCGCCGTGGTCGGATCCGAAGAGACCATGCCGGTGGTCTTCCGCCTCCCGGGATTGGCCAAGCTACTCGGGGTTCCGTACTTCCCCGTGACGGCGAACGTGCTCCTCCTCGGGCCGCTCGGGGTCGTCGTGCCGTTCCCGGCGAAGTTCCGCGTCCGAGTACTGAACCCCATCACCTTCGACGTGCCACCCGACCTGGAGCGATACTCCAAGAGCCGGGTGATGGACGAAGTCGAGCGCATCCAGTCCCTCATTCAAGAGGCCCTGTTCGACATGCTGAAGACGCGCCAGAGTGTCTGGTTCGGCTGAGGCCGGCGGCCGCTAGCCGTGGGACGTCGAGTCCTGGTCACCGGAGCCAACACCTTCTGGGGCGGCCGCATGATCCAAGCCCTCGAAGCCGATCCCGACGTCGAGGTGATCCTGGGGATGGGGACCAAGAGCCCGACGGTGCGTCTCGAGCGAGCCGAGTTCGTCCGCGCCGACGAGACGTACTCCATCTTGAACCGCATCGTGCGTGCCACCCAGGTCGACACCATCATCCACACGTTCCTGGTCGTCGACTCGACCTTGGTGCGGCCGCGCACCCTCCACGAGATCAACGTGATCGGCACGATGAACCTGCTCGCGGCGGCCGGGTCGGCCGACTCGCCAGTGCGGCACGTGGTCGTCAAATCCTCTACCCTCGTCTACGGATCCTCCGAGAAAGACCCGAGCACCTTCTCCGAGGAGACGCCCCGATCTTCGCCGCCGAGCACGCGCGTCGAGCGCTCGCTCCTCGAAGCCGAGTCCCTGGTGAGAGACTTTGCCGAGGACAACCCGTCGACCATGGTGACGGTCTTGCGCTTTGCGAACGTTCTCGGCAGCGACATCGTCACCTCCATCAGCAAGAACCTCTCACGCCCGCTTTGCCCGTCGATCTTGGGGTTCGACCCCCTGGTCCAGTTCGTCGAAGAGGACGACGTGGTGAGAGCCCTCGAGTTCGTCACCCGAGAACAGGTGACGGGCCTGTACAACGTGGCCGGCTCCGGTCGGCTCCCTTGGAGCGAGGTCGCGTCGCTCTGTGGCACCCGGCTCCTGCCGCTTCCCCCGGTGAAGCCAGCGTACGCCATCATGCCGCTCGTACGCCTGGGTTTCTTCGACTTTCCCCCTGAGCTCGAGTCGCTTCTCCGCTACGGACGCGGAGTCGACACCAGGCGGCTGGTCGATGCCGGGTTCGAGTATGGCTACACGAGCGCTGGAGCAGTGCAGAGCTTCATCCAGTCGCTCCGGCTCCAACGCAGTACCGGTCGCCCGCCGGCTTCGTACACCTACGAGCCCGACGTCGAGCAATTCTTTCGCCACTCACCGGCGGTGGTCGCAAGGAGTGGGGCATCGCCGAGGACGTCGAGACCCACTGTGCGCCCCGGCCCGCAGAGGTCCTGAGCGCAGCCGGGATCCTCGAGCCGGGATCCTCGAGCCCGGCTCACACTCTCCCGAGCCAGGTCCAGAGCAGATCCTGACGGCGGACCGCCCACTCCTCGGCGGTGATGGCGAAGCGGGCGTGGTCCTCCCAGCGCCCGTTGATCTCCAAGAAGCGCTCGGCGACACCCTCCATTCGAAGGCCGAGCTTCTCGACCACGCGCAGGCTGGCACGGTTGCGAGGGATGATCGAGATCTCGACTCGGTGCAAGGACACCGCCTCGAACGCGAAGTGGAGCACCATCACCACGGCCTCCGGCACGAGGCCCAGCCCCGCCACATCGCGGTCGATCCAGTACCCCACATAACCGCTCTGGAACGGTCCTCGCTGGATGGACGAAAGAGTCACTTCGCCGACGAACCTCTGCTGTGCGAAGATGCCGAAGCCGAACCCGGTGCCCATCTGGCGCTCTCGGTCCCGTATGGCGCATCGAGCCGCGAAGCTCCCGCGATCCTCGGCGACGGGCGGGGCGTCGTGAGGCCGCGGCTCCCACGGCACCAGCCAGTCCCGGCAGCGGGTACGGACCTCGATCCACGCGCCGTAGTCGTTCGGAGCGAGCGTCCGGAGCGCGACCCGCCGCCCGACCATCTCGAGCGGCGCCACTGCGGGGGAACGGGCCATCATCGGGTCACCCCTCGAGCACCTCGGCGAGTGCCCCGAGGAGGGCAAGCACGTTCGCCGGTCTCGCGGTGTGCCCCATGCAGCCGATCCGCCAGACCTGACCGGCGAGCTGGCCGGCACCGGCCCCGATCTCGATGCTGTAGCGCTCGAGCAGTGCTCGCCGCACGCTTGCCTCGTCCATACTGTCGCCCGGCACTCGGGCAACCAATGCAGTGGTGAGCTGTGCCAGCCGGTCGGATGGTGCGACAAGCAGTCCGACGCCGAGCTCCTCCAACCCTGCCTGCAAAGCCCGGCCGCACGTCTCGTGCCGGTCGAAGACGGCGTCGAGGCCCTCGGTGAGCATCGCCCCGAGGCCGGCGTGGAGGGCACGCACCATGGCGACGGGCGCCGTGTGGTGGTACACCCGGCCGGCACCTGACTCGACATAGCGCGACAGGAGGTTGAGGTCCAGGTACCAGCTCGACGGACGCTCGACGAGACGCTCCCGAGCCCGGTCGGACACGGTGAACGGCGCCAGGCCAGGCGGCACGCCGAGGCACTTCTGCGTCGCGCTGTAGGCCACGTCCACTCCCCAGTCGTCGACGTGGACCGGCATGCCACCGAGCGAGGTCACGGTGTCGACGACCAGGAGCGCATCCCGCTTCCCTCGGCCGACCGCGGCCACCTCGTTGCGGACCCCCGTCGACGTCTCGGCGTGCACCAGGGCGATGATCCGCGGGTCGGGATGGGCCGAGACGAGGGCGTCAGGATCCAAGGGCTCGCCCCAGGGCGCGTCCACCCGAACCACCTGTGCGCCGGATCGCCCGGCCACGTCGCACATGCGCTCCCCGAACAGCCCGTTGACCCCGATGACCACAGAGTCGCCGGGGCGGACGAAGTTGACGAACGCTGCCTCCATCCCGGCCGAACCGGTCCCGCTCAACGGGAACGTCAGCTCGTTGCCGGTCCCGAACACCTGCCGGAGCCGGGCGCAGGTCTCGTCGAGGATCTCCAGGAACACCGGGTCCAGATGTCCGAGCACGGGCAAGGAGAGTGCTGCGGTCACCTCCGGGTACGTATTCGAAGGACCTGGCCCCATCAGCAGGCGGTCGGGTTCGAGCACCATCCGCGCATCGTGGCAGGTATCGAGCGGCCGCGCCAGCAGAGCGCCTCCGGGGGCGCCCCGGGTGCCCGGGAGCCGTCCAAGGTGGAGTACATTCCGAGCGTGGAGCGGGTTCTGTTTGCCACCCGTGACATAGGTCCGCTGGCACCTGATGTGAGCCAGGACCTGGAGCGTTACCGAAAATGGCAAAGCGACCGCCAGAAAGCGCTCCTCTCAGCGTCCCGGACCGGGCGGGCGTCACCGGTCGCCGATGCCGATGTCGTGGTCGTCGTGAACCAGCCAGACCCCGAGCTGTTCGAGCGCTGCGTACGCTCGCTCGGCGCGCAGAGAATGCTGCCGAGGACGCTGTCGCTGGTGGTGGTCGGCCCCGTCGACACCGCGGTCGGCGCGATCCTCTCGAATGCCACCCGCACATCCGGCGTGCACCGCATCGACCTCCCGGCGGCGACGAGCATCCCCGATGCCGTGCGAGCCGGGGTGGCTGCCGGTTCGTCAACTGCGTGGATCCACCTCGGAGCCCACGACCAGCTCACCGTCGACGCCGTCGAGCTGCTCTCGGCCGCGCTGCAGTCCGGCGGCGCTCCAGAGCCGGGCGCCCCTCCGTCCGACGGATGCCCGCCTGCCGGCCCGGGGCCAGGAGCGGCCGACGTGGCGTACGCAGACGAGGACAGGACCACTGCGACCGGCATGCTCCAGGATCCCGTGCTGAAGCCCGACTGGTCGCCGGAGCTCCTCGTCTCGATCCCCTACCTCGGCCGCCCGGTACTCTGGCGTCGGAGCACGGTCGACGCGGCCGGTGGCATCCGCGCATTGCCCGACGGCGACTGGGAGCACGATCTCATGCTGCGAGTCGCCGAGAAGACCGACCGCGTCGCCCACGTGAGCGAGGTCCTCTGCCATCGGCCGACCGGCGAACCGAGCATCTGGACCCCCGTCGCGAGCGTTGCAACCCCCGATGACCCCGCCTCGGTACCCGGTGGCCGCGCCGTCGTCGAGGCACTCGCGCGACGGCACGAACGGGGTGACGTGAGCCCCGGCCCGCTCCGTGGCTCGTGGCGAGTCCGCCGCCACGTCAACGATGCGTCAGTCGACATCGTGATCCCATTCCGCGACGCTCCTGCGTACTTGCGGGCTTGCACCGACTCGCTCGATGCCACCACCAGAGGGGTCGAGCCACACCTGCTTCTGGTCGACAACGGATCGGTGGAGCCGGAGACCCATACCCTCCTCGATCGTCTCGGTCGCCGACCCGACGTCACGATCGTCCACGATCCTCGCCCGTTCAACTGGTCGTCTCTCAACAACACCGCCGCCGCCCGAGGCCGGGGCGACATCCTCGTCTTCATGAACAACGACATCGTGGCCCTCCGCCCGGGGTGGCTCGAGGCCATGGTGGCCCACGCCACGCGCGCCGGGGTCGGAGCGGTGGGCGCACGTCTCGTGTACCCGACCGGCCGGGTGCAGCACGCCGGGGTGATCCTCGGGATGGGGGGGGCTGCCGGGCACGTCCTCGCCGGGTTGGACGGCGATCGTCCTGGCTACCTCGGCATGGCCGTGCTCACCCGCGACTGCTCGGCGGTGACCGGCGCCTGCCTTGCAACTGCGCGAAGCGTATTCGAAGAGCTGGGTGGTTTCGACGAGAGCCTCGGCGAGGAATTGAACGACATCGACTACTGCCTGCGGGCGGCGCAGACGGGCCGACGGACTATCTACGAGCCGATGGCCGAACTGGTGCACCATGAGTCGCCGACCCGCGGGACGTCGGGGAACGCGAAGGAGATCTCCCGGTTCATCGACCGATGGGAAGACGTGATCTTGGCCGGTGACCATCACCTGAATTGCCACCTCACCCGGATATACTCGTCGTGCGCGCTCGGCGTGTCGGACGAGGTGGGGTGGTGGAAGAATTGGCGCACGAACCTCGGGAGCTGATGCAAGAGGTTCGAGCACGTCGATCCCGCATTCCCGACGCTCCGTCGATGCTGCAGTTGCCCGTCGGTGGTCGCGCTGCGATCGAGCCCGTGCGCAGCCACCCGTTGCTCCAGACGATGCACGAGGATTGGATCCGTGTGCACCAGGATTCCCCGGCAGCTCGGAGCACGCGGCAGGGCTGGCGCAGCGCTGTCGATCGTCACGTCGCCGAGGTTGCCAGGCAGAGCCTCGGGACCGACGTAGAGAGCAACCGCCTGCTCATCGGTGACGTGATCCGGGCCGCCGATGCCCTCGCCGAGCACTGCGACGACCTCGGCCGCCGCCTGATGGACCTCGAGGCACTCGTGGAAGACGTCGTACGGGTCGTCAGCGAAGACGTCACGCGGCTCACTGCCATGCTGATCGGTGCCACTGAAGACGCTGCCGGGTCGTCACCGGCGGGCGCCCCGGATCAAGCCGCGCCCCAGACGCCCGGTGGGAATGGGTGACCCCAGGGGAAGTGCGTCTCGCGCTATTGAGCCGGGACTGGGAGCGGCCGGGGAGCGAGGGGGGGTTCGTCGCTCGGAGCCTGGCGGGAGCGCTCTCTCGGATCGCCCAGATCGATGTGCTCGTCCCTGGCGCCCCGGGACGGGTGCGACCAGACGGTGCGTTCGACCTCCGACCGATCGGCGGGGATGCGGGTGGATGGCCCGACGAAGCCCGGTCCCGTTGGCCTGACGCCGACGCCCCGAATCTGGTGATCGTCGACGCCGCAGACGCCGGAGCGTGCGCCATGGCACACCAGCTCGCCCCCGCGGCGGCATTGGTCCAGTTCGGTCCGGGAGATCCGAGCGCACCGAGTGGCTCGGTGGCCGACGTCCACCATCTCGGCGTCTCGCATGCTCCAAGTGCGATTTCCGCCTACCTCCACCAGGTCGGGCTCCACGTGCCGATCAACCCGATGGCTGCCGAGCGCCGGCACAATGCGCTCGGCGAGACCGGTTTCATCTTGGTCCTCACCGACCGTTACCCCGCCTCCGCAGCCGTGCGCGGGAGCCGGGGCGGCCAACCCGAGACATCGACCGATGACCAGCCGACCGCAGCCGCCGCATGGCTCATCGCGCGCTTCGCGTCGCGTCTGGTCGTCGTCGTGGAGGACGCCGTGGCTTGGGTGTGGGGCTCTCGCTCGCTGCGAGGACGCCTGGAGCTGCACACCCGCACCGACTTGCTCCGATTCATAGCCCACGCTCACCTTGTCGTGGACCTGCGGCCGGGCGCGTACATCGCGCGTGAGTGCGTCGAGTCCCTTCGATTCGGAGTCCCTTTCGTCGCCCCCGACGGGACGGCGGCAGCCCAGCTCGCCGCGGCCGGCGGAGGTCTGTGGTACCGAGACGTCGGCGAGCTGTTGGAGGCGGTGGCGCTTCTCCATGAACCTTTCCGGCGCGACGCTCTCGGTGCGCGCGGCCGGGCGATCGCGGACGCTCAGTACGGGGATCCCCAAGGGTTCGTCACCCGGGTCGCCCGAGCCATGGACCGGATCCGCTCGACACCGTCGCCGGTGGGACCACCGTGACGCCGTCGCATCGAGCCGTGTCCAGCCGCTGGAGGACGCTCGATGCCTTCGTCATCATCGCCGTCGTTGCCGGCGCATCGCTCCCCTACCTCATCGGCATCGTCACCGCCGGCGTCCTCGGCTACAACAGCGGTCTCGCGACGATCTCCCTCGGGGGCATGCTCGGCTACCACGTGGGGCTTCCCTGGCTCGATCCGAACGTCGGCTTCGTGAGCCAGGCCCTCGGGCATCTTTCGGCGATGGAAATCCTCCACGGGCACATCGGCTGGTGGAACCCCTACGAGGGTGTGGGTGTCCCGCTGGTCGGCGAGGGTCAGAGCGCCGCGCTGTTCCCCCTCACCCCGCTCCTGGCGTTGGCCAACGGCCAGGTCTACTTCCACGTCGTGCTCGAAGTGATCGCCGCAGTCGCCACCCAGCGGCTCCTCCGGGAGATGGGGATGTCTCGATGGGTGAGCCTGGTGGGCGGAATCGTGTTCGGGTTGAATGGGACCTTCGCGTGGCTCACCAACGCCGCGTTCAACCCGGTGGCCTTCCTCCCCGTCATCCTCTGGGGGGTCGAACGAGCCCGAAACCGGAGCATGCGCGACGGCTGGAGTGGGTGGGCCCTCATCGCCGCGGGGTTGGCCCTGTCGGTCTATGCCGGATTTCCCGAGACGGCGTACATCGACGGAGTGCTCGCCGTCTTCTGGGTGCTCGTTCGTTTCATCCAGCAGCCGGCGGGCCGGCGGGTCTCCTTCGCTGCGACGGTCGCGGTGGGAAGTGTGATCGGGCTCGCCGTCTCCGCGCCGTTCTTTGTCGCGTTCGCCGCAGCGACCTCTCACGCCGACATCGGAGGCCACGCCGGGGTCTTCGCTACCGCCCACCTCCCTACTCCGGCCGTGAGCACGCTGGGGCTCCCCTACCTCTTCGGCCCGCTCTCGGGTTTCAACGCCTCGGTGCACGGCACGACGCTGAGCGCGTTGTGGGGCGACGTGGGAGGTTTCGTCACGGCCGCGCTCGTGACCGTTGCGATGCTCGGGCTGCTCGCCGGGCGCGACCGGGGACTGCGCGCCCTGCTCCTCGCATGGATCGGCGTTGCGCTGGCGAAATCGTTCGGGGTCGGACCCGTGGTGAGCGCGGTGAACCATCTACCCGGGATCTCGTCGACCGCGTTCTCGCGCTACGCGCCACCGAGCTGGGAGATGGCGTTCGTCGTCCTGGCCGCGCTCGGACTCGAACGGGTGGGCGAGGGGACGTCGGCGTCGGTGCGGGTCCGCACTGCGGTAGCGGTGGCAGCAATCGCCTCTTTGCTCGCCATCGGTGCTGAGCTCCTGGCGGCCAACGGCATGCTCGAGGCCCTCGACAAGAAAGCGGGCTTCGCCCCGTACCCGGTCGAAGCTGCGGTGTGGGCCTTGGTCACCGTGCTCATCCTCGCAGTCGTGGGCCTGTCGGCGCGCCCGCGCGTTGCTCGCTGGGGAATGGGGGCAGTGCTCGTGCTGGACGCGACGATCATGTTCATGGTGCCCGAGCTCTCCGCACCCAAGCAGATCCCCGTGGACCTTGCCCCCGTCACCTTCCTCCAAGAGCATCTCGCTCTCTCCCGCTTTGCCACGCTGGGACCGATCGTCCCCAACTACGGCTCGTACTTCGGCATCGCCGAGGTCAACCTCCACGACTTGCCGATCCCCGGCAACTGGGCCAACTTCGTCCAGCACGACCTCGAGTCCAACGAGCGTCCTCAGCAGTTCGACGGGGTAACCTCTCTCAAAGCGACAGGACCGACCCCTCTCCAAGAGCTTCGCCGCAACCTCACCGCCTACGAGTCCGTCGGGGTGAAGTACGTGGTCGCCCCCGCCGGGTGGTACGACCTTCCCGGACGACTGGTCTTCCGCGGCCGGCGAGCATGGATCTGGCAGCTCCCCTCGCCGACGTCGTACTACACGGTGCTCGGCGGATCGTGCACGTTCACGGCGACGACCTACGACTCGTTCCGTGCATCATGCTCGCGCCCGTCGGAGGTGGTCCGAGCCGAGCTGGACCTCCCAGGGTGGACGGCGACCGACAACGGAACCCCACTCCCCATCGCCGCCAGCGGGCCGCTCTTCTCGGCCGTCAGGCTCCCCGCCGGCAGCTCGGATGTGAGCTATACCTACCAGCCACCGCATCTCGGCATCGCAACCGATGCAGCGATGGGCGGTGCCGGCCTGGCTCTTGTCATGTCTGCAGTGCCGTTCGTCGCGCTTCGGCGTAGGCGCGGTTCTCGGGGGAAGCACGCGCGAGGGGCCCGGAGCAGTGTCGGACGCAGGGACGGGGGCGGTATGAACCTGAGCACAGGGTTGGCCGGGTCCCGGCTCCTCTCCGCGCCACCCCCGATCTACCGGCCTCCGGTGCCGCCATCGCTCCAGACACCTCACCACCAGGTGCCGGCACCTCGAGCGAGATGGTCCGCAGGCAGCACCGGGCACCCCCCGAGCACGCCCGACGGAGCACACTCAGGCAACGGCAACGGCGCGCTGGCCCGCAACGGCAACGGCAACGGCACGCACTCAGGCAACGGCAACGGCGCGCTGGCCCGCAACGGCAACGGCAACGGCACGCACTCAGGCAACGGCGCGCTGGCCCGCAACGGCAACGGCACGCACTCCCGCAACGGCAACGGCAACGGCAACAGCGGTCGTCCCGGCCCCGAGAGCGCAGCGGACAGCGCTCGAGGGAGACCAGCTCGCCGTCTGGTCTCACGGTCTGTCGTCACCTGAGGAGACGCGGGCCGAGCGGTCCAAGGAGGGCGTAGCGGCGGCTGCGCCCGGTGGGCTTATCGGTACGACACCCGCGGCGGCCAGGCCAGAGGCCAGGTCTCGTGAGCCAAGGAAAGGTTCGGATTGTACGCAGGGTCTCGCTCGATCACGTGGGCCCAACGCGTCTGGAGGTAGCGGATCTCCCGAGCGAAGCGCACCGCGTTCTCTCCCTCGGACTCGCGAGGGGCTGTCACGCTCTCGTGGTGGGTGAGTCGGGAGAAAGGGGTCCACGCCACTCGCCACCCCGCCTCGCCGAGACGCAGGCACAGGTCGACGTCGAGGTAGGCACCGGAGAGGTGCTCCCCGTCGAACCCCCCCACCGCTTCAAACGCCTCTCGCCGCACGACCATGCACGAGCGCGACACTGCCGAGAAGCACTGGGCGAGCATCGCCCGCCCGAAGTAGCCGGGCTCCAGTTTCCCGGACTTTCGGTGCACGTGACCAACCGTTCCGCCGATCCCGAGCACCAGCCCGGCGTGCTCCACCGTCCCTTCGGGGTAGAGGAGCTTGGCACCGACTGCGCCGATACCGGGCTGGAGCAACAACCCGACCGTCTCCTCGAGCCAGTTGTCGCTCACAACTTCCACGTCGTCGTCGAGGAAGCACAAGACATCACCGGTCGCAACCTTGACGGCACCGTTCAACAGGTCTGCATCGGACCTGCCATCGCCCGGCTCGGTGATCCGTACGACGTCGATGTAGTCGCGGAAGAACGCTTGGATCTGCGGCCATTCTCCCCCGTCATCGATCGCGAGGACCTCGAGATTCTCGTACACGGTCAACGCCCTGATGCTGTCGAGGCATCGGGCCAGCCGTTCACCCGAGCGTGGAAGCGCCACGATGCTTACTCTCGGCTTGCTATCCGGAAGCTTCCATTGCACACGGTTGAAACTGCTTGCGCCGATCGTCCACACCGATGCGGGGACGCTCATGCGTTCCAAGTGGTCGGCCACCGCACGTCGAGCGGCGATCGCAGCGTAGGGCTTCGATGCCAATGACAAGGCCGTGGAGCCCGGATGGACGCGCCAGTGGTAGAGGACGTGCGGGACGTGCACCACCTGGTCGGCTCGAACGTGCTCGACGACTCTCAGCACCAGGTCCCAGTCCTGGCTCCCCTCGTAGCCGGCGCGCCAGCCGCCCACTCGCTCGACCAGGTCGCGCCTGATGACGCACAGGTGTGAGAAGTAGTTCTGTCCGCAGAGCAGGATCGGGTCGAAGTCGGGCTTGAAGTAGGGAGTCGAACGAACCAGCTCGTCGTCGATGTGGTCCTCGTCGCTGTAGAGGATCGCGGGATCGCGATGTGCGTCGAGCGCGAGCACTGAGAGCGCCAGGGCATGCTCGGCCATGATGTCATCATGATCGAACAGGGCAATCCATGTGCCTCTCGCCATCTCCAGCGCACTATTGGATGCCGCCGAGATGTGGCCGTTCTCCTCGCGGCGTTGGACGCGTATCCGTGGATCAGCGGACGCGTAGTCTTCGAGGACCTTGGAGATCCATCGGGCTGTTGAACAATCGTCCACCACACACAGTTCCCAGTTCGTGTAGATCTGGCTGCGGATCGAGTCGAGCGCCTGGCGGAGGTAGGTCTCGGGAGTGTTGAACACCGGCATGACCACGGACACCAACGGTTGGTAAGTGAGCGCGTCCAGGCGCCTCCTTATCGCAGCCCTCGCATCGTCGTCCATCCTGTCGTACAGCGCGACCCACGACGGATAGCGCCGGTCCTCGGGGTACCGCACAGTCTCGCCCGGCCCTCCCGCGGGCTCTGGAGCGGGAGCGTGGGGGGGGTGCGTCCTCGAGGTGCTTGTCTGGATGCCAGCTCGCTGGCGGAGATAGCTGAGTGCCCGCCTCAGACGTCCCCTGGGAGGCTGCCCGCCGCTCTCCACATCGTCGGGACCGCGTCCGTACGCGGTTTCGGCGAGTCGCGAGGTCGCCACCGCCTCGAGCTCGGAGATCCGGGCTGCCATCCACTCGGTCCCGCGGTTCTGGGCCTTCAGCAGCTCGACCTCGGCTGCCAGATCGAGGCACCGTCGGCAGGGGTCGGAGCGGGGCTCTTGGTGACAGGCCATGCCAGCAGTGGAGCGGGCCTCTTTTCCGGCTCCACATGGCCCCGGCTCGCCTCCGGGCGCGGGAGTTGATGTCGTCAACGACAATTCCCGTCCGGTGAGTCCAGCGCTGGGCTCGTCACGACTTTTGAGGCTATCAGGCGGCGGTGGGCGAGAGTGCTCCGTCGTCGCGGTGCGCGCAGTCCACGCCAACGGGTGGATGAGCGTAAAAGTCCGGAACCCAAGGAGGGCGTCTGCGATATTGTGCGCTCGGCGTGAACTCCAAATGACCAGCCTCTCCCACGACGACTCGAGTGGCTTCCAATCTCCGTCTCGAGCGACGTCCGACCTACCCTCGCTGCGCGTCCAAACCGTGCTGTACGGACACGATGCCCGAGATATCAATCGATTCGTGCAGAGCATCGGTGCCGCAGTTGCCATGGCCCGGCGGCACGGGACCCTGGGCCAGGTGATCCTGGCGCTGGGGGACTCTTCACCGGCCCCTCTGGTGGATTCTGAAATGGAGACCCGGCATCGACGCGCCATCGCCACATCGGGCATCGACGGCTACGAGTACCTGTACTTCGACGAGAACCTCGGCTCGGCTGGGGGGCACAACGTCTTTCTCAGTCGCCTGGACATGGATCTCTCCCTCATCATCAATCCCGACGCATACGCCGATCCTGACCTGATTGTCGAGCTGACCTCGGCACTTCGGCATCGGAATGCAGGCATCGTCGAAGCCCGGCAGCTTCCGTTGGAGCACCCGAAGGAGTTCAACCGGGCAACCGGGGAGACCGCATGGGCTTCGGGAGCCTGCTTCCTCGTGCGGCGTGATGTCCTCTGTGCAATTGGCGGTTTCGACTCGGGCACGTTCTTTCTCTACTGCGACGACGTGGACTTCAGCTGGCGCGCCCGTCTCGCCGGATTTCTCGTCGTCTACCACCCGCCCGCCGCGGTGTACCACGACAAACGCCTCGACCGGGACGGGCAGGTGATGCCGACCGCATCCGAGATGTACTTCTCAGCAGAGGCCGCTCTGATGATGGCCTGGAAGTACTCGCGTCCCGACCTCGCCGAGCAGTGGTGCCGCGACCTCCTCGCGAACGGACACGCAACACATCAGCGGGCGGTCGCCGAATTCCGCCGAAGAATGGAGTACGACGAGCTCCCGACGCCGCTCGACCCTGAGGGAACGGTCGCCGACTTCGTCGGTTACACCTATGGCTCCCACCGCTTCAAGTATGACGACTGAACCCCCTACAATACCGATAGACTCCGGTTTCGCACAGATGGGCGAGTATCCGCTCACCGTGCTCGTCTGCCCCGACGCAGACGGCCCGACGGGACTGCACGACACGCTTCTCTCACTCGCTGCTCAGATCACACAGAATTTTGGCTTTGCTCTCTTGGCGCCGGCGGGATCGGACGGCATTGTCCGGCAGTTGCAAGCAATGATCACAGGATTTGAGAGGTCATTTTCTCGCCGGGCACGAGTGGTCGCAGGCTGGTCAGGCCCGTTGACGAGTGCCGTCTTGTCGCTCGGCAGCGAGCAGCAGCTCATAGGACCCCGCACAACCGGCCAGTACGTCGCCATCATGACTGCTGCGGACCTGGCGTTCGCCCACTGGACCTCTTCGATCATGGACGCGGCCGCGACTCGGCCGGGTTGCGTCGTCCATTGCGCCGTCGCCGAGCAGCCCTGCGAGGTGGCGAGGACGGACAAGTACCCGGTGTACACCAGTGTCGGCCGGCCGAAAGTCCCGTGGGGTACCCAGTTCGACCTCGTCGACTTCGTCGCCAACGGTCCACGATGCGAGCCGTGCTCGGCCTTTGCGATGCCGGTCCACGCGATCAGCTCGTTGCCCGAGCGAGTCGAAGGGCCGTCGTCCCTTTCAGACGAAGAACGACTCTGGCGGATCGTCTCTACCGTCGCTCTCCTGGGTGAGGTTGTCGACGTGGACGAAGTGCTGCAGCTTCGTCGGCACGAGACTCGAGGCTCGGATTGTGACGGTCCCAACGCTCCCTCGAGCATTTCAGGAGCGGCTGCGGTGGACGGTTACCTCCGCGTACTCGACGGCCTCGGGCTTCTGGAACAAGGCAGCGCGCTCCATGCCCTCTTGGCCGAGGCGGGACAGGGCAACGAAGACGAACGCGCAGGCGCAGTTTCTGGATCGACACCGGCCCCCCGGGCCTCGACGAGACGCCGAGGGGGCCGGTCGCTCCGTGACATCAAGGCATTCGCGAAGCGGTCGCTCAGGCGATGACCCATGATCTCCAGGTCCTGTGGGTGGGGAAGCATCCCCAGACCGGCACACCACTCGTGCCCGCCCGTGACGCCACCGGCGGCCGAGACGTAGCGATCCACTGCCTCCTTCTCGGAGACGGTGGTGTCAAGCCTGCCTCCGTCGAGGCCACAGGTGGCGAGCTGTGGAACGAGCAGGATCTCGTCGACCGACGAGGCATCGCCCAGTTCCTTGTCGAGTTCATCGCTTCGCGAGGCGTCGACGTGCTCCACCTCCACTCGGGAAGGCTGATGGCAGACCTCCTCCCGGCGATCTGCCGCGCCTACCCCGACCTCGTCGTCGTGACGTCGGCTCGATGCGGGGAACGCGGGGAACGCGGGGAAAGAGCGTTCGACCCGTTCACCGAGTACCTTCTCCTGCGCTACGCGGGCCTGATCTGCGGGTACCTCGCCGAGACAGAGGCAGTTCCTGGTGAATTGCTCCGGCGGGGGGTACCCGAAGCCGTGATCAGCCGCATCCCCGGCGGAACCGGCGACGATCACGACCAGGACCACGAGCGAATGGAGATGCTCCGCAGCTTCTACCGTTCCATTGCCGCGCGTCGAACCCCAACCGACGCTCCTGTGCTGAGCACCTCCATTGCGGCAGATCGAGAAGCCGAGGACCGCCTGTCGACTTCGGGTACCTGGCAGCCTCGGAGCGGCGCCCCTCGATCACCACGGACGCGGATGACCCGCAGAGCCATGTCGACCACGTCTGCACGGGTGAGCGTCGTCATGCCTTTCTACGACCACGAGGAATTCGTCGACGAGGCCATCGCCTCGATACGGTCCCAGACGCGCCCAGTGGACGAGATCATCGTGGTCGACGACGGTTCCACCAACCCGAAGTGCACTGAGGTGCTTGCTTCCCTCGTCGACAACGGGATAAGCGTTATCCGCCAGGAGCACCGAGGACCGAGCGCAGCGCGCAACACCGGGGCGGCAGCTTCGAGCGGCGATGCCATCTTCTTCCTCGACAGCGATGACGTAATGCCCTCCAATCAGATCGAGACGGCACTCGATGCGCTGGTCGCCGCGCCAGCGGACGTCGGATTCGTGTACCCGGACTTCGAGTTCTTTGGCAATCAAGAACGGATCGTGGAGATGCCGCCATACAACCTGTACCTCCTCATGCGCCGCAACTACTGCGGCATGGGCTGCATGATCGACAGCGGGGTATTCGACGCCGGCTTCGAATTCCATGAGGACCTCGTGGGCATCCACGAAGACTGGGACTACTTTCTCACCCTCGGTGCCGCAGGAATCCACGGCGTGCCCAACCATGCCGCAAGGCTCCGCTACCGGCACCATGCGACCTCCCGGCGCCAGCTCTTCCAAGACGCAGGGGGCGACCACGAGAGCAGCGTCGCCTCGGTGCATCCGGAGCTGTTCGGCGATCGCTCCTTGATCGAGGTGAAATGCCGCTGGGCACCGGCATTGAGCGTCGTCACCACCTCGCCGCCGCCGATCGACGTGGCACATCAGACCTGCGGGGACTTCGAGCTTCTCGTCGCGCCAGATGTTGGTCCGATGCCCCAGGCTCGGGGACGATGGGTCGTCGTCGTCGAACCGAAAGGCATGGGGGGTTTCTCGGACCCCGGGTTCATCGAGCGGCTCCTCCGCCTGGCATTGCGCAATCCGGATACGGCTGCTTTCGGGCTCGCTCACGTGCCGGACGATCGGCTCACAGTCCCCTGGGAGCGAATGCTCGGTCGGCCGGTGGCAGTGCTTCTCGGTGGTCTCGCGTATGCCCAATGGAGGGTTGACGCACACCTTGGCCCAGATGGCCTCGATCCCGTACTCGAAGATCTGGTCCAGACCCAAGGCATCACCGAATGGTGGCGGTCCCCGTCGGTCCGGAACCATTCGACCCGACCGGCACCTGACCCTGTGGACGCGTTCTCGACTGCCGAGCCATCGACCCTTGCTCCCAGCCTGCCTCCTGATAACGACCCGCAGAACTCCGAGGCCCATTTCCGCTGGAGCGAGGCAGCCCCCGTCTTCATCCCGAAAGGCGGCCTGCGGCGCATGCCGAAGCCTCCGCGTGGTTACCGCGATGGAGCACATGCGATCGCCGAAGGGGCGTGGGCCACCTGGAAGCCTGAGCGCACGGTCCGCCTCGATCTCGTGCGTCGGCTCGATGGAAGCGCCCGCTTGGAAGCCGTCGACGACATCACCAGTTCCCGGGCACCGAGTGAAGGCGAGCTGCGCGTGTCATTGGGCCGTGCGTGGACCGAGCCACTTTCAGGCACGGCATGCCTGGCCGCCGGCACCAACCAACTGACGAACGCACCCGTGTACCGGGTGACCACCGACTCAACGCTTTCGGTGAGAGAGCTTCCGATCGCATACGTGTTCAACTCGCCCCTCGACGAGGGAGTCGAGCTCGCCGGTGCTTTCGAACGCGCCTGTCGTTCGCTGCTTTCCCAAGCGCCAGCTACCTCCGTCCCGGCTCTCGAGATCGAGAGTGAGAGGGCACTCATCTGTGCCCGCTCTTCGCTCTCCATCAACTTGGCCACCTCGATCGGAGCAGACGGATCCGACTCACGAAGCGCCGAATCCCAGACATGGGTGGCCCTGTACGAGATTGCTCTCGACGGCCATCGCTTCCGCTACACGACTGAGCCTGACGACTGCATGCTGCGCACGGAATCGATCAGGCCAACGGCAATGGCGGTGGCCCAAGTCACCATGCCGGGGAGGACCTCGCCAGCGGTCGGTCTGTTCCAAGCTGCCTGGAGCGATGGGGGTGGGACCTGGTACGTCAACGGGTCCGAGTTGCTCCACTACAGCGAGCAACTGGTCAATGCTCGACTGATCGGCGACATCAGCCCCATCCCGGGGGTGACCTCCCCTCTCCTGCGGCTGAGCCCAGGTTCACCGGCCGTGATGGTGGTAGGCGAGCCCGGTCAGCGCTTGGCGATCGACTGGAGATCGCTCACGCACAGCGGCTACCGGGTGGAAGGCACCATCGGTCATGCTCGCGCTCCCGACCCGGGCCTCGCCCCGCTGTACCGGTGGTCGGAGACCGCGACCGGGCGCTCTTGCCTGACGCTCGGAGACCGTCCACGCGACGGCTCGCTGTCGTGGACGCTCGAAGGCACGCTCGGGATGGCATGGCGACCAGGGTGTGCAGTCCCAGGCGCTGGCGATCTCTGGGAGATGGCTCGCGACGGGGAGGTGACGTACACCGCGCAACCCGATCTCCTCGAGGCCGACGGCTACCGGGCCCAGCGGGTCGTGGCGCGTGTCCTCATCGAGGCGTCACCGGACATGCTCCCTCTGCTCTGGGCCAGGTCTCACCCAACCGGTCAGGGCTTCGCGACCGTCTCGGCCCGCGAAGCCGAAGTCACCGGCCGTGTAGACCATCAGGTGATCGGCCACATCCGACCACTGTCGCTTCCCTGGCGATCCTCGCCGGAGGATCTGACGTCGGCGCCCGAGATGTGGACCTGCGTCCCAGGCCCGGATGGTCGCCCCGCGTCGGGCGTCTGGGTGGCTCGCCTCCCGATCCCCGACGGAGTGCCGCTCCGAACGCTCACGGCTAATCCGACCGCTATCGAGATAGGTGGGCAGGATGCGGGGGGCCCGGCGTCCTCCTTCGTCGGCTACGCATCGAGCCGGCTCGTCCCATACGCGCGACCGGTGTTCGAGGTGGAGGCCGACGGTGGCGGCAGTGGCAACGGTCCTAAGGGCAGCTCGCTCACCATCGCTCTCTCGCCTGGAGCTCGCATCACCGGGGTGCGTTGCTACGCGTTCGGCCGGCCGAGCGACCACCTTCTCGCCCGCCACGATGGCGGAGCTGCCGATAGCGCCGCTGGCGGACCTGCCGACAGCGCCGCTGGCGGACCTGCCGATAGCGCCGCTGGCGGACCTGCCGACAGGGCTGCCGATAGCGCGGGCGACAGAGCCGCAGGCGGAGCGACTGCTCGCTGGCGCGTCCGCCGCCAGCGGTAGCAATCCACGCTCCTCTCTCCCTCAGGTGTGCTAGACGGAGCCTGTGAAGTTCCCTCCGACAGCCTCAGCCCTCCGTCTCCCAGGGGCGTTCTGATGGACGTCACACCCCGGGGACCTGTGGCCGCGCTGGACTGCGGGACCAACTCGACTCGGATGCTGGTCCTCGACGACCAAGCGCGTCCACTGGCTCGCAGGATGGAGATCACCCGGCTGGGCCAGGGCGTCGACGAAACGCACCAGCTCGCCTCCGATGCGATCGCTCGAACGGTCGACGTCCTGACCAGGATGCGTAAGGAGATGCTCGCGCTGGGTGTCGTCCGGGGAAGATTGGTCGCGACCTCGGCAGTCCGCGACGCGAGGAACGGAACGGCATTCCTCCGGGCTGCCTCGTCGGCCGCCGGGCTCACAGCCGAGCTGCTCTCGGGCGACGAGGAGGGCAGGCTCGCCTACGCCGGGGCCACGTCGGACATCGTCCCGGGGTCCGGAGACGACGTGGTCGTCGACATCGGTGGCGGCTCCACCGAGCTGGTCATGGCTCGAGACGGCCGAGTGGCCGCGGTATCGCTCGACATGGGTTGTGTACGGCTCACTGAGCGTTACTTCCCTCACGACCCTCCGACGAGCTCCGACCTTGCGGTTGCGGGATCGGCCGTGGCCCACCAGCTCGATCTCGCCGAGCGAGCCATGCCGGCGCTTTCGTCGCTGCGTGCTCCAGCCCGGCTCATCGGGCTGGCTGGGACCGTCGCAACCCTCGCCTCGCTGGACCAGCACCTCGAGTGCTACGACCGTGAGCGCATTCACCACTACCCGTTGACGATCGAAGCCGTCGAGCACTGGTGGGCGACGCTGGTGAGCGAACCGTCGGTCCGACGGGCGGCTCGGACGGGTATGGAGATCGGTCGCCACGATGTGATCGTCGGTGGCGTCATGGTGCTGCGCCAAGTGATGCAACGCTTCGGGTTCGGCACCTGCATCGTGTCGGAAGCCGACATCCTGGACGGGATCGCCCTCGGGCTGCTCGGCTCCCGACGACCTCGAGAATGGTCGCGCGAGGGACAATCTCACTGACTTCGCGTCGTTCCCAGACGCTGCGCGACAACGCCCACCTGCTCGCTGTCCGCCGGAGCTGAGGGCACCTTCTTGCCGGCAACCACCACTGGATCGGCATGGTCCCGATGACGTACGTTCCGGCGAGGAGCGCCGCGTACACCAGCACCACCAGCCACAGCCAACCCGGCGATGCCAGGTGCAGTCGGCGCTGGCGCCGCCCCGCGGCCATCATCCCGAACACCGCCACGACAGCGGCGATCGGCAGCACGACGAGGTGGTCGGAGATCCCGTCGATCGTAGGGAGGATCCTCGAAAGGAGCTGATTCGGCGGCGCCGAGGAGAAGAAGTCGCTCCCTATCCCGTCGGCGAGCATGAGGAGCGGCCAGACGACCATTGGCGCGGCCAGGCAGGCTGCCAAGCCCAGCCAGCGGCGCCACCAGCTCTGCCGGCCCCACCAGGCCTGACGATCACGGACAGCCCCCACCCCGCTGCCGATCCCGCCGACCACCGCGCCGACCACCGCGCCGACCACGTCGGCGAAGTTGGTTGCCCCACGTGACGTCGCCAGAGCATCGCCGCACCGATCCCCGACACCAGCGTTCCGAGGGCTACGGTCCACGGGACGAGCGACCCGCCGAGAGCGAACTCGGCAATGGCGGCGAGCGCCGTGAGCACGGCGCCGATCAGAGGTGCAATGAACAGGACTGCCGGCCGGCTCCCGACGACGGCAGCCGGCAGTGCCCCGAGGGCGCCAAAGAGCGCCATGACCTCGAGGAGCGAGCCTCAGGTCACGATGGCCTGACGACGAGGTGCTCACCGCTGCAGCCGCCGCGCCCTGTCACCAGCTCTACCGTCCAGCGGGCCAGACCCGGGCGGGTGACCGGTACCGCCCAGCCGGTGAGGTACTGGGTGACGAGTTGGCCGGCGTAGGTGTTGGTGCTGTTCTCGATCGCCACCTCGGCGCCGCGTGGCAGCTCTCGGCGGGCCTCCTGGGTGAGGCATTGGCTCTGGCGATACACCGCGAGGTGGGCTGCCACCGACTCCCCGCTGGCCAACGAGCTCGTCGAGCGCGTCGATGCCACGACCATGACGGCGAAGAACGCCACACCGGCGACTGCGACGACGACCCGTCCGAGCAGCTTCCATACCTTCGTACGGTCACCTGGGGCTCCCGCGGCACCCGGGACGTTCGTGACACCCGGGGACCCCGGCCCGTTCCGGCGACGAGCCGGTCCGCCGCTGCCCCTGGCCGTCACCGACCTGCCCCCGCGGGGCCGACCAGGCCGAGCTCGAGCGCCACCCAGTCACCGACGGGGTCGTCTCCCCCGGCCAGCCAGTAGGCGAAGTGCGCATGGAGACATTTCACCCCCTCGCGCGTTCCCCCGACCCCCCCCGACGGGCGCGGTCCGCGGTAGCCCGCAGGCATTGCTCGTTCACGGTCCGTCGCATAGCGGGCGTGAGCGGCTGCCAGCGCCTGTGGGTCGACCGCGCCTTCGGCCCGCCGGACGCCACCGGCGGCCTCCAGGCGGCTCACCGCAGCCTTGAGCGCGGCATCCACCAACCAGTACCGAGTGGGCATGGGAGTCCCGTCGTCGAGGAGCGGGGAGTTGGCGATGACCGACGGCGCACCGTCCTGCCCGCGGACGACGACCTCGAACGCGCCGCCAGGCTCCCGACCCAAGAGCTCGGCAACCGCGGCACGATCGTGTAGCGCAGGCTGCGCCCGGCCACTCAACGCCAGAATTCGAACGTGTCGAGGATCCGGCTCACCAGCCCCTGCGACGAGCGCGCCTGGGTCTTCTGCGCAGCGTGGTGGGTGGTCCCCGGCGTTGTCCGGGGCAGGACCCCGGGAGGCAAGACCGCTGCCACTGACGGGTCCACAGGACCCTGGAGCGCAGGGTCGCCGGGGTACGCACTGCCGTCCCGTGCGGACCCGTTAGGCGGGAGAACTTCGTAGGCCTGCTGACCGGGCTCGACCAGCTCGTACTGCTGGCGCGCGATCCGCGCGACCTCCGAGGAGGTCGTGAGGCGGGCCTTCTCCGCTTTGAGAGCCGCGTTCTGCCGGTCGAGGCGCTGGAGCTGGGCCGACGCCGAGGCGAGCTGCTGATGCTGACGGTAGAGGGCAGCGCCCGGGAACCAAGCGACGAGGATCAGCGCCGACAGCACCACCGCTCCAAGGACTGCGATCCGGTTGCGCCGCACCCGCGCAGCGCGGCGGCGCTCCATCCGGGTTGGAGGACCCGGACGCCTGGGCGGCCTGGAGGGGCCGGACCTAGCCACGTCTTCCCCACCGGCGGGGAACCGAGCCGCCGCCAAAAGCGGCGGTGGCGCCGAGGTCTTCTTCGATCCTCAAGAGCTGGTTGTACTTGGCCAACCGATCGGACCGGCACGGCGCGCCCGCCTTGATCTGTCCCGCGTTGACTGCGACGGCCAGGTCGGCGATCGTGGTGTCCTCGGTCTCCCCGGATCGATGTGAGATGACCGAGCGGTACGAAGCCTGGCCTGCCACGTCGACCGCGTCGAGCGTCTCGGATAGGGTCCCGATCTGGTTCAACTTCACGAGAACCGCGTTGGCCACGTTCGCCTGGATGCCCCGCTCGATGAGGTCGACGTTGGTCACGAACACGTCGTCGCCCACGAGCTGGACCCGATCACCGAGCGCCGTCGTGAGCGCTGCCCAGCCGTCCCAGTCCTCTTCGGCCATCCCGTCTTCGAGGGAGACGATGGGGTACCGTTCCGCGAGGTCGGTCCAGTAATCGACCATCTCGGCCGAGCTGAGCCGGCGACCTTCCCCGGCGAGCACGTACGATCCTTCGTCCCACAGTTCACTGGTCGCAGGGTCCAGTGCCACGGCGACCTCCTCGCCGGGAGCTCGCCCGGCGGCCTCGATGGCCTCGAGGAGGATCTCGATCGGCCGCTCGTTGGACGCCAGGTCCGGGGCGAACCCGCCCTCGTCTCCCACCCCGGTGGACAGGCCCTGGGAGATGAGGACACGCCGCAGGGCGTGGTAGATCTCCGCTCCCCACTGCAGAGCCTCGGCAAACGATGCGGCACCAACTGGCATGACCATGTACTCCTGGAAGTCCACCGAGTTGGCCGCGTGCGCTCCGCCGTTCAGCACGTTGAACATGGGGACGGGCAGCACGCGAGCACGCGTCCCGCCGATCAGGCGGTAGAGCGGGATCTCCAGGTCATCCGCAGCCGCACGCGCGACTGCGATGGACGTGGCGACGATGGCGTTGGCCCCGAGCCGGGACTTGTCGTGGGTGCCGTCCAGATCAACCATGGCCATGTCGACCGCCCGCTGGTCCAAGGGGTCCAAGCCGTCGAGCACGCTGGCGATCTCTCCGTTCACGTTGGCGACCGCACGGGTCACACCGAGGCCGCCATACCGCTCGCCGCCGTCACGCAGCTCGACCGCCTCGTGCTTACCGGTCGACGCCCCCGAGGGCGCGATCGACCGGCCTCGAGCTCCCGAGTCGAGCAGCACCTCGACTTCGACCGTGGGGTTCCCCCGCGAGTCGAGGACTTCCCGGCCGACGACTTGGTCGATGGTGGTCATCACGCGCTCCTCCGGCACCGCGTCCCTGGCCAGGCGCCGTGCACCCAGGTTACCCCCCTCAAGGGCCTTTCCCAGGGACGCTCCGGTTCCAGGGACGCTCCGGGCACCGACCGACCTCGTGGAGTGCCCGCGCTGCCCGCGGACCGGCGGCTCGCTCCACGCAAGCTCAACGGGTGGCGATCTGGGGGAACAGTGCCGCCCACGACACGCCGACCAACAGCGTGCATGCCACGACGACGGCGACGAAGTACCGCAAGTCCTTCATCGTCGAGACCGCCCACGCTGCCAGGCCGAGGACGAGGACGGCAAGCATCGGGTACGTATAGCGGGAGTGCATGGTCAGCCACTGGCCTCCCAAGCTGATGGCCCAGCACATCGCCGCGCTCGACAGCCAGGGGATCGCCGTCAGCCAGTAACCGCGCGAGCCAATCCGCCGCAATGACATCGCCCCGACCAAGAGCGGTGCGGCCACCAGCACGGCACCGAGCACGTCGGGGACCCACTCGACGATCCCGGTCCCCGAGAGGGTCCAACCTTGGGGCACCGCCGGTGCGAACAGCTTCTCGACCGTCAGGCGCGCCACGAGACCCAGGGTGTAGTGGAGGTGGTGGGGGTTCACCACCGGAGCCTGCTCGCGTTTGGCGATCGCAGACGCGGTGAGCGCGTGGTAGGTCCGTTCGTTGAACGCCAACCAGGGGCTCACCATGAGGACGGCAACCACGGCACCGCCTGCGACCATGGCGACATCACGCAACCCGTGCCTGTGCCAAAGCACGGCCAGCGCCACCACGACCACGGCCGGGACGAGTGCGAGGCCGAAGAGGTCGGTGAGCAGCGCGAGCCCGAGCAGGACCCCCGCGCTCAGCACGCGGGCCGTCGATGTGCGCTCCCAGGCCAGCCACAACTCGGTGACGCAGGCAATGACGAGCGGGGTCTCGAGAGCCATATTGGAGATGAGGACCGACAGCACGACGACGCCGGGCAAGGCGAATGCCACCATCCCCGCCGCCATCCCGTAGAGCCACTGACGCTTCAGCATCAGCCGGCAGAGCCGTGCGAAGAGCCCGATGGAGACCAGGAGCAGGGCCAAGTCGAAGAACCTGAGCAGGATGGCCTTCGTCTCGTAGTTGGAGCTGAGGTCGAACACCGGCACCGCGAGCGCGTAGTAGAGCGGGGGCTGGAACGCCTCGTAGCTGAGCCCGGTGAGCCCGTCGTGGCGGGCGCTGACGGTTGCCTGCCGGGGGTACCGCCCCTGCCCGATCGCGAGCACCGGCTCTGACACGAAGGTCTTGCCAAGAACCGGCAGCGATCCGTGCTGGGCGATCTGCTCGATGTACGAGAAGTGCGCGGCCTCGTCGATCGGTGACCAGCGGGGGTTGCGCACGGCGGTGATCGATCCGAGGACCACCACGCACAAGAGCAGTGCGACGACAGTGCCGGCAAGCACCTTTGACGAGGTGTCGGGTCCGATGGCCCGGCGCAGCCGCGTCGGCCGGCGATGACGGGGTCCTCGCCTGGCGGCAGGGGGTTCCGCGCCCGACAGGTCCACGCTAGGCGTCGAGCTGCCCGGGGTGACGGGCTTCGGCCGCCCGGACGTGCTCGCGGAACCGCCGTGCCGTGGCCCGCAACGCGTCTTCAGGCTCCACACCGAGCTGCCGACCGAGATCGGCCACGCTCCACAGGAGGGCCCCCACCTGGCGAAGGAGGGCGCCGTCATCGGAGTCCCCGGAGCCCGTTCGAGAGCCCGAGCCGGTTCCGGGAGCCGAGCCGGTTCCGGGAGCCGATCCGGCGGCGCGCGGTGGCGAGGGGAGCTGGGCCAGCGCAGAGACGAGCCACTCCCGCTCCTGTTCGAACCCGGGCAGCTCGATGCCTTGGACGCCGATCGCACGCCGCTGGAGCTGCGCGGCCGCGGCGAGGGACGGCAAGGCAGCGGGGATCCCCTCGGTCACGCTCTGCCGGCCCTTCTCGGCCATCTTGGCCGACTCCCAGTGAGACTCGACCGCCGCCGCGTCGGGCAGCGAGACGCCACCGAACACATGGGGATGGCGAGCCACGAGCTTGTCGCGGACCCCGCGAGCGACATCGGCCAACGTGAATCGCCCAGCCTCTGCAGCGAGCGACGCGTGGAAGTAGATCTGGAAGAGCAAGTCACCGAGCTCCTCTTCGAGGTGCTCGAAGGAGTCGCCTGCGGCGGGAGCCTCGCCCGAAGCCGCCTGCGAGACGTCGAGCGTGTCGATCGCGTCGACCACCTCGTACGCTTCTTCGAGCAGGTGGCGGGCCAGCGTCGCATGGGTCTGCTGGCGGTCCCACGGGCAGTCCTGGCGCAGCCGCCGCACCAGGGCATCGAGCGCGACCAGCTCACCTGCGAGCGGTGAGCCCATGGCGGGGATGTACACCGAGGTCAGGTGGTCGGGCACTACGGACCGGTCGAGATCGTCCAGCGCGACGGTGCCCACCCACTCGTCCTCCAGCCCGAGATGGTGGAGCACGGTCGCCACCCGCGGTGCCCCGGGACGATCCGAGTCCAAGGCCAGCTTGATGCTCGAGAGCACCGCCGTGGACCAGCACTGGGCGACCAGGAGCGGTCCGGGGTCACCGGCGGCTGCTTGGGCGAACTCCATGCCGTCGACCACCCGTACGCGAGACGACACCGGGTCCAGGCCCAGGCGGTCCCACGCCAGGTCGAGGAAGGACAGGGCCGGGATCACGGTCACCGCGACACGGGGATCGGAGCGGAGGATCTCGACCGTGCGCTCGGCCACCAGCGGAGAACCGGGCACCCCGTAGACAACGTGGCCACCGCGTCCGCCGGCTGCCGATCGCTGCGCGGCGGCCACCAGGTCCTCGACGATCCGGCTGTACACCTCGTCGAAGGTGCTCGCGGCGTCGTAGTGGTGATCGAACGACTCGACCCCGGTGAGCCCTACCGCCGCCGGATGGCGGCGGGTCCGCAGGAAGCCCGAGTCGGCGGTGGCGAGCACCGTGCGGGTTGCGATGGTGAGCAGCTCGGGACCCGCCGGTCCGAGCCCGACCACGGTCACCCGCGGCCGGGGTTCGCTCGGCCTGCCCGGTTCCTGTCCACCGCCCGGTTCCTGTCCACCGCCCGAGGGCTGCCCTCCGGGCTCACGAGCTCCCCCACGCGCCCCCGATGCAGCCGGACGGACCCGCCCGCCGCGGCGAGCCGCTTCGCCGGTGCCGGACGCGACCGGGTCCGTGCCACCCGAACGTCGCCGCCGGGGTGGCACCGGGTCAGCCCCCAGTGACCGGCGAAGCTGTGCGCCGCGACTCCGCGGTGGCGCTCGACGGTGTGGCGGCCGACGGATCGAGCACCGAGGCCGCCGGGGGGCTCTTCGGGGGGCTCACCAGGATGCTGCCAGGGGTGACCTGGCCATAGCGGGGATCGACGGTGACGCGGGCCCGGGCATTGGCCGCCCGCAGGAGCGCCGTGGTTTGCGACGAGCCCGAGGAAAGCATGGCGTCCTCCACTGCCGACTTGGCACTGGCGAGCGTGGACGGCGTCACGCTGGTCACCTCCAGGAGGACGTAGGGACCCCCTGTCCCCTCGGCTACCGGCTGGGACACCTGGCCCACCGGGAGGATGGCCACTTGCGCCAGCGACGAGGGGAACGAGATCCGCAGGGCACAGCCGATCGGGGTGACGGTGCCCGTCGATGCCAGGGATGCCCCGCCGGTCACCGAGGCCCGCGCTTGGGCAGCGGCGCTCTCCGAAGTGAAGGCCACCCCGCTCACGCACACCGTGTCGAACTCCTGGGCGTGGCCAGCCATGTAGAGGCGCAGCGAGGCTGTGTCGAGGCTGTAGCCCGCCTCATGGGCGAGAAGCACGTCCTGGTCGGCCTGCGCCTGGACCTGTTCGGCGACGAAGGGAGCGGGGAGCGCGGCCAGGAGGGACTGGGCAGTGGCACCGCAGCTCACGCCGGTGTCGGACTGGTATGTGGAGTACACCTGCGTGATCTGCTGGACCAGGGTGGCACGACCGAGCGCCAGTGCGCCCGAGCCGACCGAAAGGTGCATGGCCGCGACTGCCTGGGCCTCCAGGGCGAAGCTCATTCGCTGGCTCAGCCAGTACCGGACGAAGTCTGCGTCGTACACGCCTGTGGCTCCAGAGGAGCCGCCCGCACCTTCGATCCCGGGAAGTGCCCTCGACGCTTGCCCGGTGAGCTGGAGGTCGGCGCTGAGGAAGCACTGGTACGCCGGGCTGCCGGCGATGGCCGAGAGGTCGGCGTCGAGCGACGAGCGGGTGATGGGAGTGCCGTTCACGCTTGCGGCGACCGCGGGGACGCGGAACGCCGCGTAGGCGACGACGGCGGCCACCACTACCAGGAGGACTGCGAAGCGCTTCACGACTCAGGCATGCTATCGGCTGGGGTCCTGCCCACCCGTGCGGACGCTCGCCTGGACGCTCGCCTGGGCGCTCGCCTGCCCTCCCGCTCCCCGGGGAGATTGGGCTCCGAGCTCGCCTACTGGGAGAAGGTCGGACACGAGCCGCCGCAGCACCTCTGCAGGTCGGGCCGTATCGTCGAGGGGGACGACGAGCTGCCCCAGCTCCTCCCGGAAGACCGCCCCGGGGACCAGGCGGCGCAGGCGCACCTGGGCACTGGGCGCCAGGTGCACCGGGGAGAGCCGGGCCGTAGGAGGCCGGGCACCCGGGCGGGCGGTCGTCACCGAGACATCCTCTATCCCGGTACGCAGGCATTCGACGCGCAGCCGGGCGATCGCCAGGAGCCCTTCGGCAGCAGGCGGGAGCGGGCCGAAACGGTCCCGCCACTCGTCGGCGAGGTCGTCGAGGGCCGCATCGTCCTCGGCCGCGGCCAGGCGCCGGTAGGCCTCGAGCCGGGCGTCCTCGGCCGGCACGTAGCTGGCGGGGAGGTGCGCGTCTCCAGGCACGTCGAGGGACACGTTCGCGGGGCGAGGTCGGGGCTCGCCGCGCTCTTCGGCAACCGCTTCGGCGACGAGCTGCACGTAGAGGTCGTACCCGACGGCGGCGATGTGGCCCGACTGGTCCGAACCCAGCAGGTTGCCGGCCCCGCGGATCTCCAGGTCCCGCATGGCGATCTTGAACCCCGAACCGAGCTCGGTGTGCTCGCCCACCGTGCGCAGCCGCTCGTAGGCCTGCTCGGTGAGCACCCGGTCGGCAGGATGGAACAGGTAGGCGTAGGCCCGTTGCCCGGCCCGGCCCACCCGGCCCCGGAGCTGGTGGAGCTGTCCCAGCCCGAGCAGGTCGGCCCGGTCCACGACCAGCGTGTTCACGGTCGGCATGTCGATCCCCGACTCGATGATCGTCGTACAGACCAGCACGTCGAACTCGCGATCCCAGAAGTCCATGATCACCTGTTCGAGGCTCCCCTCGTCCATCTGGCCGTGGGCGACTGCGATCCTGGCCTCGGGGACGACGGCTCGAAGCCGCTCGGCCACGGCATCGATGTCGACGACCCGGTTGTGGACTTAGAACACCTGGCCCTCCCGGAGCAGCTCTCTGCGGATGGCCTATGAGACCGCTGCTTCGTCGTACTCGCCGACGTAGGTGAGGATCGGCTGGCGATCGGCCGGCGGCGTGTTCACCATCGACAGGTCTCGGATGCCCGTGAGGGACATCTCGAGCGTTCGGGGAATGGGACTTGCCGTCAGCGTGAGGACGTCGACTCCTTCGGTCAATCTTTTCACCGCTTCCTTGTGCGATACGCCGAACCGCTGCTCCTCGTCGACGACGAGCAGGCCCAAGTTCTTGCACACGATGTCGCTCGCCAGCAGGCGGTGGGTGCCGATCACCACGTCGACCGAGCCATCGGCCAGACCGGCCACCACCCGGCGCGCCTGGGCGCCGGACAAGAAGCGGCTGAGCAGCTCGACCCGGACCGGGTAGGAGGCGAAGCGCTCGGAGAACGTGAGGTGGTGCTGGCTGGCGAGGAGCGTCGTGGGGACCAGGACCAGGGCCTGGGTCCCGTCCTGGACCGCCTTGAAGACCGCCCGCACGGCGACCTCGGTCTTGCCAAACCCCACGTCGCCGCAGACGAGGCGGTCCATGGGCCGCGGCTGCTCCATGTCGAGCTTGACCTCCTGGATCGCTCGGAGCTGGTCTGCGGTCTCGGCGTAGGGGAACGCCGCCTCCATCTCGGCCTGCCAGGGCGTGTCGGGTGCGAACGCGTGGCCGGTGACTTCGAGCCTCCGCCGGTAGAGCTGCACCAGCTCGTGCGCCACTTCCCCCGCGGCGGCCCGGGCCCGGGCGCGGGTCTTGTGCCAGTCGGAACCGCCCATCTTGGACAGGGTCGGGGTCTCGCCCCCGCCGTAGGGGGTGACCGACTCGATCTGGTCGACCGGGAGGTACAGGCGATCGCTCCCCCGGTACTCGAGCACGAGGTAGTCGCGCGACGTCCCGGCCACCGTGCGCGTGGTGACACCGGCGTAACGCGCCACGCCGTGCTGGCGGTGGACCACGAAGCTGCCCGGTGCCAAGTCATCGAAGAACCCGACGGTCGGACGGGCGCGCGGTCGAGGACGCCGATGGACGGTGCGCCGACCGGTGAGGTCGGACTCGGATGCCAGTGCCACCCGGACCTCGGGGATGACGCACCCCTCGCTCAGATCCGCCGTCACCACCGCGGCCGTGCCCCGTGGGGCCGGGGCGTCGACGACCGGGACCGTCAGTCCTTCGCCGCCGAGCACTGCCGACAACCTCGCGGCGCCGGCTTCGGTCGGTGAGCACAACGTCACCGAGTACCCGTCGTCGAGCAGGCTCGTGACCTGCCGGGCCAGGCGGGCGGCGTCACCGGCCACCGGCTCGATCCTTCGCACCTCGACCGCCGGCACGTCGGGACTGTCGGCAACCGGGACGACCGTGAGCGATGCTGCGGCGGTGCGGGCGAGCAGCCGGTCGAGAGAGAGGGTGAGACGGGGGAACCCTCCTGCTCCTGGCGCCGCCCCCCAGGTCGATGCCAGAGACGAGGCGAGTGCCGCCTCTTCGTCGGCGAGCTCGGCGGCTCGGTCCCGCACGCGCCGGGGGTCGACGACAACCACCAGCGCGTCGGGGCCGAGAAGGTCCGTCGCAACGGCCTCGTCCGGCACCACCCAGGGGAGCCAGGCCTCCATCCCGTCGAAGATCTCCCCCGAGGCCAGCCGCTCCCACTGAGCGCGGCCCCACGGCTCCTCGGACATCAGGTGCTCGGCTCGCTCCCGGACCGCCGGTGACGGCAGGAGCTCGCGGCATCCGTAGAAGTGCACCGCCGCCACCTGGCGCACCGAACGCTGGTCGGCCACGTCGAAGATCGCAAGGCGGTCGACCACGTCCCCGTAGAGGTCGATGCGCACGGGGCGGTCCGAGGTCGAGGGGAAGACGTCGATGATGCCGCCGCGCACTGCCAGCTCGCCGCAGTGCTCCACCTGGTGCTCTCTGCGGTACCCCAGGGCCACCAGGCGGGCGACGAGGGCATCGGTATCCACCGGGGCGCCGAGGATCACCTCCTCTGGTGGCGCGACCCCGGCCGGCGAGGCGAGGCGTTGGAGGACGGCGCGTGCCGAGCCCACCACCAGCGACGGCGTCGTTGGCCCACGCCCACCCGAGAGGTGCCACAAGACGGCGTGCCGGCGCCCCATGGTCGCCACTTCGGGGCTCACTCTCTCGAACGGCAAGGTCTCCCAGGCCGGCAGCGTCACAACCGGGTCGCAGTACGACCCGACGGTGTCCTGCGCAGAGCCGTGGGCCCCCGCTGCCGCGGTCTCTGGCTCGGATCCTGCGGTGCCGTCGGCAAAGCATGCGAGGTCGCGTGCGAGCCGCTCCCCAGCGGCAGCCGTCGGGGTGACCACCAGGAGTGGGCGCCGGGCACTCAGGCGAGCGAGCCCCGCCAGCACGAACGCCTGGGCCGGGCTGGCGACGGCCAGCACCGCGCCGGACCGGCCGGCGATCTCGGTGACGACGCCAAGCGCTCGCACCTGCTCCACCAAAGCCGAGAGAGGGGCTCGGTGCGGTGGCTCTTTCGACGAGGAGTCCGCGGCGCCCATCGGGTCCATCACGACGTCGCGTGGAAACGGTTCATCGCCGCGTCGGTACCGTGGTCGATGATCGTCTCGACCGCATCGGCGGCAAGGGCGATCCCGAGGTCGATCTCCGCCCGTTCGGCCCTGGAGGGCCGGTGCAGGACGTAGTCAGCCCCCGATTGGTGCCCCGGCGGCTTGCCGATGCCGACCCGCACTCGCAGGAAGTCGAGGGTGTGCAGGTGTGCTCGTATGGACTCGAGCCCGCGGTGACCGGCGGTGCCGCCACCCGCCTTGACCCGCAGCGCCCCCGGGGGCAGGTCGAGCTCGTCGTGGACCACGATCAACCGCCAGGTGTCGACCACTCCGAAACGCCGCAGGAGCGGGCGGACTGCGGCGCCCGAGTCGTTCATGTACGTGGTCGGTATGGCCAAGACCACCCGCTGCCCGCAGACGTCAGCCGCCGCGAGCAGGTCCGGCATGCCTTTCTCGGCTCGCAAAGAGCCATCCCCATGACGGACGGCCAAGTTGGCGACCACCTCGGCTCCGAGATTGTGGCGCGTACCCGCGAACTCGGCACCGGGGTTCCCGAGGCCGACCACCACCCAGTCGGCCGGCGTCCCCCGGCGGGCTGCCGCCTCGGGTGCCGCGCCCTTGCCGGGGAGAGCTGGGCTCGGCAGGGGTCAGCCTTCGGCGGGCGCTGCCGCCGTGTCGGTCTCTGCCGAGGCAGCGCCGGCTTCGGCTCCTTCGCCACCGCCGCCTTCGGTCTCGAGCGTCTGCACCCGCGGTGGCTGCCCGGTGACGACAGCGACGTCGTCCTCGAGGTCGGTCGTCACACCCGCGGGCAGCCGGAGGTCGGCGACGCGCAGCGCGCCCCCGATAGTCAGCTCGGACACGTCGAGCTCGATGACCGCAGGGATGTCGGCCGGCCGGGCCCGGACGGGGAGGTTGAAGAGCTGCTGGTCCACGAGGCCGTCGCCGTGGTGGACCTCCAGCGCCTCGCCGACGAGGGTGATCGGCACTTCGGCGGCAATGACCTCGTCACGCCGGACGATCTGGAAGTCGACGTGGACGACGGTCCCCTTCACCGGGTGCCGCTGCATGTCACGCGCCAGCGTGAGGAACGACTGCTCGCCGGCTTTGAGTGTGAGCAGGGTGTTCGAGCCGGACTCGCCGGACAGCGCGATCCGCAGGTCCTTCGCTGCGACGCTCACCGGCACCGGCTCGGTGCCGTGGCCATAGACGATGCCCGGTATCCGACCAGAGGCGCGCAACCGGCGAGTGGCGCGCGAACCGACCGTACGGCCGACTTCGGCTTCCAGGACGATCTCGGGCATGGTCTCGCTCTCCTCGGTCGCTTCGCGCTCAATTGCGCCGACGCGACGGACGCAGCTCGCGCTGCGCCGGTCGCCGTGCCCGAGGCACCAGCCGCCCCGGTGGCGCCGACGGGACCGGTGGCTTGGGCCACTGGTGCCAGGCTAGCCGCGAGCGGGCTGCGGGCACCAGTGGCCCTGCAGGCGTCACCCAAGAGAGGCGTGGCAGTCCCCGGTACGCCTGTGGCGGCAACTGGTGCAAAGAGCCTGGAGACCGTGCACTTCGGGTGCGGTAGCGTCGGTTTGCCCGACACCAGATGTGCCTGGTGGCAGGCCGCAGAGCGCAGCGCGCAGCGGGGAACTGAGCGCAGCGCGCAGCGGGCAGCAGCAAACTGAGCGCAGCGCGCAGCGGGGAACTGAGAGTCTTGGAGGTACAGGACGTGCGGAGGGTGCGGAGGGTGCGTGGGTCGCATGGCCTGTGTTGCCGGACAGGCCGATGGAGCGCGTGATGGACCAGGTCATCCTCGTCACCGGCGCCTCGGCTGGGATCGGCCGGGCGTGCGCCGATCGCCTGCATCGACCGGGCGGCACGGGAAAGGTCGGCCAATCCAGCCAAAACGGCCGGTCCGGCCGGACGGTCGTCGGCGCCAGCCGGCGAGAGACGACCGGTGTGCGGTGGACATCGCTCGTGATGGACGTCGATCGGGACGACTCGGTTGTCGACGGCGTGCAGGCGGTGCTGGCCGAGCACGGGCGGCTCGACGTCGTCGTCGCCTGTGCGGGGTGGGGGCTGGCCGGCGCTGTCGAAGAAACGCCGATCACCGACGCCAAAGATCAGCTCGAGACCAACTTCTGGGGAGCCGTACGGGTCGTCAACGCCGCCTTGCCTGCGATGCGCGCCCAGCAAGGCGGCCGCATCGTGCTCATGAGCTCCATCGGGGGGGTGGTCGCCATCCCCTTCCAGGCCTTCTACTCCGCCAGCAAATTCGCCCTGGAGGGCTACGCCGAGGCTTTGGCCTACGAGGTGGCGCCGTTCGGCGTGCACGTGACGTTGGTAGAGCCGGGGAACGTCCGGACCGAGTTCACCGCTCGCCGCCGCTCGGTCGGGGCCGCCGGGGCCGCCGGGGCCGCCGGGGCCGCCGGGGCCGCGAACCACACTGCCGGTACCGACCCCAGCCGAGCGAGCAATCCGGCGACCGACCCGAGCCGGGCTCCCAGTCCCTACGCCGCCGCTGCCCGCCGGGCAATCGCCGTGATGGAAGCCGACGAGGCTCGCGGCGTGCCTGCCGAGCAGGTCGCTGCGGTGGTGGAGCGCGTCATCCAGAGCGACCGGCCGCCGCGCCACGTCTCGGTGGGCAAGGCCGGTGAGCGGGTGGGGATCCTGGCTCGCCGCCTGCTCCCCTATCGGGTGTTCGAGTGGGCGGCCCGGGACAGCCTGGGTGTCTGACGGCTCGAGTCCTGCCCCTGCACCACTGACCGTTCCCCGAACTATCAGCGAATATCTCACTGACCTTGAGGCCCGTCTCCGGGCGTCTCGGGCGGCTGGTATCCCAGCCGTGCCACTGTCACGGACAGATGCCAGAGGCATCAGGCCACCGCCTTCTTGGGGCTGGATGAGGCTCCGCCAAGACTGATGACAGAGCCGGTGGCGACAGCAGCTTCCCGATCAAAGGAGCAGTCCCCAGCAGTACGTGCCTGGGCGGTCTTCCTCTCCCCTCCATTGGCCTTTCGACCTCCGG